>NZ_DHCG01000002.1:0-129413 GCF_002398115.1 Aminobacterium sp. UBA4908
GCTGCGATTCGTCATCGCTCACTTGCCCCCTCCCTCAATTTATTTTCCGATATTATGTTTTTCAATATAGAATGAGCGACTGTATAGGGGTCCATTTCTTTTTCAAATACAGCCTTTACGTGAACATCTGCGCCATGGTTTTCCCATGAATGTTCAATTTTTTTAGCTATTTCGCGGCTCATAATATCTTTTATTTCCTGGATTACTTTGTCCTTCATTCTCTTTTCCCCATGAGAACTTTGTTTCAGGAATTTTCTATGCTCTTCCATCCCTTCCACGAGCTCCGTAACCCCATCTCCTTTTTCTGCTACCGTAGTATAGATAGGAGGGCGCCAATCCGGTGTCCCTATGAGGTCTAACATGAGCTTTATTTCAGTTACAACTTTTTCAACTCCGGGACGATCTGCTTTATTAACTACGAAAAGGTCAGCTATTTCCATAATCCCGGCTTTCATTATTTGAATGTCATCTCCCATTCCTGGAACGAGAACGAGACAAACTGTATCAGCTAGCTTAACAATATCTATCTCTGATTGTCCGACTCCAACTGTTTCTATAATAACTACATCTTTGCCACATGCATCTAATATTTCCACAGCTTCTCGAGTGCTTCGGCTAACTCCTCCCAAGGAACCTCGAGTTCCCATACTACGAATGAAGACTTCTGGATCGTTAGCATGTCTTTGCATTCGAATTCTGTCTGCAAGTATGGCGCCGCCACTAAAAGGGCTAGATGGATCTACGGCTATGACACCCACAGTACGCCCTTTTTTCCTGAATTCAGCGATGATTTTGTCTACAAGAGTGCTTTTGCCGGCGCCAGGGCTTCCAGTGATGCCTATAATGAGAGCACGACCTGTATGAGGATAGAGATGTTTTATAATCTCTTCCCCCTCGGGCTCTTCATTTTCTACAAGAGAAATAATGCGAGCCAAAGCTCTAACGTCACCTCGTAAAGCTCTTTCAGCAAGGACGCTCACTGTTAAACAGTCTCTTTCGCACGTTTTTCCGCTACTGCTTTTTCTAACCATTCAGCGCATACAGTTGTAGGAGTTCCAGGGCCAAAAATAGCTCCAGCTCCCATTTCCAAGAGGGCGGGTATATCAGCGTCTGGAATAACCCCTCCTCCGAAAACAATAATATCTTCTGCATGACGCTCTTTAAGCAACCCAATAATTTTAGAGAAATAATAAGCATGAGCACCAGACAATATACTGATACCTATAGCATCAGCATCTTCCTGTATTGCTGTATCCACTATTTGCTCAGGTGTCTGACGAAGACCAGTATAAATAACCTCCATACCTGCATCGCGGAGAGCTCGTGCTACTACTTTAGCTCCCCGATCATGTCCATCAAGACCGGGTTTGGCAATAACGACTCGAATTTTCTTTTCGGCCATAGCTCATTCCTCCAATTACAGAATAATATTCTCTGTATATTCACCGAATTCTTCTCGTAGTACTCCGCAAATCTCACCCTCTGTTCCGTAATTACGCACTGCTTCCAATATGAGAGGCATAAGATTTACAGATTCATCTCGAGCAGCTTTTCTTATATTTTCTAAGGTGTTTTTAACCTTTAAATTATCTCGTTTTTCTCGAAGTTCTTTTAATTTTTGAACTTGCCTTTCTCCTACAGACTCATCCACCTTTAGTAGATTCATATCTGCATGATCTTCTTTTATCTGGAACTTGTTGACCCCAACTACAATTGCGTCTCCGCTTTCCACAGCTTTTTGATAAGAATAAGCAGAATCTTGAATGTGTTTCTGTACATATCCTTTTTCTATGGCTATTAACATGCCGCCCATGTTATCAATTTGAGAGATATATTCTTCTGCTCTCTCTTGGATTTTATTGGTAAGAGACTCGATAACATAACTCCCAGCGAGTGGATCAATAGTATCGGCTACCCCTGATTCATATGCAATAATCTGCTGCGTTTTTAAAGCAATGCCGACACTTTTCTCTGAAGGAAGAGCAAGGGCTTCGTCCATACTATTAGTATGGAGAGACTGTGTTCCGCCTAGAACAGCAGCTAAAGCCTGCATAGTTACTCTGACAATATTGTTTTCTGGCTGTTGTGCGGTAAGAGTAGAACCTCCGGTTTGCGTATGGAATCGCAACATCTGAGCTTTACGGTCTGTTACGCCAAAACGCTCCTTCATAATCTTGCCCCACATCCTTCTCGCTGCTCGGAACTTAGCCACTTCTTCCAAAAAGTCATTATGAGCATTGAAGAAGAAAGAAAGGCGTTGGCCGAACACGTTGGGATCAAGGCCTTTCTTCTGTGCTGCTTCCACATAAGCTATCCCATCTGCTAATGTAAAGGCTACTTCCTGAGCAGCTGTGCTTCCAGCCTCTCGAATGTGATAGCCAGAAATAGAGATAGTGTTCCATTTAGGAACATTATTGCTGCAGAATTCAAATATGTCGGTAATGAGACGCATAGAAGGTTTAGGCGGAAAAATATAAGTGCCTCTGGCGATATATTCTTTAAGAATATCGTTCTGTATAGTTCCTGAGAGTTTGTCCATAGACACTCCCTGCTTTTCACCCACACAAATATACATGGCAAGCAAAACACTCGCAGGAGCGTTAATAGTCATTGAGGTGGAAACTTTATCGAGAGGAATCTTGTCAAAAAGAATCTCCATATCAGCAAGACTATCGATGGCTACTCCTACTTTTCCGCATTCTCCTTGGGCCATTGGGTGATCAGAGTCGTATCCAATCTGCGTGGGGAGATCAAAGGCTACAGAGAGCCCTGTTTGTCCCTGAGAAAGTAAGTAACGATACCTTTCGTTCGATTCTTCTGCCGTTCCAAAACCTGCGTACTGACGCATCGTCCAAAGTCGCCCGCGATACATTGTCGGTTGTACGCCGCGTGTGTAGGGGTAACGGCCTGGATACCCGAGATCTCTGGCATAATTCAACCCTTCCAAGTCTGTGGGATCATAGACGCGATTGAGAGGAATATTTCCTCCCGTTCGGAATTCTTTCCGACGTTCAGGGCGTTTTTCCATAGTTTTAGCTACTTGGGCTTCATACGCTTGTTTCAATTCTAGAATTTCTGGGATATTTTCTTTTTTAGACATACATCCTCGCCTCCCATTATAAAAAGCTGCGTAAAATACCACTGTTTTTTAATAGGTTCCTACTATTTCTGGCCATAAAGGCAACCAATTTCGCATTTGTAATAGCCCTAAGTCTATATAAAGAGACAACATGGATTGTTCCGAATAGCCCGATACCCCTTTTACTGCAGGGAGGGACATTTCTATTGAGAGAATCTTGTTTTTTACTTGGGAAGCGGCTGCTAACTCTGGCGTGGGTGCTACGGTTCCACCAGTCAAAGCAGCGGCTCGCTCCATCCACATACAAGCACCGCCATCAGATACAGAAAAAGAGAGGGCTATACCATTATGAATACAAAAAGAAACAAGCGACGCAAGTTCCTCTGGTTCTAAAATAGAAGCTTCAGAAAGAACAATGTGCCGAAGGGTTTCTTTTTGTCGCTCCCATATCTGTCGGATACGTTCTATAAGAGGGACAGCTTTTTCTGCGGTAATTTCTATGAAAGCAATCTGGCTATATTGAATAGAGGGTAAAAGTGATACTGTAGGCTTCATGTTTTGTCCTCCCCAAACAGCAGATGCGATAAAAGGGTTCTGGTTGCTATATGCATAATACGGAGCAGAAAAAGCGCCTTTCAAGCGAAGATAATCGGAGCCGTCGTTGTTTCTTTGAAGAGTAGGTTCATATGCAAAGAAAAAACCTTGTGACAGAGTTGGGTCTGGAAGAGGCCATATTTCCCAAAGATATAGACCTCGAGTGTCCACTCCCCAAATAATGTCTCTATCCCGCAATAGAGACCAACAACCCGACATATCCACAGAGAGAATAGAGGTTTTACTTTCATTTTGAGAGAAACAATTTTTTACTTGCATAAGGCTTCCTTTATCCGAGACAATGAACAAAGATCCATCTATTCCCCACTCTATATCCCGTGGCTGCGAGATGCAAATATTTTTAATCTCACGAGTAACTTTATTAAGAAGAAAGACAGTGTCATTATTGCGATCAGCAATAGCTATCCACGGACCATAAGAAGCAAGAGCCGAAGGTTCAAAAGGTTTTTTTGTTGACTCTGGAACCCATGTATTTTTAATCTGAAGGTCGGGATAGGAAACAAAAAGAAGATTACGGCCGCTTATATTCGCCACAATAAATTCTGAATCTGATTGCCATACTATGTCTGATACAGTGCAAGAAAGAGCTCCCAGCTCTTCTACTTGAGGTGCAGTGGCATTATCTGACAAAGAGAGACGATACACTTCCCCCCTTCTTCCCATGACAAGGAGGATTCGCTCATTCATAAATACTGCTGACGCAGGTTCTTTTACAGGTGAAGAAATGACAGAACCGGTTTCAGGTGAAAAAAACCAAAGAATATCGCCTATTTGATCAGGAAGCGCCCATAATCCATTTGAAATTACCCCCTTACCTAAACCTTGTATATTAATAGGCTTAAAAAGAGATGTGTTTGCTGTCTGTTTTAGTTTTTTTTGTAGGATTTCCCACTGAAAAGAAGAGTCTATATTTTTGAAAAGACAAGTATTGATATAGTCTTTTTCCGTAGTTAAATCTCCAAGTAAACGTTGAGCTGAACTATCGTTGGGGCGCACTTCCATATAATATCTTAAGGTACGTTTAGCTTCATCCAACTGACCTATAGATTGTAAGTTAAGGGCCTTAAGCAGATAATAGTCAACCATATACGTATTTAAATCTAACGCCTGATTCAAGTAATCACAAGATCCCCAGTAATCGCGAGAGAGAAAAGCAGTATAAGCCTTAAGAAAATATTTTTCGGCCTCTTGACGTTGAGCTGGAGGCAATTCTAACGCATGTATTTGAGAAGAGAAACATATTAGTATAGTACTTACAAAAAAAATGGGAAGGAAGATAATTATAAATTTTTTCATAATGTCAATTCACTCCTGCAAAAGAATAAAGACCTAATATAATAGCACCAGCAATAAGGAATCCTAAAAGCATGCGGAGATAAAAAACCCATATTTTACCTCCAGGCAAATCTCCTTTTCTGATTTTTATTACTAATTTAGCAACAAAAAGGGCACCTAAAAACATCCCTATAGCAGTAAGAGCATTAGAATTTTGTACGGGCATATTTAATCCCTCTTTGTAAGATATTTTATCAAAATCAATGTAAGCATAACGCATATAAAACTATAAAACTACTCAAAAAGTATATAGTGAATTATATAACTATAAGATAATAATGATAAAAATAGAAAATACAGAAAGCCGGAATATATTCTTCCGGCTTGGAAAGGTTTTATTGGGAGGAAGCTTCTTTGACGTCGTTTTGACCGTCAAGATGTATTTGTTTTAACACAGAGATAGCTACTTCAAGAGCTCGTTTCCCATCCATAATTCCTACAAGCGGTTGTTTCCCTTCCCTTACACAGGTGACAAAATGCTGTAATTCTAATTTAAGAGGTTCGCTTTTGGGAAATACAGGATGTTCTATAACTTCTACAAGACTTCCATTTTCATGTCTTACGCAACGGTTGATAGATACATCTTGTGTTTCATAGTTGATAGCTAGATACCGTTCAGGTTCCATTATTTCAAGTTGCCGAAGCCTCCGCTCAGAGACTCGGCTTACAAGGATATGAGCCATAACTCCATTTTTAAAAGTTATTTGAGCTGAAGCTATATCCTCATGATCAGTTCGTATACATCGTCCCGTGGCTGAAAGGTTTTCTATCTCCGAATGAACCAAAGATAGGATGATATCAATGTCATGGATCATGAGATCCAGCACAACACCAACATCACTAATACGAGGAGAAAAGGGACCTAGACGTCGAGACTGAAGAAATAAAGGTTCCTTTACTACTTTCGATGTGTATTGCACTGCACTATTGAATCTTTCAATATGACCTACCTGTAAAACAAGATCTTCTTCAGCAGCTACCCGCAGAAGCTCTTCTGCCTCTTGTACAGTTGTCGTTACCGGCTTTTCTATTAAAACATGAATCCCATTCAAAAGGGCTTTTTTAGCAATTTCAAAATGAAGGCTTGTTGGTACAACTACACTGACTGCATCTGGCCGTGCCTTTCGAATAAATTCATCCATGTCGGTAAAAAAGGGGACGCCTAAATTTTCTCCTATCGCAGCTGCTCTGGCCTCGTTCTGGTCGACTACTCCTACTAATTGAGTTCCAAGCAACTCGGTATAAACTCTGGCGTGGTGCTGTCCCAGGTGCCCCACACCTATGACACCCACTCGTTGCAGATCCATTTGGGGATCACTCCTTGCGACTTTGTCGGTAATACTCTATGAGTCTTCCTCTTTATATATTCTCACAGTTATATATTTAAAAGTGGCATAATTATAGCGAGGCAAGAAAAAACATTCGAGAGTGCAGGTCGCCTCGCCTATAAGAATAACAAATTTTTTCGTCTTTATAAGTACAAATTGGTATAGAGTTAATGTTTTTTCCCTGAAGCCCCTCAACCTGAAGCTGCTCTCTTATGGCTCCAAGTAAGTTAAAATAAATTCGTTTTCCCTCTTTTCGATAAAAAAAGGAGGATAAATTTTTAATCCCTTGGTGGGACCATTCATCACCTTCGTCCCTCCAATATGTCTCCGTCCCTATGCCAGGACCCACCCAAGCGTAAACTCGGTTGAAATTTTGTTCTTTTATATGAGAGCGTACAACAGCCATACCAGAACTCACTATGTTGCGCACAGTTCCTTTATATCCTGAGTGCAACATAAGTACCCATGGTGTCGGTACAGGAGACGCTATAAGTACTGGCATACAATCAGCATAACGTAGACTCCCTTCATAATCTGTACCTGATAAAAAAATACCGTCAGCATGAGGTCGTGCAGGTAGTATATTATTTTGAGATGGTAAAAGAATATCTACCCCGTGTACTTGGTGAGGGGCTATGGTTTGTCCTGAACCCTTTCCTATAAAAGCTATATTCGCCTCAATAAGCTGACGAGAAAGAAATGGATCTCCCTTTGCCCTTTCCATGAGAGGCCCCTTCATAAAAATACGGGCTCGGAAAAAAGGCTTTTCTTCCGGACAAAGATAGGTTAATATATGCTGTCTATCAATACATGAAAGATTATAGGCGCGTTTCATGATAGAAAGGGTAACAATGGTCTCTCTCCATAAGACGTGTTCTTACATAGCCTATAAGATAAAGACTCCCACAACATACAACTATATCGCTCGCTTCTCCAGCTTTTTTTATGGCTTCTATAGGATCAGAAATACCCTCTGGGGTAAAAGTCCATTCATAATGACTAGCTTCAGCGCAAAGAGATTCTGCTAGAGCAGATCGCTCCATCCCTGGGACCTCTGTGCATATTAATCGAGGTCTTAGATGACTCAATCTTTCGAGTGCCTTGTTATGCTCTTTATCTTTCATGGAACCATAAACAATGGTTAGCTTTTTTTCGGGTCTATAGATACCGAGAAAAGAAAGACTTTCTACAAGCCGGGCGATACCATCATCGTTATGTGCTCCGTCAAGCAATAAGGGAGGATCATACGGGACTAGCTCCATTCGACCTGCCCATTGTGTGTGAGTAAGTCCGTCGTAAAGCGCTTGTTCCGAAATTTGAGGGAAGACAGAGCGTAAAATAGAGAGACTTGCTATAGCCAAAGATGCATTTTGTATCTGATATAAGCCAATGAGAGGGGTATGGATATGAGGATAACATTTCCCTTCATTCTCTTTGTTTTTTAGAGAAAAGGTGGAGCCTTTTAAAGAAGATTCTTCCTGTTGCCACTCATAAGATTTAGAGACAACTACTCCCTTAGAATGTTTTTTATCTGCTTCTTTTTCAAAAAGAGATATGAGAGAGGAAGGTTCTCCTGTAAATATCGCCGGGGTTTGTTCACGTATAACGGCGAATTTCTCCATGGCTATGGCTTCTAACGTTGTCCCTAGAAAATCCATGTGATCCATGGAAATAGAAGTAATTACTGTAAGGAGGACATTCCCTAACGTATTGGTAGCGTCTAATCGTCCTCCCATTCCCGCTTCTATAACAGCGATATCTACATGAGCCTCTGCGATGAGAACAAAGGCGACAGCAGTAAAGACTTCGAAGTACGTGGGAGGATCTTGTGATAAGGCTTTGTCATTGCAAATGGTATTTATAACCTTTTCAGCGCCACGCTGCCATTCTTCTGATGTAAGCATACTCCCGTTTATTAAGAGGCGCTCTCCCATATGAATGAGATGTGGACTTGTGTACATGGCCGTTTTAAGCTCAGCATGGCGAAGGACCGACTCCATGTACGCGGAAGTAGACCCTTTCCCGTTAGTTCCTACCACATGTATAGCGGGAAAACTATTTTCTGGATGGCCTAACAGAGCAAGCAAACGTGATATACGCTCCAAGCCCGGGTGAATACCCGGGCTTGCATAAAGAGCCAATTCTTTTTCTATATTTTCGTACTTATAATAGTTGTTCATTATCCTCAGGACCTTTTTAGACTGCTAATATTGTCACGTATTCTTTGATAACGGTTCTGGTTATCAGCTAATCGGATGCGTTCTTTTTCCACTACTTCTTCTGGTGCTTTTGAGATAAAGTTTTCGTTTGCGAGTTTTTTATTCATTTTTTCTATATCTTTCGCGAGACCTTGAAGCTCTTGTTCAAGGCGCTCTATCTCAGCTTCGATATCAAGTAGCCCGCCTACTTCAAGGCTAATTTCTCCATTTGCGACAACAGAAGCCAAGCAACCGTGAGGTTTTTCATCGCTGTCTCCTATAATTTCAACAGCTTTTACTTTAGCGAGAAGTGAGATCATATCCATGTTTTTGTGAACAATATCTCTTAGTTTTTCGTCGTCTGTTTGTAAAATGACTCGATCTATCTTCTGTTGAGGGGCTACTCGAGCTTCGGCTCTCAAGTTACGAGTAATTCTAATGAACTCCTGTAATGTGCTCATTAGACCATCGTCTTCTACTGAAAGCAACTCGGCAGAAGAGACAGGCCACGAAGTTCTCTCAATAGAGTCTTTGCTGAATCCAAAGATGTGCCATAATTCCTCCGTGAGGAAAGGTATAAAAGGATGCATCAACTGGAGCACTGTCCTGAAAACATATTCTACAACTGCCTGAGTGTCTTGTCTGCGTTTTGCCCCTTCATCGCTTTTCAATGCGGGTTTCGACATTTCCAGGTACCAATCGCAGAGATCCCCCCAAATGAAGTCATAGAGCAACCGAGCCGCTTCCCCGATAAAATATCCATCTAGAAGTTTTGTTACTTCGTTTATGACATACTGGGTTCGAGAGAGAATCCAGCGGTCATGAAGCCTCATGGACTCTTTTTGGGGAAGAGGCTTTATTGAACAGTCTTCTTCGAGATTCATCAGAGCGAAACGACTGGCGTTCCATAGTTTATTCATGAAAAGTCTGTACGTTTCTATTTTATTAGCACTGAGCAAAACATCTCTTCCTTGAACTGTAAGAGCTGCCAATGTCATGCGAAGAGAATCGGCCCCGTATTTCTCGATCATAGTAAGAGGATCGATAACGTTCCCTTTTGACTTGCTCATTTTTTGCCCGTCTTCGTCTCGAATCAACGCATGGATGTACACTTCTTTGAAGGGTTCCTCATCCATGAACTCAAGTCCCATCATGATCATTCGAGCGACCCAAAAGAAGATAATATCAAAAGCTGTAACGAGTAAAGATGTGGGGTAAAAATATTTCAGCTCCTTTGTTTCATCTGGCCAGCCAAGAGTAGAAAAAGGCCATAAAGCACTACTAAACCACGTATCAAGAACATCTTCATCTTGATGTATGTGAGAGCTTCCGCACTTTTCACATGTGGTGGGATCTTCTTCAGAAACTGTGATGTGCCCGCAGTCATCGCACGTCCAGGCAGGAATTCTATGTCCCCACCATAGTTGGCGAGAGATACACCAATCTCTAATATTCTCCATCCACTGATAATAAATTTTTTGCCACTGCTCAGGGATCCATGTTATTTTTCCTTCTTCTACCGCTTTTATTCCTGCGTCAGCAAGTGGTTTAGCTTTAACAAACCACTGTTCAGAAAGATACGGCTCAACCATGGTATGGCATCGATAACAATGCCCTACTGAATGTTGTATTTCTTCAATTTTTTCTATAAGATTTTGTTTTTTCAAGTCCTCTATAGTATGTTCCCGAGCTTCCATAACAGAGAGCCCCTTGTAAGATAGGGCGTTTTCGTTCATAAAGCCATCGGCATCTATCACCTGGATTTGCTCGAGGTTGTGACGTTGTCCCACAAGAAAGTCGTTCGGGTCATGAGCTGGGGTGATTTTTACGCAACCTGTCCCAAATTCAGGATCCACCATGATGTCTTCAATAATAGGAATCTCTCTATTTGTTAGAGGAACCCGAACTTTTTTCCCAATAAGATGTTTATACTGCTCAGCTCGAGGATGAACAGCTATTGCCACGTCGCCAAGAATGGTTTCTGGACGGGTTGTTGCAACGATAAGAGCCCCTTCTCCATCTACAAAGGGGTACTTCACATAGTAGAGATGACCTGCTACGTCTTCATGTTCCACTTCTATGTCAGATAAAGCAGTATGGCAGCGGGGACACCAGTTAATAATATAGCGCCCCTTATAAATAAGCCCTTTCTTGTAGAGTCGTACAAAAACAGTACGAACAGCTTTGGAAAGACCCTCGTCGAGAGTAAATCGCTCTCTATCCCAATCACAGGAGTTGCCAAGTTTTTTCATCTGCTCAATAATGCGGTTACCATACTCTTCTTTCCACTCCCAGACTTTTTTTACAAACTCTTCCCGTCCCAGATCATGCCTAGAGATACCCTCTTTTGCCAGAGAGCGCTCTACCACATTTTGAGTTGCTATACCAGCATGATCTGTGCCTGGCAGCCAAAGAACGTTATATCCTGCCATCCGTTTGTATCGACAAATAATGTCTTGAAAAGTATTGTTGAAAGCATGGCCTATATGAAGAGAGCCTGTTACATTGGGAGGAGGTATCACTATAGAAAATGCTTCCTTTGATGGATCTACTTCAGCATGGAAAAGCCCTGTTTTCAACCACCATGAATACCATTTATCCTCAATGGGTGTAGGATCGTAGTTTTTTTCTATTTCTCTAATACGTGTAGCCATTGAAAGTCCCCCTCCATAATCTATTTCTTAATTCTTCACTGGGAATTTACAGTATTTACTCTCCGTCAAGGTAATTTGTCAAGAATTGCCTAAGTTCGACAATTCCCGTTTTATCTTGGGCAGAAACAATAAATGGGACTTCTATAGATTTTAGTCCGTCTCTAATATAGGCATGAAGGAGCCCTTTACGGCGTCCTTTCGCTATTTTGTCGGCTTTTGTAAAAACAACAAGCACAGGGACATCTATTTGAGCTGTCCACTCTTGTAATTCTCTGTCTTTGGGCAGTAATCCGTGACGGAAGTCCACAAGATGAATAAGTAATCTAAGTGTTTGACGCCGAAGGATGTAGTCTTCTATAAGATGGGCCCATATGCCTCTCTCTTGGTGACTCCTTGCAGCAAAACCATAACCAGGAAGATCTACAAGTATAAAATCTTTTGCAGCCGTTATCTTATAGAAATTAACGCTACGAGTTTTACCTGGAGTAGCGCCTATATGAGCAAGCTTACTGTCTGTTAAAGCGTTAAGCAACATAGATTTACCTACGTTGGAACGCCCAGCAAAGGCAATCTCTGAAAGAGATTCCCCTGGGAATTGGTCTTGTTTAAAAGCTGTTGCAAGAAGTTTGGCATTCCAACTATAAGACATAAAATATTAGTCCTCCATTGAAAACTTAAAAACGTCAGGAATGGTATCCACAAAATGGAATTCAAGCCCTTGTGTCATCCAATCTTCCATTTCTTCTACATCTATTTTATTGGCGCTGGGCAAAATGATCTTCTTTACTTTTTGTCTCTTTGCCGCAAGCACTTTTTCCCGTATCCCCCCTACAGGGAGGACTCTTCCCTGTAAAGTTATTTCTCCTGTCATAGCTACCCCGGGCAGTACTTTTCTGTTGCTTAATGCGGAAAGCATGGTTACTGCCATTGTAATCCCTGCTGAAGGACCATCTTTGGGAATAGCGCCTTCCGGTACGTGTAAGTGAATATCTATGTTTTTCCAGTTGATATGGTCGATTCCCAAAACTTCAGCGTGAGCTCTAAGATAGCCAAGAGCTGTTTGTGCTGATTCTTGCATTATATTACCCAAGTTACCTGTAAGTATAATGTCCCCTTTCCCTCGCATAGAAACGGCTTCTATAACAAGAACATCTCCCCCGCTTTCTGTCCAGGCTAACCCTACGACTGTGCCAGTTTGTTTAGTTCGAGGCAGATGAACATCGTAAAGATGAGGAGCTCCAAGATAATTCTTTAAGTCATTAACTCCTACCTTTACTTTTTCTTCTACTATTTTTTCTCTCATTCCTTCTTCAACTATATGACGAGAAACTTTCCTGCATATGGTAGCCAGGTTTCTCTTCAGATTACGCACGCCAGCTTCACGAGTATAATCTGTAATTACTTTTTCCAATGCTTTAGGCGTTAGTTGTAAATTCTCCGTCGATAAACCATGTTCTATCAAAAGTTGAGGCAGAAGATGTTTTTTAGCGATGTGAATCTTTTCTTCTGCAACGTAGCCAGGTAAACGAATCACTTCCATTCGATCAAGAAGTGGCGCTGGAATTGTATGGGTTACATTGGCAGTTGTAATAAAAATAACATCGCTTAAATCAAAGGCAGCCTCAATATAGTGATCGGCAAATTCTTGATTCTGTGAGGGATCGAGAACTTCCAGAAGAGCTGCAGCAGGATCCCCTCGAAAATCTTGGCCGATTTTATCAATTTCATCCATAAGCATAACAGGATTTTTGGTTCCTGCTTGGCGCATCTTTTGGATAATTCGCCCTGGCCGAGCCCCCACATATGTACGTCTGTGCCCTCGTATCTCTGCTTCGTCCCTTACCCCCCCTAAAGAGAAGTTTACAAAACGTCGCCCTAGAGCCCTTGCTATGGATTGGGCAAGAGATGTTTTTCCTACCCCGGGAGGGCCTACGAAACAAAGAACTTGCCCCTTCGCCTGTTTTCCTGCTAAAAGACGTACGGCTAAAAACTCGAGAATACGTTCTTTCACCTTTAAGAGTCCATAGTGATCCTCATCTAAAATTTTCTTTGCTCTTTTCAGGTCAAGGTTTTCTTCGGTGTTCTTTTCCCACGGCAAAGCCAGAATCCAATCTAGATATGTGACTAATACACTTGCCTCTGAGGATATAGATGGCATTTTAGAGAGGCGATTTGCTTCTCCAAGTGCTTTTTTTCGAACATCTTCAGGCATAGGTGTCTCTTCTATTTTCTTTATGTATCCCTGGGAATCGGAGAAAGGGTCTTCATCCCCTAATTCTCCCTGTATAATCTTGAGCTGCTCTCGAAGATAGTACTCGCGATGACCTTGTTCCATTTTCTGCCGAACTTGTTCCTGTATAGATTGTTCCAACTCGAGCAGGTCAATTTCTTCCATAAGCGTCTTTATGAGTTGTTTCATATATCGTTCTGGTTCAGTTATTTCTAGAAGCGCTTGTTTCTCCTCTGTTTTTATTCGAAGATGAGATGCAACTATATCTGCAAGTTCACAAGGGTTTTCTATGTTCATTACAGCAATTACAATTTCCTTGGGTATCTTGGTATGAAGAGAAACATACCGCTCGAACAGTTCATAAATGCTTCTTTTGAGAGCCTCATAATTTTCTGTTTGATTCTTTTCCCAAAGGACAGTTTCTACCTCTCCTTCAGTGCTTTCAGCACCTTTAATATATTCGCAAAGACGCCCTCTTTGTTGACCCTCTACAAGAACCTTGACACTCCCGTCCGGGATGCGGATCATTTGAAGAATACGGCAGGTAGTTCCTGACGTATATAAATCCTGAAAATCGGGATCTTCTATGCTTAAATCCTTTTGAGTTACGATAAAAAGAGGTTTTTCCTCTAGTTTCGCTTTTTCAACTGTTTTGAGAGAGCGTTCTCTACCGACATAGAGAGGCACTATGACGCCTGGAAATATTACTATGTCTCGTACAGGTAGAACATAATATCGTTCCGCCTTTTGTGAAACGATAGACATCGATTAGGCTACCTCCTCTTTCCCTTTTAGTTTGATAATAGGAGATGTGCCTTTTTCCACGGCATCTTTAGTTATGATTATTTTTTCTACTTCTTTTGACCGGGAAGGAATTTCGTACATGAGATCAAGCATGATAGATTCCATAATCGATCGTAGTCCTCGAGCGCCCGTGTTTTTTTTACGCGCCAGAGTTGCTATCGCTTTAATAGCGTCATCTTCAAAAGCTAAATTCACGCCTTCTATTTCGAAAGTTTTTTGATACTGTCGTACCAATGCATTTTTCGGTTCTACAAGAATACGTGCCAATGCTTCCTCGTCTAATTCTTCCAACGGTACTATAACGGGGAGTCGGCCAATCAACTCTGGAATAAAACCGAAAGACATGAGGTCTTCTGGTTGAACTTGCTTCATAAGCTCATATTTACGTCGGTCTTGAGCGCTAAGAACTTCTCCTCCGAAACCGATCATTTTTTTGTTAACTCTTCGCCCAATAATATCTTCTACCCCATCAAAAGCGCCTCCGCAAATAAAGAGGATATTAGTGGTATCGATTTGAATAAAGTCTTGATAGGGATGCTTGCGCCCCCCTTTCGGGGGTACATTAGAAAGAGTTCCTTCAAGAATCTTAAGTAGGGCTTGCTGAACCCCTTCGCCAGAAACATCTCTGGTAATAGATGGCGATTCAGATTTACGAGTTATTTTATCAATCTCATCAATATAAATAATGCCTTTTTCTGCAGCAGCAACGTCATAATCAGCAGCTTGCAGGAGTCTGACGAGAATATTCTCTACATCCTCCCCCACATATCCAGCCTCGGTTAAAGTTGTGGCATCTGCCATAGCAAAAGGAACATTCAATTTCCTGGCAAGGCTCTGAGCTAAAAGAGTTTTGCCAGATCCTGTAGGGCCAAGAAGAAGGACATTGCTTTTTTGTAGTTCCACATCATTTTCATCTCGCGGAGCGCTAATTCGCTTGAAATGATTGTAAACAGCCACAGAAAGCGTTTTTTTTGCATCTTCTTGACCAATAACGTATTGATCTAAAAAAGTTTTTACCTCAACTGGTTTGGGTATTTCTTTTAGAGAAAGAGTAAATTCTGGACTCTCTTTTACAACTCCCTCATTTGTCTCTTCGTTGAGGATCAGGTTGCACAGATGGATGCACTCGTCACATATATAAACTCCAGGTCCAGCTATGAGTTTACGTACTTCCTCTTGTCCTTTTCCGCAAAAGGAACATCGTAAAACATCTTTGTTGCCGTCTTTCCCTTTATTGTCAAAAGTAACCATTCTTCTAACCTCCTTAAAGCTGGGGGCATCAAACAGAAACAAGGGAGCACCGCATGAGGGCTCCCTTTCTAAAATCTATAGGCCGCTATTACGGGAAAGGCTTATACTCTGGACTGTATAACTTTATCGATGATCCCGTAGGCAACCGCTTCATCTGCTGACATAAAAAAGTCTCTTTCAGTATCGGCCTTAATTTTTCTTCGAGTTTGCCCCGTATGTTTAATCAGTATATCATTGAGACGCTCACGCAGCTTCAATATTTCTTTGGCATGTATTTCTATATCTGTTGCCTGCCCCTGCGTTCCGCCAAGAGGCTGATGTATCATGATTCTGGCATTGGGAAGAGCTATTCGCTTTCCTGCCGCTCCGCCAGTAAGAAGAACCGCTGCCATACTTGCAGCTTGACCGATACAAATGGTCGACACAGGGCACTTGATATATTGCATCGTATCATAAATAGCCAACCCTGCTGAGACCACGCCCCCGGGGCTATTTATATATAAATTAATGTCTTTATCTGGATCTTCACTTTCTAAAAACAATAGCTGTGCTACAACTGTATTGGCTATATTGTCATCGACAGCATCACCTAAAAAAATGATTCTGTCTTTTAAGAGGCGACTATATATGTCATAAGCTCTTTCGCCTCGTCCGGTTTGTTCAATCACCATTGGTATGAGCATATCTTCACCACCTACTCTATTTATTCCAAACGCTCACCTCGGTGCGTGTTTTTATGATTATTCAGCCTTTTCTTCTTCAGCAGGAGAAAGCTTTTCCACTTCCTTTACTCTAACTCGGTTTAATAGTTCTTTTACGGTTTTCCTATATCGAATCCTGTTGCCCATCTCTGTGATTCTATTTTGATCTTTAAAAACAGCGCGAAGTAAATTATCCGTACTAAGCTTGTATGCAGTTGCCAAAGGAGCCAGTTCTTCTTCAAAATCAGACTTCTCCACAGAAATGTCAAATTTACTTGCTAAAGCATCAAGAACAAGATATTGAAGAACAACTACTTCTGCCTGTTTTTTAATCTTCTCTTCATATTCTTCCGGGCTCATTCCAGATGCTTGTAATACATCATTCATACTTTTCTGGAATCGTTTCTGAGCTTCTTCTGCATCCTTCTTTTTCGTACCTTCCATCTGGCGGCGGACGAGCGTCTCAGGCAACTCCACCTGAGCTGTTTCCGAAACTTTTGCTATAGCCATATTTTCTGCCATAGTATCGCTTTCCTGCATCATCCGATTCTCTAGATGTTTTCGAACTTCTCTGTGGAAAGCGGCCTCATCTGCTACAGGTTCCCCGAGCATCTTTTCAAAAAAAGCCTCGTTAAGTTCCGGTTCTTTTTTCTCTTTTATTTCTTTAACCGCCATGTCATAGCGAATTTCTTTCCCAGCTATGCTTTTATCGGAATAGTCCTCTTCTACTTTTACAGTAACAGAGACTTTTTCTCCCGTTTCGCGACCAATCAAAGCGTCTTTAATCTCTATTCGCAGTTCGTTTAATTCTAAGTCTACGTTAGCGTCAGCCTCTTCGTGGCTTTTTTCTACATTGCCTTCAGCATCAAGAACGCTCGTAACATATCCAATAGTCACTACGTCACTTTGCTGAGCAGGTCGCTGAACAGTTTCGAGCTCTGCATTTTGCTTTCGCATAGTCTCTATAGACTCTTCCACCATTGCATCGGTAACGTTTACTTTCAACTTCTCTATCTCTATCTCCTCAAGATTGGGCAATTCCACTTCAGGAGTAACTTCAAATTTTAAAGTAATGGAAACATTGCTGCCCTCTTCTATCTTATCGACGTTGAGTTCCGGCTCTGCAATAAGATCCAAATCGTAGTCTTGCACAATCTGGTCAATAGCTTCAGGAACCAAAGACTCCAAAGCTTCTGCATAAATTCCCTCTTTCCCCAATCTCATTTCAAGAATGTTACGAGGAACTCTTCCCCTTCGGAATCCAGGGACGTTCATTTTCTGGGAAAGTTCCCTAACAGCTTTATTGACGCTTTCCTGGAACTCCTTCGCGTCGAATTCTGCCTTTATGGTGACAAAATTTTTTTCTTGAGATAATAATTCGGACCTCATATTCTAGCAACCCCTTTCAACTTACGGACAGCATTCCGTAGTATAGCACACCAAGATCTATCTATAATACACAAAAGGACAGACCTATCGAAATAGAAGGTCTGCCTATAGAAACTGTTACGCATTGTACACGTTTATTTCCCTTATTGTAAAGGTTTATAAAAAAGAAAAAGGCAGCACTTTTTTGGCGCTGCCTTTTATTGACTTCAAGTTTGAGGAATAGATTTTACTAAAGCTTTACGACATTAGCGGCTTGTTCGCCTTTTGCTCCCTCTACTATGTCAAAAGACACCCGCTGGCCTTCATCAAGAGTCTTGAAACCGTCTCCCTGGATTGCACTGAAATGAACAAAGATATCTTTCCCATCGTCGGTGGTGATGAAGCCATAGCCTTTCGCCGCGTTAAACCACTTGACTGTTCCCTGAGTTGTCAAAATGTTGCCTCCTAGAATCTTTTACATGTATTACTGATGGCGCCTATCAGCAAAATTACAATAAAGTATTTATAAATAGCTGTCAAGTGCCGATAAACACGGTTTTTAGGGTGAATTGATTTTTTTCAGAAACCTTTCTAGCAGATGCCGCGTTCCTTGTTTCCGGAAAGCTATGGGTGGGAAACTTAATAATATCAGACGTAACCTTGTCTTCAAGAAGAGAATACAATACATCTTGTCTCTCTAGTAATGGCCACCATAATATTGGCCCCGGTACCACATTGGGGGCAACTCCACACATTCCCCTTTCTATTTCGACCATGGGAAAGACTCCTTTCTGCTTTCTCTTATAAAGCGGTTATGAAGGCGAGAGGCTACTTGTTTTGCCTTCTGGAAAATTTCTTCCTGGTCTAGCAGAAAGAAATTTCCATCTTTCCAAAGAATTTTACCGTCACAAACAGAAAGAAAAGCTTTCCCTTGTTCTGCGCCATAGATAAGATGTGCGATGATGTTGTTTTTGTTTATAGTTGTTACAGGCCGATAATCAAGCACTGCTACATCGGCTGGTTCCCCAATTGCGAAGACACCTTGAAATCCCCAATATCTTTCTCTGACCAATCGGGGCCATTTCCATATGAGAGCTTCTATTTTTTCGAAGGGCTCGGGACTATGAGTAGCGGTAATGACGTAATTTCGGTAAGAAGATAAAATGTCGTCTGATAAACCATCTGTCCCAATAAGAAATTTACTGATCTTCTGGCGATCCATATTCCCTACTCTATTATTAGCGTTAGATTCGGGAGTTGTAATAACCCATGGCGAGAAGTCTTTTAATATGGCATAGTCGTAATCTGAAAGATGAAGGCAATGGACAAGAAAAGAATCACAGGATAACAGACCCAGGGCTGCCAATCGATGGATGGGCCCTTCATAACCGAGATTTTGACAAAAGAGAAGATCGTCTTGGGACTCTCCACAATGTATATGAATAGGTAGATATGAAGGTTTTTCTTTTTTCACAAGATGTAACGTCTCTTCTGAAAGTGTGAAGTTAGCGTGGAGTCCGAGCATTCCCTGAAGTTTCGTATCTTTCTTATGCTCTCTCCAGAAGGAAAGATTTTCATCAAGCTGTTTCATTATAAAATCTCTACCTCCGCGTTCTGTCATTTCATAGCATAAAACACCTCGAATTCCACTTTCTCGAAAGGCCGCAGAGATAGTATTTAAACTCCCTTTTACATGTCCTAAGGAAGAGTGATGATCGAAAATAGAGGTTACTCCAGCTTGGATAGACCTCATAATTCCATATAGAGCAGAATAATAAATAGACTCTTCATCAAGAACAAAATCCAACGGCCACCAAAGATTTTGTAAAATCCCAGTAAATGTGGATGTTTCCCCTAAAGGTTGTAACCCTGTAGCCAGAGAGGAGTAAAGGTGATGATGAAAGTTTGTGAATCCCGGAACAATAAGGCGTCCTGCTACATCTATAACTGGGGTGTCAGGCCATTTTTTTCGAAGAGGTTCATAAGACCCCATATCTATAATGACTCTGTTTTCGATGAGAAGGGCTCCGCATGTATAGAAAATATCACCGTCTGTAAGAGGACCATTAGCGACAATATAGCGATGAAATTTCATGTCTCTATCCCCTCTTTGGGCTCGCCTTTCTCCAAGAAATGGGCCGTCTCTTTAAGAAAATGAGTATCCACAGATGTCCTCCTTACAATCCCTTCACGATTTCTAAAAGGTTACGGCCAGTAATTTTTTCTATTTCTTCTTGAACCTCCATTGCTTTTTGTAAACGTTGTAAGGCTTTTTGGGAAGCTTCTCCACATCTCCCTCTGTCAAGGTACTCTCTCATTCGTTTTTCGAGAGGCACTACAGAGAAGTTTTTTACAAGTTTGTCAGAAATGTATAGGATTTTAGCTTCCCATGAATTTGTCTCTCCCAAGAGGTCCGTATGGCTTCCTACTAGTTCTCCTATTTGACTAAATCCCCATTTAGACAAAAAAAGTCTACCAACATCTGCATGGCGAAAACTCTTTCGACAAATATCGTGAAGAAGGGCGGCTTTTAGCACTAATTGAAGATCACATGGAACAAAATGGGGAAGTTCTGATGCTATGCGTAGAGCGACTTTCTCTACAACAATGCAATGATCCCTAATTTTTTTAGGGGTTCCTGCTAAAGCGAAGAGCTCGGTACATTCTCCTTGGGAAGGAATATGTCGTGTTCCATAAAGCTCAGAGAAAGCTGCGAAGTCAGAGGAAGTATTTACATCATACAATATAAACTGATCAGGGACAAAACATTCTTGGGCAGCCTCTCCTTTTAAAAGATCAGCGAGGCTGTTTCCTCTATTCCGCTTAAGAATTTTAGAAATCATTCCAGAGGAAATTAACGAAGGATGCCCTCGCTTAGATTGAAAAACGGGGTAAAGAAGGAAGCTCGTGTCTTCCCAGAGAGTGAGCATATGGTGAAGTGTAGATGAACGCACTAAGGGAGTATCTGAAGAATGAAGAAAAAATGCTTTTACATCTGAAGGAATAGCTTTAATACCTTCTATGACAGAGGCAAATATGCCTCGATGACAGTTTTTATTAAAAAGGGACATACGCTTTAGAAACCGGTACCCGTTCTCAACCAGTTCTCCTTGGGGCCCAGTTACAACAAAAAGACGGGATATACCTGCATCTCGATAGGCTGTTACGATACAATGGATGAAGTTTTGCTTACTTAGCGAAAGCAAAGGGTTGCATGTCCCCATGCGACTTGAAGAACCATCAGCTAGAATAATTGCAGCAAAGTGGCCTTCCGTATCTGCCATGCCTTCCCTCCAGGGTGCAGATATTTGTTAGTATTATACGAAGCGTCAGAAAGGAGCGTAATAGAAAAATGGTGCGAGAGAGGGGACTCGAACCCCTACGGAGAAATCCACTGGATCCTAAGTCCAGCGCGTATACCAGTTCCGCCACTCTCGCACGAAAAGAAAGACATAAAAATGGTGGACCGTACAGGAATCGAACCTGTAACCCCCTGATTAAGAGTCAGGTGCTCTGCCAATTGAGCTAACGATCCTTATCATATTGCTAAGGAGGCTATAACGGGGGAATAATACCATTAAAAACATGAGATGTGAAGAGGGGGCAGGGAATAGTCTGCTCAGTAAAAGGCGCCTACATGAAGCTATAATAAACAAATATTAAAGGGAGGGGGAGGACTATTGCGTTTATCTCTCAAGTCTCTTGTTATGGCATTTCTAATGGCTATTATCATTTTTTCCATTCCATGGGTATGGGTTAATATCGAATCTATTGCTGTGAAAACTGCAGCTGGCGATATAGCCTTTTTTCACACGGCATTGAAGCTTTGTAAACTCTTATGGGCTTTGTTTAAGGAGTATATCCCCTATATTTTTACTCTTTACATTATTACAGCAGCAGGTGTTATTTTTTTGGAAGAACGAAACCCTGACCGAACAATAGCCTGGCTCTTAGCTTTAGGTCTTCTACCAGGTATAGGCTTTATTTTCTATTTTTTGTTTGGCCCTGATCCCAAGCGAAGAGCGGTTTTTAAAAAATATAAGAAAAAACGGTTCTACCAGTCCACCTTTTCAGAACAACTTCCAGAGAAAGAAATTTATACGAATGATATTGTCCCCAGCAAACTTGTTTGTCTACTAGAACAAACGGCTCACTCGAGGCTCTCTCATTGGAATTCTCTTGATATGCTCCTTAACGGAGAGAATGTCTTCCCCGCTATAGAAGAAGCCTTAGAGAGGGCGCAACGATATATTCATTTGGAATATTTTTCTATAGCTAAAGATGAGACTGGCCTTAAGCTTTTCGAGATACTTAAAAAGAAAGTTCGAGAAGGGGTTCCTGTACGGGTTATTTATGATAGCGTGGGCAGTTGGCGTTTAGGAAGAAAATTTATAGCAACGTTGCGGAATGAGGGAATCGATATTCAACCTTTCTTACCTGTTTCTTTCCCTATGATACGGCGAGATCTCAATTTTAGAAATCATAGGAAAATTGTTGTAGTAGATGGAGAGGTTGCATTTACGGGTGGTCTCAATGTTGGTGATATGTATTTGGGGCGTAATCGCCATATGGGGTTTTGGAGGGACACCCATGTGCGCATAAAAGGAGAAGCTGTGGCAGCCATCCATGAAATTTTCTTAAATGATTGGTTTTTTTGTACGGGACAGACATTGTCCGAAAAAGAAACATTCTGGGATAGCAAAGGTATACCCGATACCCCTCTCCCCATGCAGATAGCTGCAAGCGGTCCAGACTCGAACTGGCGAGCTATTCTACAAGGTTACTTCCATCTTTTCACTATGGCTCAGAAACGCATTTGGATAACAACTCCTTATCTTGTACCAGATGAAAGCTTGAAAATGGCTCTGACAACGTCAGCATTGAGTGGGGTGGATGTTCGTATTATAATCCCGTCTCGTGCCGATCATCGAATGGTTTTTTGGGCAACTCGATCTAATATTGACGATCTTTTAGCGGCAGGAGTCCGTATCTTTGCCTATCAAAACGGATTTATTCACTCTAAATTAGTCATGGCAGATGGGAAATGGCTTTCTGTAGGAACAACTAATCTCGATAATAGGAGTTTGGATATTAATTTTGAAGTTCAGGTTTTTGTTTACAACGAGAAGAAAACTAGAGAGTTTGAAAAACAATTTTTGCTGGACATGGATCAATGTTTGGAGTTTAACTTGCGTCACCGCATGGAACGACCAATTTGGGATCGCATTCGGGAATCTTTGGGAAGACTCTGGTCCGCTTTGTTATAAGTTTTGTTTATAAAAAAGGAGACAGGTATTATTGATAAAGATTAAACGTTCAGAGGGTGGGTTTATAGGGGCATATATTACTCTCTACGTAGTATTGTTCCTATTTTTTTATCATTATTTTCGTTTTAAAGGTATACCTCCTCTCTCATGGAACACTCTCTTTTGTATATGGAGCAGCGGTGCCTTGCTTATGATGGCTCCCATAATTCCTCCTCGGTGGCGCTTCTCTTCTCTTCGTTATATACATACAGCTTTGGCGTGGGTCGGGACTATAGGATTAGCCTTCGGGCTTTATTTTGTCCTCGCTTCTCTTGTCATAGACACAACTGCTTATATCTTTTCTTTATCATGGGAGCCGCCTTTACCCCGGTGGGATCTCTGGCTGGCTTTTTGTACGGCATTTTTTATTTGTCTCTATGGGTATAAAGAAAGCATGGCCGTTCGAGTAGTAAGTATTCAGATTCCCACAGAAAAGTTGCCTAAAGAATTCTCTCGTTTCCGTATTCTCCAAATCTCCGATTTACATCTGGGAATTCTTATTAATAAAAAGATGTTACGACAAATTATGAAGCAGATACAAGAAGAAAACCCTGATGTAATAGTTTCCACGGGGGATCTATTGGATGGTGAAATAGAAGATGTAGAGACTATATCTCAGATGATGCTCCACTATCATCCTCCATATGGGAAATTCGCTGTAACTGGGAATCATGAATTTTATGCCGGAATTGAGCACGCCCTATACTTTACCGGCAAAGCCGGTTTTCATGTGTTACGAGGAAAAATTGTGGAGGCAGGTCCAATATATATAGTGGGAGTAGACGACCCAGGTGGACGTTTCCTTAAAGGGCAGCCAGAAGTTGAAGAAGATCAGCTGTTAAAAAATATCTCTGATCGTCGCTTTACTCTGTTATTAAAACACCGCCCACTCCCCCATAGAGGCGCAGTGGGGATGTTTGACTTACAACTTTCCGGGCATGTTCATCGAGGGCAATTATTTCCATTCATGGCCTTTACTTGGCTTTTCTACCGTCATACAAAGGGTTTATTAGATTTAGGGAAAGGATCGTTGCTTTATGTAAGTCATGGAACAGGGACGTGGGGGCCCCCAGTTCGTGTTCTGGCATACCCCGAACTGACAGTTATCGATCTCGTTTCTAGATCGAGCAAAGAGGGTAAATAAAAATAAAGGCAGCCTCTATTTCAGAGACTGCCAGTTTATTTCTTTATGGTGGACCGTACAGGAATCGAACCTGTAACCCCCTGATTAAGAGTCAGGTGCTCTGCCTATTGAGCTAACGGTCCCTTTTCTTAAGTGGCGCGCCCGGCAGGAGTCGAACCCGCGACCTACGGATCCGAAGTCCGTCGCTCTATCCAGCTGAGCTACGGGCGCGTGCAACTTTATTTTAAATGGGGTGAGCGAGGGGACTTGAACCCCCAACCACTGGAGCCACAGTCCAGCACTCTAACCAATTGAGCTACGCTCACCGTTTCAAGTGGCGCGCCCGGCAGGATTCGAACCCGCGACCCACGGCTTAGAAGGCCGTTGCTCTGTCCAACTGAGCTACAGGCGCTTTTATTACTAGGACTAAATGGAGCGGGAAACGGGATTCGAACCCGCGACCTACGGCTTGGAAGGCCATCGCTCTAGCCAGCTGAGCTATTCCCGCTCGTTGCAACGAAGTTGTCTTCGTTCAGCACGGGAAATACTACCATATGACCGGCATTCCTGCAACCTTTTTTTGAGCCTGTTTTTTAAAGAAATAAGGTGTAGGCCGTCGCTGTAGAATTCTCTAGACCCCATCTTATGTTGAGATGTTAGGCGAATCTACAACTGACATGAATAATAATGATTGAGGTAGAATTAAGATAATACGTTGCAGTTACAAGGCCGTCTAAACTCCCGCTCTAAACTCCTGCGATGAGAGAAAGTATTTTAGCCACAAAAAGACCTCCCCACGTGCCCACAACATATCCCATAAGAGCCATAAGGACTCCTATGGGAACTAAAGTTTCCTTGTATGCCGCTGCAATAATGGGAGCTGCTGCAACTGCTCCAATATTGGCTAAACTTGCTACAGCACACGTAAAAAGATCAAGCTTGATAATTTTAGCTATGATAGCCATAAGCAATGCATGGATTCCTAGAATAACAAAACCGGCTGCTAAGTAGTAAGGGGCATCAGTGAGTTCTTTAAAAGAGGCTCGGGAAGCGATAAGGCAAATAATAATGTAGAGCATGGTTAGAGATACAGGAGATGAACCAGGGATGCTGTTCATGGGTGTCATGGCACATAAGATGCCGAGGAAAGTTGCTACGATGATAGTAACCGTACTTACCGACAGGAAATCGCTCTTCCCAAAAATGTTAATAAGCATAGGCGATATAACTGAAGCAACATGACTTGATATGGCAGAAACAAAAAGGCCGGAACCTACTAATAGGGCTAAGTCTGCTGTTTCCATTTTCGTGCGAGTATTTTCTTTGATTTCAGAAAGCATTGTGCCTACAGAATCAATGAGGGAAGTATCAGTTTTCGTCCATTTGTTGAAGATTTTTGCATAGGGAACAGTAGCAAGGAGAAGAATAACCCAGATAGAATAGTTTACATTATCTACGAGAAGTGTATATCCCATAGCAGAGTCGCTGATGCCCAGGGCCCCCTGAATGGCCACCATATTGGCTGTCCCTCCTATCCAACTTCCAGCCAAAGCTCCCCATGTTTTCCACGATTCTGGAGGGAATCCATTTTTCATAAGGAGAAACATCACCACGAACCCGACCATAATGGTGATAGTTGCAGAGAAAAAACCGATGAGCATCCGAGGGCCTAGTTTGAGGATCTTTCTTATATCACATCGCAGCAACATAACGAAAATCATCGCAGGGATAAGATTGCCCCTTACTACTCGATAAGTAGCCTTAATGCTGTCATTATTTTCCCATAGCCCGACTGTAGCAAAAATCATACATGAAAGGTAAAGAATAACAGGAGGTGGCACATACTTGAAAAACGTGGAGTCCTTAAATTTCATTTCTAAAGCTGAGACAATTCCAGCAAAACAAACCAAGAACGCAAAATATGTGAAACCATTGGTGATCACTATAAACCCCTCCTTATAACGAAATATTGAGACTGCTTTTGGAGTTGAAACTTCAACAAAAAAATCCAACAGTTGCCGGCACTTACACGCCAGTAACCGCTGGATTTTATCCCCTGATATCCGTGAGCCAAACTCAAACGAACGTTAAGGACAAAGCAGCTCTATCTTTATTATGTTTTTCGTGGAGCAGTGACCTCTTTATACTTCTTTATTGCGTCTCGGTATGCTGCAATAATGGCTTTTTGAGAAGATCCAAAATATCGTGCCTGCACATCAGAAACAATAATCTCTTCATCTTGAACCAAACGACGTCCTAAAAAAATACCCTGGACAAAACTTTCCGTCACTTTAAGGGTCATAGAAACACCACAATCAAGAATCTCTTCTGTATCCTTCAACAAGATGAAAGAGATAAAAAACGCACCAAATTGTTGATTAATCGGATTTAAACTAGTCGTTTGGGAGTTCCCTACTATGAGAATAGAGTTCTCCGGATATTTTGTATTATTCGACATAATGAAATTTTACCATGCCCTTATCGTTTCTGTCTACCTTGCTAAACTTCTAAAGACGGATCTCGAATCATTATGTTATAAATTCAACTGTCAATTGAACAAAATGCAACTCCCCCCTATTTGAGGTAAAATAAATAAAAAGTTTTTTGATTTTTTAAGCGAAGGGGGAATATTTATGGTAGTGTTGCTTGTAATTCTTGCCTTTATAGTCCTCATAGTTCTTGGGGCCATTTCTATTTATAATAGACTTGTTCGTCTGGACAATCTGAAAAATGAAGCTTGGAGCGGTATTGATGTGCAGCTTAAACGACGCTTTGATCTTATTCCCAATCTTGTGGAAACGGTAAAAGGATACGCTACTCATGAACAAGAAGTTTTTGAGCGGGTCACAGAAGCACGAGCGTCTATAACTAGAGCCTATACAGTTAGGGAACGAGCGGAATCAGAAAATATGCTTTCTGGAGCGCTCAAATCTCTTTTTGCGGTGGCAGAAAATTATCCCACCTTGAAAGCAAATACAAATTTCCTTCAACTACAAGAACAACTTTCTTCTCTGGAGAATGATATCCAAATGTCTCGTAGATACTATAATGGTGCAGCTCGAGACTACAATATTGCTATCTCTACATTTCCTGCAGTGCTCATAGCACGAAACTTTGGCTACGGGAAAGCTGATTACTTTGAAGCAGCAGAAGAGACACGAACAACACCCCAAGTATCATTTTGATATTCTCAGTATGAAGAGAGGGCTTTTTGTAAAAGGGCTTTATAAAGCTGTCCTTTCTTTCTTTTTGTTTGTCTTTCTGGCATTTCCAGTGAGAGCAGAAGAAAAGATTCTTTTGTTTTCTTCTGCTGCCGCAGTAAAATCTGATTCCTCTCTTGAAGTGAGAGAAAATATTACAGTAGCTGTGGAAGGCAAAAGTATTCGGCGGGGGATATTTCGCGATTTTCCTACTATCTATAAGGGAGCGTCAGGGCGAACTGTGCGCGTAGATTTTTGGGTGAAAGAGGCGCTACTTAATGGTAACGAGGTTCCTTATAGAACTGAACCTCGTTCCAATGGAGTTCGCATCTATTTGGGTGATCCTGATAAGCTTGCACCTTTAGGGACGCAAACCTATTCTCTTTCTTATGTAACAACAGGTCAAATTGGTTTTTGGGGAGAGTACGATGAACTTTACTGGAATGTTACGGGCAACGATTGGGCATTTCCCATAGAAAAGGTAATTTTTTCTGTTACCCTTCCCGAAAAGGTCTCTTTTCTATCGGTAGATATTTATACTGGCTTCCAAGGCGAGAGAGGAAAAGATGCTAGGCTTCTTCCTGACGGATCAGTAGAAACAACAAGGCGTCTTTTGCCAAATGAAGGTCTCACGGTGGCTTACTCATGGGCTAAAGGCGTAGTATTCCCTCCAAAGCAGCCCCTTCGATATACTTTCTTCGATAAATTCGGCATCTGGTTTTTTTTAGTCACACCTCTTCTCCTCTTAACTTATTATGTGATAGTGTGGCGACGATGGGGAAAAGACCCCCTTCGGAAACCGGTAATCCCCCTCTTCTATCCTCCCGAGGAGTTAGGCCCAGGATTTTTAAGATATGTAAAGCAAATGGGAATGGATAATGTTTGTTTCACAGCCGAAATTCTTAATCTTGCTGTAAAAGGCTTTATTGTCATAGAGGAATTAACTTTAGAGGAAGCAATGGAACGTTTGAGACAAGTAGGAGAGAACGGTGTTCTCAAGGGAATCGTAGCTCTTTCTTCTAAATTGGCTGGAAGACGATATTCATTAAGACTTGTAAAGGAACGAGCTCTTTTTGAAAATTTTTCCTCAGAAGAAAAAATCCTTCTCTCTAGCCTCTTTGGTAACGGGAGGGAGGAATTATTGCTTCGGCAAAGTAATTATAAAATTTTAGAAGAAGCTCGCGAGAGGTTGGAGCAATATTACAGACAGTCTGCAAAGCCGCTTTTCTCAAAGAATACTCTCCTGTGGGCCGGAGGTTTTTTTATTCCCCTCTCTTTCTTTCTACTTCTCAGATGGGGTGGACAAATTCAACTTGCAGCTTTCTTAATGGGAGGGACAGGAGCACTTATGGTCATTGGTTCTGTTATTTTATCTGCTTGGAGAGGATTTCATAGAAAAAGGCGATTTATACCCCAAATTATTACTATTATCATGCTTTCATTATTTTTTTCTAGCCTTGCGGGGAGTTTCTTGTTTACACTGAGTAGTGCGAAAAAATCTATGCTTTTACTTCCTCTAGCCATTGCGGCTATAGCTCTTGTTTTTCGAAAGTTAATAACAGTTCGGACAGAGAGAGGCAATGATATCCTTGGTGTAGCTGAGGGACTTGCCATGTACATAAATACAGCAGAGCGGCACCGACTAGAAATGTTCAATCCTCCGGAGGAAACACCGGAAGTTTTTGAGCGCCTGCTTCCCTACGCTTTTGCCCTCGATGGAGCAAAAACATGGGCAAATCGATTTAATGAGTTACTTCGGAAAAAAGAATATCATTCCACATGGTATGTGGGGAAAGACGCTTCTATTTTTTATACCGGAGAAGGAATATCTGATATCACATCATCTGTGGCTAATTCCATCGCCTCGTCTTCTGTAGTGCCGGGCTCTTCTAGCGGAAGGGGTGGCGGCGGTTTCGCCGGTGGCGGTGGCGGCGGTGGTGGTGGTGGTGGCTGGTAGGCCCCTCCCTTTTTTCTGGCAATAGCAGTTAAAGGGGCTCTAAAAAGTACAAACAATTGAATTGACAATACCTCTGAAGAAAGATATATTCCTCATTAAATACAGGAGGAAGTAAAACAATTGGGATTTATTGTTACTTTCTTCAAATCTAAAAGGGAGGGTCTTAATTGAAAAAGTTCATCGTTTTCTGCCTTGCCTTATTCTGTATGCTTACGGCTTCAATGGCTGCTGCTGATTCTCCGTCTCAGCTTCGTTTTATGGCGGGACCTCCGGGAGGCAACTGGTTTGCTCTAGGTGGTGCCCTAGCTGATCTCTGGTCCCATGACACAATCCCTACGACGAGTATCACAGGTGGTGCTGTTGCCAATATTATCAATGCTGATAAGGGCAAAGGCGATCTGGGTTTCTCTAATACGTCCATGGTTGCCGTAGCCCAGAAAGGCGCTGGTGCTCCTTTCGAAACTCCCGTTGACAATGCGACGATCTTAGCAAACCTATACACTCAATATACCTATTTCATTGCTCGCAAAGATTTTGTAGAAAAACATAACATAAAATCCTTGGATGATCTGGTAGCTCGGAAAATCCCAACTCGTTTTGCTACGTTGAAGACTGGTACAGGATCTGAGTTCATCGTCAATGGCATTTTTAAGTCTGGCTTTGGGCTTGACTACCGCGAAGCTCTTAAAGAATGGGGTGGCTCTGTAGAGTATGCTTCTTACTCTGGTGGAGCAGATCTCATTGCCGATAATCATCTAGATGTATTTGCCTTCTCAGTGGGCAAAATTGCTTCTATTGTTATGCAAATTGAGAGCCAGACCGATATCGTTATATTGGGAATGGAACAAGAAACTCTCGATAAGGTGGGATCAGTCTACGGTACTGTAACATTTACGGTAGATCCTGGTATCTATAAGTCAGTTACCGATACGCCTATTAAGGTGGTAGGAGACTACACCTGTATCGTGGTACGTAACGACTTGGATGAAAAAATTGTTTATGATCTCTGCAAAACAATGTATGAAAACCAAGAAACTCTATCTAAGGCTGTTGTAGATATGAAGGAGTTAAATCCTGCGACAGCAATTCCTGCAGCTCCTATTAAAAGTCATTCCGGAGCTATGAAATATTGGGCAGAGGTCGCTGCGAAATAAAATTAGGGGATGTTGCACATTCTTGACAACTAAAGGCGGGCTTCAAGCCCGCCTTTATCGTTCATGTTTTGTTGGAGAGGAGGTTGTTTTTTAATGAGAAAACTTGATGGCATTGTGGCAAAGGTTCTATATGTCTACATTCTAGCTATGGGATTTTTTCATCTCTACACAGCTGTTTTTGGATCTTTTGAGGCCTACCTCCAACGGGCAATTCACCTCACTTGGGTGTTGCCTATGGCTTTCGTGATCTATCCCTTCAAATCTTTAAAAAAAGGCCAGCTTCCTGAAACAAAAGTCCCTTGGTACGATTGGATATTAGCTGTAGCATCAGCTATTCCGGGTTTGTATATTGTAATGAACTATGAACAAATCATGATGCGCATGCAGGGTGTTGACGATCTCACTGCTGTCCAATTAGTTCTTGGTACGTTACTGATCATATTGTTATTGGAAGCAACGCGCCGTATTGTAGGGCTGCCTCTTGTGATTGTAGCAGTGATTTTTACAGTCTATACCTACGTATGTGACGCTAGTTTTCTCCCTACAGCACTTCGTGGTGTCCCTACAGAATTTGATAGGATCATAGAAGGGATGTTTCTCACAGATGAGGGAATTTTCTCGTCATCTTTGGGAGTATCAGCAACTTTCGTTATGATCTTTCTCATTTTTGGTGGGTTCCTTGAAAAGAGTGGTGTCGGCGAATATTTTATGGAGTTTGCACAAGCCTTTACGGGAACAGCAGCTGGAGGTCCCGCGAAAATAGCTGTGGTTAGCTCTGCTCTCTTTGGATCCATTTCTGGCTCTGCTGTGGCTAATGTCTATGCTACAGGTTCTTTTACAATTCCTTTGATGAAACGTATTGGCTATAAACCCCATTTTGCGGCTGCTGTGGAAGCTGTTGCCAGCTCTGGAGGACAGCTTATGCCCCCAATTATGGGTGCAGGGGCATTTGTTATGGCTGCCCTTTTAGGTGTCCCGTTCAACAAAATCATGGTTGCTGCTATCCTCCCCTCTTTATTCTATTATGGAGCAGTACTCTTAATGGTTCACCTCGCTGCCGTGAGAGATGGGCTTAAGGGACTTCCTGCAAAAGATCTTCCCTCTAAAAAAGCTGTACTCAAAAAACTCTACATGATGTCACCAATTGTTCTCTTAGTTTATATGCTTCTAGCGGGATATACCCCAATGTATGGGGCTATTTCGGGTATTGTTTTGGCATGGGTTATGTCTCTTCTCGACCCCGCCAAACGCATGGGGCCTAAACAAGTTATAGAGGCTATTCACGATGGAGCCAAAAATATCCCTATTATTTGTACAGCATGTGCCTCTGCAGGGTTAGTAGTTGGTTCCGTGGCTTTATCGGGCATTGGGTTTAAGTTTGTCGGTGCTGTTATTGGAATTGCTCGTGGAAATTCTTTCCTAGCATTGATCCTTATCGCCTTGGTTTCTCTAATTCTTGGCATGGGGTTGCCTACTACTAGCGCATATATTCTTGGAGCAGCGTTAGGTGTACCGGCCCTTGTGAAAATGGGCTTTCTGCCCTTAGCAGCACATCTATTCGTATTCTACTACGCTATTGTATCCAACATAACTCCACCAGTGGCTCTTGCTGCTTATGCTGCTGCATCCATCGCAGATTCGTCACCTAATAAGACAGGTTTTACAGCCTGTAGATTAGGTATCCTGGCTTTTATTGTACCTTTTGCCTTTTGTTACGATTCAGGCCTTATCCTTCAGGGTTCTTTGATGGAGAACCTTATGTCTGTACTTAGTGGCGTAGGGGCACTTACTGGAATAGGATTTGCTTTGACAGGTTATGCTCGTGGACCTCTACCTTTATGGCATAGAGCCGCTTTTGTTGTTTCTGCTCTCGCAGCCCTTTATCGACAACCTTTAGTCTCTATAGTTAGTGTGATACTCACATTAGTTTTATTTTTGTTTTCTAGACCTAAACCTATTGAAGTTTCCAATTAATACGTCCTGTAAGTAAACATAAATGCAGGAGGATGGCATAAAAGAGCCACTTCCTGTATTTATGTTTTGTGTTAATAGTTTCTTATACTGGCAAAGTCATGACATCCAGAGGATTTATACGAAGCCCGACACTGTCTCCTTCAGAGAATATGGGGATGTCTCTGGAATAAGGTTCAAAAGCATGAATGAGGTTGCCTGGTTCTATTTCTATAGCATATTCCATTTTATCTCCAACAAAGACCCTGCTCAGCACTCGTCCTTTTAATATAGAACCCTCAGGAGGGCCTAAACGAACAGACTCGGGCCGAACTACAAGAGCCACTTCTTCCCCTTCTTTAAAGCGTTTTTTTTCATTGTTACGAATAGCCATTACATGCCCGTAAATAAAAACATCCATTTCTTTATCTCGAAAAGCCTTGACCTGCCCCTTAAATATGTTGGCCTGTCCGATAAAGTCAGCAACAAAAAGAGTTGCAGGGTTTGCATAGAGTTCAAAAGGAGTGGCAACTTGTTCCACTTTCCCCTTATTGAGGACTACAATTCTATCAGCTATAGAGAGGGCTTCCTTTTGATCGTGAGTAACGTAGATACACGTGATACCCAGTTTCTTTTGCAACTGACGAATTTCAGCGCGCATATATATTCGTAGTTTCGCATCGAGGTTGGATAGGGGTTCATCCATTAACAAAACGTTAGGATTAGTAACAAAAACTCGAGCCAAGGCTACGCGTTGCTGTTCTCCACCTGAAAGTTGGTTAGGGAAACGATTTTCAACTTCTTCAAGTCCTACCATATGAAGGACTTGAGCTACAAGCTTTTTCCTCTCTTCTTGAGAAACACCCCGAATTTTCAATCCATAAGCCACATTATCGAAAATATTCATATGGGGGAAAAGAGCGTAATTTTGAAAAACGAACCCAATCTTTCGTTTGTTCACTGCCATTTCGGTGATATCTTCCCCATCGATCAAAACGCGCCCTTCAGTAGGTCTCTCAAAACCAGCTATCATTCGCAAGATCGTTGTTTTTCCACAACCAGAGGGGCCTAATAACGTAACAAGTTCTCCAGATTTGACATGAAGATTAACGTTATCTACTGCTTTAAAAGCTTCTTTTCCTCTGTGAAAAATTTTTGATAAATTGTGGAGAGAAATGGAGAGAGACATTTCTTACGGCCTCCTCAACTGACGGTAATAATTTGGGTAGATGATATGAAACAAAACTGCTATAGCCCCTATAGCGATAAAGACAATAAGTACTAGAACTACTGAAAAGGCTGCTGCCTGAGCGAAGAGAAGTTCAGTAATACACTCAAGAATACGGATGGTCAGCAAGCTCCAACGCACCGATACTAAAAATATTGTGGCACTGACAGCTGTCATGGAAACCACAAAAAGGTAGCGCATACCTGTGATAACTGCGGGCATAATCAATGGCAGTGTTACCCTGAAAAAAGTTGTAAATCGAGAAGCTCCAAGGCTTAAAGAAGCCTCCTCTATAGAAGGATCTATTTGCTGCAACGATGCTATTGTAGCTCTTATTCCCGTAGCATCATAACGAGAAACACAAAGAGCAACAATAATAGACATGGTACCGGTGAGCACTATGGGGCCCGAGTTAAAGGCTACGGCATAAGCAATACCTATAACTGTTCCGGGCAAGACGTAGTTTAGGAGGGACGTAAACTCTAATGTTTTTCTCCAAGGAAGATCTTTACGATTTATCAAGTAGCCGGTAGTTACTCCTATGGCACTACCAATAAAGGTCGATATAACAGCTATAAGAACTGTATCTTTTACAGCTTTCCACCCTACCGTGAAAACATAGACATAGTTTTCTAGGGTAAAGCTATTATCTACCCCCCACACTTTCATTAAAGATCCTAAAAAGATAATGGAATAGAGGAATATTATAAATAACGTTATAGCTGAAATAATTATCAACATAAGTGTCTCTGCAAAAAATCCGCCTCCCTTGACAACAGAAGGGGCTCCAGCTTTACCTGTAATTGTTATATAACTACGTTGCTCCACCCAGTAGTGTTGCAGCAAATATACTAGAAGAGCGGGGACCAACAGTATAAAAGAAATGGTGGCTCCACCCTGGATATCGTACATGCCCGTAATCTGCAAGTAGGCTTGAGTAGTTAGTACTGGAAAGGTATGATCTGCCATTACTAGCGGTGTGGCAAAATCTGCCAGAGAGCTTCCAAATAAGAGCAGGAAAGCATTAGCAAGCCCTGGTATGCTCAGTGGTAATGTTACAGTTCGGAAAGTCCCCCATGGAGTATTGCCCATGCTCATGGCAGCATCTTCTAAGTTAGGGTCAATGGCTTTGAGCACTGCGGTAAGAGTCAAAAATGCTACGGGGAAATATGTGAGAGTTTCAGCTATCCACGTTCCCCAAAAGCCGTATATATTAAAATCTGGTGCGTGAAGTAATTTCAATAACAAACCGTTAGGCCCTAACACCATAGTAAGAGCAATGCTGCTCGTAAAAGGTGGTGAAACAAAAGGAAGCACAACAACAGCTCCCAAAAACCACTTGACAGGTCGGGGCAAGGGTATCCTCGTTACTGCGAAAGCAAAGAGAAATCCTATAAAGGTTCCTGTAGTGGCCACAGCCGCAGCTAGTGCGAGGCTATTAAAAAAGGCTTTACGATTGTACCAGCTCGTAAGTACCTTTATCAGGTTTATTAAGCTTGCTCCGCCATCAGTGGTAAAGACTATATAGATCAACCGCACTAATGGGTAGAGTACGAAGAGCCCTAAAAACCCCCATAGCCCTACCCAAAGTGGTACGAGTGCGGGATCAAGTCTTGTAGATTTATCGAAGGACCTCATTTATCCAGCGCTCAACGAGGCGATCGCGGTTATCTCCAGCCCACTTAATATCTAGGGGGAGCACGTTAACCTTCGACATATCCAGCCCTGGATTAGAAATTTTCACATCGGGATTGCTGGGAATCAGATTGATTTGGCTTCCCTCATAAATTCTCTGCATCCGTTCTGTGGAGGCCCAATCCAGAAATTTTTTTGCAAGGTCTGGACTTTTAGCTCCCTTTACAAGAGCCATAGCCTCTATCCCAGCTACAACACCTTCCTTGGGATAGCTAATAGTCACATCGTAGCCTTTCTGTTGCATTTCAAGGGCATCTACAAGGAAGAAGATGCCACCTGCAGCCTGTCCTCTTGCTATAGGCAATGCACCACCGGCACCGCTTTTAGTATAGATTTGAACGTTGTCGTTGAGTTTCTTCTGGTATATATAAGCTTCATCTTCGCCCATAGCTTCGATAATACTAAGAATACGATACATAGCAGTTCCAGATGTTCTGGCATCAGCCATCTGAAGCTGGCTCTTGTATTCTGGGCGGAGTAGATCTTGCCAAGATGTGGGGGCTTCCACATTGTGATCTTTTAAAAATTTGGTATTGAACATAAAGCAGATAGGATCTATTGCAACACCAGTCCAATATCCATCAGTATCTTTAAATGTGTCTGGAATACGTTCGGCCCCTTGTGGCTTATAAGGCTCAAATAGCCCCTTAGGAATGCCATTGACGAAAGCTTCAGCCATATTCCCAAAAACAACATCGACCTGAGGATTTTTCTGCTCTGCTTCCAGCCTGGCTTGCACTTCTCCAGAAGAAAATCTCATCCAATTCACTTTAATGCCTGTATCTTTTGTAAAAGCACTGAATATTGCTTGAGCATATCGCTCAGACCATATGGTATACGCATTGAGTTCTGGTTGCGCTGCTGTAGCAATGCCCGATAAGAGAATAGTTCCTAAAATAGCGAGGGTAACTACTTTACCCATAACACCGTTCTTTTCCATGTTGCACACTCTCCTCTTTGTCTATTGTTTCTATAAATTTAATATAGCGGTTAACCCTCTTACTCTCTATATCCAGATATGGGCTAAAAAACAAGGAATGTGGCTCTATCAAGGCATGCTATCAAAAAAGTTTTTTAAAAAGTTTGTCTCTCTTCTTCTGAAAGGTAATCAACTCCTGCTAGGGATTCTATATGATGACGAAGTTCATGAATAATAGTATCCTCTATTTCCTTTCCCCATTCTTCTAAAGAAGCGCCCTCTAATATGTCGACAAAAGATCCGTAATAAAGAAGGATGGTCTTCCCCATAAAGGGATCCTCCACATATTCCCCCATTATCAGACTTTCAGCCTCTTCTTTTTTCTCGTCAAGAACAATAATTCCTCCGTTAAGCTGCTTAAAAAGCTCTCTTGGCAATTCTTCCACGATCTCATTTGTCGTTTTACGAAACTTATTAATATTCATGTCTGAATGCCTCCAGAAGGATTTTTTAAAATTATATCCTATCTCCTCGTTAATCTTGACAATGCCACTTTAAGAAGATAATGTTGCCAATAATATTCTACAAATTAAACATCGCATGAAGGGCGGATATTACTTCTTCAGGGAAGGGGCCTCTGTCCTGAAGAAGCTAACCAAAAGGGGGGATGTAACCGTATGTTTAAAGAAATGAGACGTAAAGACCGGGAACTTTCTAATAAAGAGGCTCTGGCACTGCTTGAATTGGGAAACTATATGGTGTTTTCTACCCTTTCGCAGGACGGATATAGTTATGGGGTTCCTCTCCATTATGTTTTCATAAACAACACCATATATTTTCACTGCGCTATGGAAGGGCACAAACTTGAAAATGTCGCCCACAACGACAAAGTGTCAATTTGTGTGATTGGTAAAGTTGAAGTAGTGCCGGAAAAGTTCGCTACGAACTACGAGAGTGTCATAGCTTTCGGAAGGGCTAAAGAAATACTCGGCGAAGAAAAAGAATGGGCATTGAGCGCCCTCATCGCGAAATATTCACCGGAGCATATCTCTGAAGGGAGAGAATATATAAAACGAGCTTCCGACAAAACAAAAGTTATAGGCATTACTCTTGAAAGGATTACCGGAAAGGCTAGAAGGGGCTAAAAGTTAATATCTTTAAAGGGCTTTAGTTTTTTAGTCGGATGTTGTAGGTTACGGGGGCTATCCCTTTTTGTGAAAGGTGTTTCAGCAGGCAATCACGACAAGCGTCGCTCGGCGCTGTGGGGTATCTTTTGAAAAAAGCCTAACATTTTCGACGTATCCCTTAATTGTATAAGGGGCGGCTTGTTCAGCCCTTCGTAAGGCTATGAAACGCCGTAGGGTAAATCCCCAAGTTTGAGGCGCAACCGACTTAATGTTAACCACTGTGGCATGGTGGCAGATTCCATGCTATTATTCCCCTCTTCAATGCAAGGTTTTGACATGGAAAATCCGCTTGTTTTTGACCCCCTGCCAGGGGTTTTCCCGAGTCTTTTTGGGGAAAGTCAGGAAAAGGTTAAAAGACATGAAAAATGGGTACTGTCTATATTCAGTACCCATTATCTATTCTTGGTCGGGGCGAAAGGATTCGAACCTTCGACCCCCTGCTCCCAAAGCAGGTGCGCTAACCAGACTGCGCTACGCCCCGACATCCTATACCTATTATATGGTGGAGCTGGGGGGATTTGAACCCCCGGCCTCTTCCGTGCGAAGGAAGCGCGCTCCCCCTGCGCTACAGCCCCATATGGCCAACGGCGATTATTGTAATGATGGGGAGAGATATTGTCAAGGTGCTCTCTACCAAAAGAAGCCCCCTCTTGCTCATTATACCCTTATTCCTTAAAATGAACCTTCTAGAACGTAGAAAAGAAGGGGAAATTATGACGTACGGTCCAGAATTAGTATATGCGTGGTGTAGAGAACTTCTTAAAAAAACAATCAATCAACGAATTACCAAGGCAGAAGGGGCTGAAAATTGGGTTACATTGCGTTTCTCACAGCTTCCTACTCCTTTTTTTGTAACGTGGGACCCTCGGTACTATGGATGTGGATGGGTTACAAATGAAGATATAGGTATTTTAGGCCGTTTTTCTACGGGAAAATCCCGTTTTGTTGAGGCTTTGAAGAGCCATCTCCTGCGTTGCGAACTTATAGATGTGAAACAACTTGATTTCGATCGAGTTCTGGTGCTTTCCTTTTCCAGAACTGTAGGAGCAGGATTCCATGTCCAGAAAAAATTAGTTATAGAGTTTATGGAAAGAAATAGCAATATGATTCTTCTTGATGAAAATAACGTTATTATTGACTGCGCAAAACATATACATCCAGACGTTAACCGTTATAGAACTATCGCCCCTTCGTATTCTTACGTTTCTCCTCCTCCCCTTCAAGGGAGAACCATAACAGAACTTTCTGCTTCGACAATAACACCAGAGGTTGTTTCTGAGATAAAAGGCTTAGGAAAAGGACTTCGACAGTATATTAGTGAGCATTGGGCTATAAAATTACCCTCTGAATGGATGCAGATTCTCAATTCTATTTATGACGTGGCGCCAAGAGAAAGTTCCGTTATGCAATATTTAAATTCATACCTCACCATCTTTCCTTTCTTGCTGCTAGGAGCTACTCCCGTAGTAACACAAGAGGCTCTTCATGCGGGGAGGTTGTGTATGTTCTATCCTCTGCTAAAAGAGAAAAGCAAGAATCTTAAAAGGGGAACGTTGAAACTCTTAAAAAAAGAAACCCGTTCTTTAAAACGTCATTTACAAGGTGTGGAAAAGCAAAAACGAGAGGCGGGAAAAGCTGATTGGTATAAAAATTGTGGAGATTTGATTCTAGCCAATATCAGGGCTATTCCGTATAGAGCAGGTATGGTTCGCCTTTCCGGATGGTCTGAAGAGGGGGAAATTTCTTTGGAAATACCATTGGATCCTGATAAAAACCCCTCTGATAATGCTGCATGGTTTTTTAAAAAATATAAAAAAGCAAAAGGGAATCTTCTTGAAATAGAAAAGAACATTTTGAAGTTGAAAGATAAAATAGAGGACTTAGAAGAACAAATCGATGTTCTCTCAGACCTTGAAATTCCAACAGTCATTGATTCAGTATGTAGAGATATCCAAGGATGGGTTCTCCCTACTCAGAAAAAGGCTAAAAAGGGGAGAAAGGAAGCTCCTAAACCCCCTCATTTAAGGATTGAATATGAAGATGCTCAGGTACTGGTAGGGCTCAATGCGAAAGGGAATCGCCATGTTACCTTCAGAGAGGCTGGATCTGGAGATATTTGGCTACACGTGCATGAAATTCCAGGTTCTCATGTGATTATAAAAGGTTTTACCGGAACGAAAGAGGACCTTGAAGGATCCTTTCTTCTCCTTTTGGCAGCCTCACTAGCGGCTTATTTCAGCAAAGCTAGACATACATCAAAAGTACAAATAGATTATACAGAGAGAAAACATGTGCGGCATATACCAGGGGGGGCTCCAGCACATGTTACCTATACTCATCCTTTTACTGTTATGGCAAATCCAATGGACTGGAAAGAGTTTTTTGAAGAAAAAGGCGTAATTCTTGAGGAAGAGTGACTCTAAAAAAAAGCTTTTCCCCCGAAGATGGATGGGCAAAGGCTAATTGCCATGCGTGAAGGAAAATGCGTTCTGCTTTACGTTTCAGGCTTTGTTTCGTTCCATATAAAGTGTCTCCCACTAAAGGACAGCCTATAGCTTTCAAGTGAACTCGAATTTGGTGAGTTCGTCCTGTGAGGAGGTGACATTGAATGAGACTTAGGCCTTTATGGGTCCACAGTACCTTATATTCCGTTATGGCAGGACGTCCGTTTGAGATAATAGCCATTTTTGTACGATTACGAACGCTACGCCCTATGGGCGCATTGATAAAACCAGAAATAGAAGAAGGCTTCCCTACAGCAAGGGCCAAATATACCTTCTTAACTTCTCTCGAATGGAATTGATGCTGAAGATTCAAGAGAGCTTTCTCATTTCTAGCAACTACAATAAGTCCTGAAGTGCCTTCATCGAGACGATGAACAATGCCTGGGCGAGTTGTATCTCCAAATTTTCCTATATCAGGATATTTATATAAAAGCCCGTGTACTAAAGTTCCGTGCCAATTGCCTGGAGCTGGGTGGACTACCACACCTGAAGGTTTGTTGATAACTAAAATATCTTTATCTTCATAGATGGTATCAAAAGAGACAGGTTCTGGCTCCACTTCAAGTTTTTCAACGGGAGGCAAACAGACTGAGATCTCTATATCTCCAGAGAGCTTTAATGCGGGTTTTACTTTTCGTTGGGAATCTGTTATTCGAATGTTTCCGGAAGATATAAGCTTTTGTGCGTAATTTCGTGTGATTCCTAACTCTGAAGCAAGAAAAACATCCAAGCGCATCTCTAGTTTCGCTTCGCTGGGATTTAGAACTATAAGTTGTTCATGGTTGTTTTCTTCCAGAAAATCCTCATTTTCATAGTTTGTTTCTTGCATAAGAATCGCTCCTGTAAAAATACCAGAGGCGGAATGAACTCCGCCTCTGGTAGGTAACTCTATCATGTTTTGTATTTTTTTATTCCCCTACCACTTCAGTGCAACGAGGGCACAAACCATTTTCATTATGCTTTTCCGAGAATTTCCAGCACCTTGGGCACTTTTCTCCTAAAGCTTTGTCTACACCTATAACTAGACCTGTCTCCTCATCTTCCCATACTATGGCACAAGACGAAACAGTTTCAACCCATTTAAAGTCAGAAACGATGGCAAACATTGCCCAGTCCTCTGAAGAAAAGGCCGCATCAGTATATTCTTTTTTCTTCTGTACCTCTACTCTTGCTTCGAGAGCATGTCCAATAATACCAGACGTTCTTGCTGTTTCGAGAGCTCTACTAACGGCTCCTCTCACAACGAGAACCTGCTGCCACTTTTCTTCCAAAGAAGGATCTATTTGAGTAGAATCGATTTCCGGCCAATCTGAGAGAAAAACACTCTTCGGCAAAGTGCTATCAATTTTTCTCATCTCCTGCCAGATTTCTTCAGCAGTGAAACTGAGGATTGGGGCAAGCATGCGAGTCATGACATTAAGTATTTGCCACATAGCTGTCTGACAACCACGGCGAGAAACAGAATCAGTAGCATCTGCATAAAGCCGGTCTTTACTTACGTCTAAAAAGAAAGAACTCAGCTCGTTTACGCAGAACTGATGGATCACAAAAGTGGGAATATGAAATTCGTAGTTCTCAAATCCCTGCGTGGAACGATCAATCACTTCGTTAAGAACAGAAAGCACCCACTTATCTATTTCCAGGAAGTCATTATAAGCCACGGTATCTTTTGCAGGATCAAAGTCTGTTAAGTTCCCAAGTAGATAACGAGCCGTATTCCGGATACGTCTGTAAGATTCTGTTAAATTATTGATAATCCCCTGGGAGATTCGAATGTCATTTCGATAGTCGGTAGAAGCTACCCATAGCCGTAAAATATCAGCTCCGTACTTATCGATAACTTCCTGAGGCCGGATGATGTTCCCTATAGATTTCGACATTTTTTTGCCTTCTCCATCCACGATGAAACCATGGGTCAAAACACTCTTATAGGGAGCCTTATTGCGAATAGCGACAGATGTTAACAACGAGGTTTGGAACCAGCCACGATGCTGATCACTGCCTTCTAGGTAAAGGTCAGCAGGCCATCGCAACTCTGGGCGAGTCTCAAGCACCGCAAAGTGACTGACTCCAGAGTCAAACCATACGTCCATAATATTTTTATCTTTAGAGAGGTTATGGCTTCCGCAATGAGGACAGACGGCGAGGTCTCCTAATAGCTCTTGGGTAGAAAGTTCCCACCAAATATTCGTTCCTCCCGTTCTCACCTTGTCCTGAATTACACGAATAAGCTCTGGTTTCAGAATAAGCTCGCCACAATCATCACAATAAAATGCCGGGATAGGAACACCCCAGACTCGCTGCCGGCTAATACACCAGTCAGATCGGTCTCGTACCATGTTGTAAATTCTGTCTTTTCCCCAATCTGGGATCCAATTCACGTTGTTTTCAATAATTTTAAGAGCTTCATCTCTAAAGTCCGCTACAGATATGAACCACTGTTCAGTGGATCGGAAGATAACGGGTTTCTTACATCTCCAACAATGCGGATAGGAGTGTACTATCTTCCCCTGTCCAAGTAGCCTCCCATTTTCAGTTAAGACATCGAGGACTTTTTTAGCTCCTTCATCTAGAGAGAGACCACCAACAAGAGGGGTATCTTTAAAGAAGTGTCCACTCTCATCTACTGGGTTATATATATCTATACTGTACCGAACCCCAGTCTCATAGTCTTCCACTCCGTGGCCAGGTGCAGTATGTACACATCCGGTGCCTGTGTCGAGAAGAACATAATCAGCCAGCACAATGGGTGTTTCCCTTTCAACGTAAAAGGGGTGAACTGCTAATTCGTTCTCTAATTCTCTTCCCTTACACGTGTATAAAACACGACCAAACTCCAGACCTGTTTCTTTTGACACAGATTCAAGAAGTTCTTGGGCTAATAAGTATACCTTATCGCCACTTTCCACAAAAACATAGTCATATCCAGGACCGATAGCAACAGCCATGCTAGCAGGAAGGGTCCAAGGTGTTGTTGTCCACACTACAACATTAACATCTCGGTCCTGTAGCACCTCTATTTTCTTTCCAATCTCGGGCAAAGAGTAGGCTATGAAGACAGAAGGAGATGTTTCATCCCAATATTCAATTTCAGCTGCTGCCAGAGCTGTCTGACAATCAATGCACCAATATACCGGCTTGTGTCCTTTGTATACCAACCCTTTTTCTACGAGGTCTGCAAAAGCCCCTAGTTGCGCTGCCTCGTACCCCGGCTTCAAAGTGATATAAGGATTTTCCCAGTCGCCAAGAGCTCCTAGGCGGATAAAATCATTCCGCTGAATATCCAGAAACTCATGAGCATATTTTTCGCATTTTTTTCTCAATTCCAAAGGATCAACAGTATCCTTTGATAGGCCATGAGTTCTAAGAACGTGAAGCTCTATAGGAAGACCATGAGTATCCCATCCAGGAACATAGGGAGCAAAATATCCCTTCATCATCTTATATTTGGGAATAAAATCTTTTAATATTTTGTTAAAAGCCGTTCCTATATGTATATTCCCATTGGCATAAGGGGGTCCATCATGAAGAATGAAGGACTCTTTCCCTTCCTGTTTTTTTAACATCTCGTGGTAAACATCAATATCTTTCCAGAACCTCAAAAATTCGGGCTCGCGTTTCGCCAAATTGGCCCTCATAGGGAAAGACGTCTGAGGGAGTTTGAGAGTATCCTTGTAGTCTTTTGCCAAAATATATACCTCCTTTCAAATAGGAAAACGCCGTCTCCATAAAGCAGAGACGGCAATTTTATAACTTGTAGATTCTAACACAACTTTGATTCTTATGAAATGCTATCCTGCCGGCTCAATCTCTTTTCCCGCCTTTTTTACCTGGATAAAATGGGTAATTATCAAAATAATCAACCCTAACATGTCACTTTGCCATCCAGGTATCAACAATCCAAGAGCTCCTCCTAAAGCGATAAGTCGCAACCACCAAGCCATTTTTGTTTTGTAGAATCCTATAGTACTCATACCAAGGAGGAATACACCTAGTATAGCTGTAATAATGGCTAAGGTAAATGGCCATGGTTTGAAACCGACGAGAACAAGCATTGGATTATATACATAAATAAATGGAACAAGGAAACCCGCGAGAGCCAACTTAACAGCCGTAACTCCTGTGCGCATAGGGTCAGCTCCAGCTATTCCAGCTCCTGCATACGCTGCTAAAGCTACGGGGGGGCTCAAATCAGCTGCTATACCGAAATAAAGGACAAACATATAGGCTGCCATAGGTGGAACATTGAGTTGAAAAAGCGCTGGCGCTGCGATAGTGCTTGTGACAATAAAATTAGCTGTTGTTGGAAGGCCTGCGCCGAGCAAGATACAGGCTATCATAGTTAATACTAATGTAAATAAAAGATTACCACCTGCGATAGTGACAATAGCACTTGCTATTCGTAACCCCAACCCCGTAAGGGTGGCCGTTCCTACTACGATACCTACTGTAGCACAAGCACAGGCTACACCTAGCGCACCTTTTGCTCCACTTTCCAACGCCATTTTTAGCTTAGGCAACGTTAAGCGAGTTTCTTTGTTGAAAAAAGAGATAATAACTGTAGCGATAATTCCATTATAAGCTGCTTTTAAGGGAGTGTACCCAGCGAGGAGGAAATAGATGATCACGACGAGCGGGATAAGCAAATGTCCCTTGCCTCTCAATAATTTGAAAAGGTTAGGAAGTTTTTCTCGAGGTAATCCTCGTAACCCAAGTCTCGTTGCTTCAAAATGGACCTGTACCATAACTGCAAAATAGTACAGGAGCGCAGGAACGACAGCGGCTAGGGCAACTTCAACATAAGGTACACCCATAAATTGAGCCATAATAAAAGCGGCAGCTCCCATAACAGGAGGCATAATCTGTCCCCCTGTCGAGGCTACTGCTTCTACAGCCCCGGCAAAATAAGGTTTGTATCCCACACTTTTCATGAGAGGGATAGTGAACATGCCTGTAGTACATACATTGGCCACAGAAGATCCTGAAACAGATCCCATCAAGCCTGAGCTTAGCACGGCTACTTTGGCTGGTCCCCCTGTAGCTCCACCAGCCAGGGCCATCGCAAGATCAATAATAAAACGCCCCATTCCAGTTTGTTCCAATACGGATCCGAACAAAATAAACATAAACACAAAGGTAGCTGATACGCCTAGAGGAATACCAAAAACTCCTTCTGTGCCTAAATACATATGGTTGATAATTCGAGTGATATTAAATCCTCGATGTTGAAAAATTTGAGGAAAAGATCTACCAAAGTAGCAATAAATGAGGAAGAAAATAGCAATACATGGCAATACCGGACTCGATACTCTTCGTGTCGCTTCGAGAAGAAGAGCTATGCCGATAAAGCCTACAGCAATATCCATACTTGTAGGGAGCCCTGCTCTATTCACCATTTCTTCGAATTCTACAACAAGATAAAGCGTAGCAAAGGCCGCGAGAACAGCAAAAACAAAATCATACCACGGGACACTGTTTTTACTGCTCTTTGCTGTTGCAGGATAAAGTAGAAAAACAAGTACGAGTACAAATGCGAGATGCGTAGCTCCCTGCTTCATAGCTAAAAGCAAGCCAAAACCTGCAGTGTAGAGATGGAAAAGAGACATTCCAACTGCCAAAACGGTAACAAATACTGCTTGCCATCCAGAAAGATCACGATATCTTGCTTCTGTGTCGAATTGGCGCCGAAGTTCATCAAGGTCGATAATAGAGATTGGTTCAGTTACAAGGTCTGGATTAACATTGTTGTTTTTTTCATCCAAAAATCTCCACCTCCAGTCTTTTTCGTTCCTCTAGGTTGCTTTATTTAGAGAGGTATTTAAAGCAAAGAAGATTCTTTCTTAAAAAACAAAGGAGATTGTGTGATTTTCAAATAAAGGACTCTGTCTGGTACAATCTCAAACAGATTCACTTTTCCAGTGATCTCTGAAGAAATCCAATTACGACCTAACTCTTTATTCCCTATACGAACTGCTAATTGTTCCCAACGATATGTACTTCCACGTATTATCATCCAATCTTTTTCCATAAAAAAATGACTACGCAAAGGAGCTTCTGTTGGTAACCCTGCATTATGTGATCGGAACCGTTCTTCCCATAACCATAATTGTGGCCCTGAAACAACATAAATGTCTTCCACAGGAGTTTGCTCTACTGAATGTACATAGCCCATGGAAAATCTTGTTCCAGACGGTATTACTGCCGAAAATACCTCACGGTCTTTTGTGTATAGAGAAAGCTTGTAAACAGGGGCAAATGTTATAAAAAGAATTGAAGAGACAAGGGTTAAAATTAGAATTTTTAGAATTCGGCAATTTTTCGTCAATTGTCCCCCCTTCCGATTTTTCAGTCTTTTCAACAGGCCACAAAAAGGATTATACTCGCATTACATATTGTTTGACAACTGAAATACGGAATCAAACGAAGAATGGGCCTAAAAGCCCGATATCTGAAAGTTATATGGCGGACCTGAGGCGATTCGAACGCCTGACCTACGGCTTAGGAGGCCGTCGCTCTATCCACTGAGCTACAGGCCCGCTCGGGACGGCGATTATGTTATCACGAGGCTGGGAAGAGTGCAACTATCACTATGAGCGGCAGTATTTTGCAAAATGTAGGTATAGATCGTGCTCTTTTGCAAAATTTTTCTCAAAGAGCTTTACTGAAAGTTCCGTATCGGAAGCTAGTTGGGTTGATAAAGCTTGGCGATTAGGGAAACGTCGCTCACCCCGTAAATATTCTTCTACAAATACCAGAATTTTTTTATAATAAAGATCTCCATAAAAGCCTGCGATATGAACTTCTATGCGGAGGCTTTTTACGTCTGGAAATGTGGGATTTGAACCAATATTTAGGGCCCCTGGATAACATTTCCCATCCACGATAACCGTAGCAGCATAGACTCCGGAAGGAGGAATTATTTTGTGTGAGGGAACATTCATGTTCGCTGTGGGGAAACCGAGTTCTCGACCTCGGCGATGACCTGGAATAATCTCCTGATACATAAAAAACGGATATCCTAGAAGATATTTTGCCATCTGCATACGACCAGATAGCACTTCCCCCCTAACGACTGTACTACTTACTGCTAAGCCATCTATTTCAAGAGTAGGTACGGGAGAGAAAAAAAGTCTATTATTATGGCAATACTCTCTAAGAAGTGAAATATTGCCCTTTCTTCCTGCACCAAAACGGAAATTTTCGCCTACAACAATGCCTGTTAAGTGGACTTTGCTTTCAAGAAAATCAAGAAACTCAAAAGGGGATAAGGAAGCAAAACGCTCATCAAATGGAACCCACAGAATGTGAGGAATATCGAGTGCCGATACTATGATTTTTTTCTCTTCTTCTGAAAACAGCAAGAAAAGCCGTCTGGGATTAAAAATAAACTGAGGATGAGGAGAGAATGTAACTACGCCCCATTGGTCATTTTGTTCTCTTGACAGACGCGCCGCTTCTTTAAGAAGTAATTGATGCCCTTTATGAAAACCGTCAAAAGCTCCTATTACTTGGATCATCAAATTATCCCTCTAAAAAATATTTGTCCGAGGACGAAAGAAAGTGTTAGTTTCAATTAATTCTAAAGTTCCTAGGGAAAAAAGTTTTTTCCCTAGGACACATATAGCAATGTTCGTTGGGACAGGACCTCTCGAAATAGGAAGCATCTCCTTAATTCTTATTTTTAACCCATTTTTTATATTTTCTTCTTGTATCGTATTTGCTTCATAAATAGTGAAGTGTGCAGCAAAGTCTTGAAGAGATAAGGTCTTGTTCAAGACTTCCTCCCAATTATATTGTTCTGCTTCCTGATAAGAAAGAGCGCTTTCTAACTTCATGGTTCCTGTAGAAAGTCGTATCAGCTCCGTAACTGTGGCTCCACATCCCAGTTTTTCTCCGAGATCTCGCACGATACTCCGAATATACGTACCTTTATGACACCGAACAAACAGAGAGATTTCCCCTTCTTTCGATATATTCGATATACGCCGAATAAAGGAGACGGTAACTGGACGAGGGGCTAGGATTGGCGAGCACCCACCACGTTTGAGATCAGAAGCTCTTTTCCCTTGAATTTTAATGGCAGAAACTGTGGGAGGCAGTTGCATCCGCATCCCTTGAAAAGCAGGTAATATGGCATCTATTTTTTCGGAAGTTATGTGAGAGAAAGAGGATTGACTCACTATTTCTCCTGAATAATCAAGAGTTGATGTAGATACCCCCAATTTTAAGGTCACTTTATACTCTTTAGGCAGCATCATAACATAATCAGAGAGACGAGTGGCATTTCCCAACAAGATAACGAGAAGGCCAGAAGCCGTAGAGTCTAGAGTTCCACCATGTCCTACCTTTACCCTTTTAGGGAACTTAGTTCGAAGGAGGTGAACGCAAGAAGCACTTCGGATTCCCGTAGGTTTATTCAATAGCAAAATCGAACTAACCATCCATATCCTCCGTAATAACACGGATGATATGTTTTTTGGCCTCTTCCAGCGAAAGGGAAAGTTGACAACCAGCGGCTTGTTTATGCCCTCCTCCGCCAAAACGATGAGCTACTTTTTGCGCAGAAATTTCTCCACGGGAACGAAGGCTTATTCGAATTCGATCTTTTTCTTCCACAAGAAGTACTGCAAAAACCACGTCTTTTACCTTAAGTAGCTCGTTGACCAAGCCTTCAGTATCGGCTGGGTCGGAGTTGAGGCATGAAAAATCTTCAAGAGTTATCCAAGAAAGGCAGGCTTTTCTTACATTTCCAAACAAACACGTTCTTTCGAAAACTCTTCCCCATAAATGAAGGCTTTGCAGAGGTTGATTATAAAATATCTTTTGACTCATTTCTGCGGGGGGAACACCTCTCCTGATAAGATCTGCCGCTGCCTCATGAGTACGGGGAGACGTGGATGAAAAAGAAAAATTTCCACTATCTGTAACGATAGCGGTATAAAGCCCTAGAGCTGATTGGAAACTATATCCTGTCGAAGAGATTAAGAAAAGGCTCCATAAAATTTCTCCAAGGGAAGAAGATGTTTCATCTACGTAATAGTAGTCACCAAATAAAGTATTATCACCGTGGTGATCTATATTTATGAAAGTACACATATTTTGCAGTTCCTGGATATTAGATACAGATCGTTCTATGTTACTTATGTCTAAAAATATGATGGAAGTTTTTCCTTCCACTGGCGGCAAATGATTATCAAAAACCTGGTATTCGTCCCCAAAAGGGAGAAACGCATACGTATCAGGCAGAGGATCAGGACCTCCCCAAATAACACGTTTCCCCCTCTCTTTTCCATGAACTACAAGAGCCGACGCTGAACCGAGAGCATCGCCGTCTGGCTTTTGGTGGGTTAGTATCACCCAAGAGGATGATGCATTTAAAATGGAATATAAATCCCCAAGGCTTATATTACTCCTCACGTTCATCCACTCCGTTAGTATCAGAAGAAGGATTAGTCTCTTCTTTTAAACTGTCCAAAAGAGCATCAATCCGTCGTCCATAATCTACAGAAGGATCAATAGTGAAGCGAATTTCAGGAATTTTCCGAAGACGTAACTTCTTCCCCAACATGCTGCGCAAGGGACCTGCTACACTCTCTAGAGCCTTAAATACTACCTTACGCTGTTTCGGCTCAAGAGTAATAAAATAAACTACTGCAAATTCGAGATCTTTAGAACATTCGACCTCGGTTATGATAGCTTCTTTAGCTGTTTCATTTTTAATTTTATACTCCAGAAGCATGCTTATCTCTCGCTGGAGTTGTTTGTTAATTCTCTGCATCCGGTAATTCGTCATACTTATCGACCTCTTGCCAATAATGAACAATTACGAAAGTCGACATATCCTCTTCTTTTTGTAGAAAATTCCAAATCGCATCTATGCGTTCTTCACACATAGTATATGTAGTTCCTACAAGAGAAAAGGCTAAAAAAACTTGATCCCATCGACCTTCAGGACCTATATCGACAACGGATACATTCCATCGTCGGCGAATCCTATCTATTAACGACCGAACTACTTGCCGTCGTTCTTTTATGCTTCGACACCCAGGTATGTCTATTTCTACCTGGAACACCCCTACATAGGGGTATAACTCATTCTGTTTCATATAAAAGTAAAAGGATTGTGCCATCCCTAATCGAGATGGCGTCGCTCCTCTATAAGTTCAAAGGCTTCTATTACATCTCCTTCTCTAAAATCTTGGAAGCCAGCGAAATTAATGCCACACTCATACCCTGCGTTTACTTCTCGAGCTTCATCTTTAAATCGCTTCAGATTTGATAAACTGCCTGTCCATACAACAACTCCATCTCGGATCACTCTAGCCCGCGCACTTCGCTTAATGATGCCTTCCGTTACATAACAGCCAGCAATCTTACCAGCTTTAGGAACCTTGAAAACCTGACGGATTTCTGCCTGTCCTAAGGGCTCTTCTCGAATAGTGGGAGTTAACATACCTTCAAGGGCGGCTTTTACATCATCGATAACGTCATAGATAACGTCATAGAGTCGAATCTGTATACCTTCAACTTCCGCTATCTTTTGAGCATTTTTATCTGGCCGAACATTAAAGCCGATAATAACAGCATTAGAGGCGGAGGCTAACATAATATCAGATTCTGCAATGCGACCTACTCCACGATGGATTATATTAATACCTACTTCAGATGTTCCCATTTTTTCAAGAGCGGCACATAAAGCTTCACATGTGCCTTGAACATCGCATTTTACCAAGAGATTCAGCTGAGGAATTTCTCCCTCTTTCATTTGAGAGTAGAGCTCCTCCAGAGTCATTCTCTTGGAAGTTGCGGTTTCAGCCTCTCGTTTGATTTGTTCCCGTTTTGCAGTTTCGTCTCTAGCTTCTCGCTCATTTTCTACCAGAATGAAACGTTCGCCAGGTTGAGGCACTGACGTTAGGCCTAGAACTTCCACAGGTGTACTGGGACCAGCTTTTGACACCTGACGCCCTCTGGAATCAAGCATGGCTCTGATCTTTCCCCATGTAGAATCAAGGAGAATAATGTCTCCACGGTGTAAGGTCCCTTGCTGGACGATAACAGTAGCCACAGGCCCCTTTCCTTTATCAAGTTTTGCTTCAATAACAATTCCTTCTGGGGTAACAGTCGGATCAGCCTTTAATTCTTCCATTTCTGCGACGAGGAGGACCATCTCCAAAAGTTGGGGAATTCCTTGCCCTGTTTTTGCAGATACATCTACCATTATGGTATCGCCACCCCACTCTTCGGGAACAAGGCCAATATCTGATAGTTGTTGTCTGACCCTGTCAGGACGAGCAGCAGGTTTGTCTATCTTATTTACAGCTACAACAATAGGTACTCCGGCTGCTTTCGCATGGTTAATAGCTTCCCGAGTTTGAGGCATGAGCCCGTCATCCGCTGCAACTACAAGAATAGCGACATCAGTAGCCTGTGCTCCTCTTGCCCTCATTGCAGTGAAAGCCTCGTGTCCTGGTGTGTCGAGGAAAATTATCTTTTTCCCTTCATGATCAACAGTGGAAGCTCCTATGTGCTGGGTAATTCCACCTGCTTCTCTGGCAGATATATTAGTTTTTCTAATATAATCCAAAAGTGTTGTTTTCCCATGATCAACATGTCCCATTACTGTTACGATCGGAGATCTTGGTTCCATGTGGTCTCCATGAAATACGGGTCTTCCCGCAGAAAGAGTTTTTCCCTCTTCCTTTGGTGCAGATCCCTCTTCTTCAAACTGAAACTCTATGTTATAGGCTTCGCCTAGCGCGAGAAGAATAGCTTCATCAATGCTAGTCCCTGCTGGAGCCATAATTCCAGCATCAACAAGAGTTTTAACTGTTTCTGCCACAGGGACATCGATAAGTCTGGCTACTTCTTTCACCGTGGCAGTCTTACGAACACGTACGCATTGTTTTTCCTTCACCATTGTTTCCTCTTTCTGCATTTGAGGTGTATGTTTGCCCTCCTCGCTTTTAACAGTTTCTTCAATGAGCTGGGCTACTTCCGTATCGATAGAACTCATATGAGTTTTAACTTCAACACCAAGATCTTCCAACATGCTCAATAAATCTTTATTACTTTTTCCTAACATCTTGGCTAGTTCATAAACTCTTATTTTACTCAAATATATTTCCCCCTTCCGCTAGCATGGCTTGTATTTTCACAGCAAAGCCACTGCGTGACGGTAAAGCCACAATTTGTGTATTTGTGGTTCCGATAGCTTTCGATAATTCCTCTCCCGTGAGGGGGATTGTTTCTATTTTGCATTGTTTCCGCTCTTCATATCCAAGAAATTTACGTCTAGTGCTTTCAGAAGCATCCTCAGAGAGAAGAACAACTAACCCCTCGTTTTTTATAAAAGCTTTTTTTATCTGGTCCTGCCCAACAAGAAGTTGCCCCGAACGACGTGCCAAGCCTAAATAGGTAAATAAAAGATCCTTACTCAATTAAGGAATCGCCCCCCTTCTCCTTTTGTTCAAGAAGGGATAGTAGCTCTATATACACTCTCTCATCCACGTTGCATTTAAGTACTTTCGAAAGAGCTTTCCTTTTTTGGGCCTCCTCAATACACTCTCTGTTCAGGCAAACATATGCTCCTCGCCCAGACATCTTACCTGTAGGATCTATAGCTATTGAGCCGTCAGGCGTACGAACAACCCGTATAAGATCCTTTTTAGGACTTTCTCTGTGACAACCAACGCATGTTCGTGGCCGCTTCCGCTTTATATGCACCACTAATAAGGCACCTCTTAATCTATAATGTCCTGAAAAATATCTTGAAGCGTTGGCATCCGATCTGGCTCCAAGGCTTTAATGTCTATCTTCCACCCTGTTAGCCTTGCTGCTAGTCGAACATTCTGACCAGCCTTACCTATAGCAAGAGATAACTGATCAGGGCGAGCATAGACAGTCACAGCCTTGTCCTGCTCCAAAACAGGCTCTATTTTGACTATTTTGGCTGGAGATAATGCATTACGAATAAAAGTTAAAGGATCACTGTTCCATATAATAACATCAATTTTTTCATTCGAAAGTTCCTGGCTAATAGACTTGATTCTAGCCCCGCCATTCCCTACGCAAGCGCCTACTGGATCCACATTACTATCCAAGGTCTGAACCGCTACCTTTGCTCTCGTCCCAGCTTCTCGTACAATCCCTTTTATTTCAATAATTCCTTCCTGAATTTCAGGAACCTCAAGTTCCATCAGTTTCCGAAGTAATCCCGGGTGAGTCCTGGATACAACTATTCGAGGTCCTCGGGTAGTTTGACGCACATCAAGGAGGTAAAATTTTAATCGTTCTCCAGGGACATAAGCTTCACTAATAATTCGTTCTTCCCTAGGTAATATAGCCTCTGTTCGATCATTAAGCCGCACTAAAACTTGATCGTTTTCAGCTTTAAAAATAACACCATTCACCAAGTCTCCCACTCGACCAGAAAATTCTTCAAAAATTATTTGTCGCTCTGCATCTTTTAGTTTCTGTATAATAACTTGACGTGCTGTTTGCGCTGCTATACGTCCAAAATCTTCAGGGTTTACTTCAATTCGAATGTACTCGTTGATCAATACATCCGTGTAGCCCATTTTCTGCACATCATCAAGACTAATCTCTATATCTGGCTGTTTTACATCCTCTACAACAAATTTCACTTCACAAATAGAAACATTCCCACTCTCTAAATCTATATGCACTTCTACGTTTTGGTTTCCACCCTGATATTTTTTATATGCGGAGATTAGTGCCGCTTCTAGACTCGATGCGATCACTTCCGGTGTCAGGCCACGCTCTGCTGTGAGCTGTTTCAGTGCACGGATGAAATCACGTCCAAGCTGCATATTTCTCATCCTCCTCCAAAATTTCCACAATAATAAGTTTAATCGCCCTCGTAAACTAAGTTGCTTTTCTGTATAGAGGCCCACGGGATATCGACTTCTTGTGTGGTCTCTTCCAGGCTTAGGCGAATAGAGCCAGTATCTTTGTTGACCCCGAGTATTTCTCCTTTAAATCTTTTACGTCCCTCCACTGGCGCTTGGCACCGAACTTTAGCCTTGCGTCCAATAAATTTCTCGAAATCCTCTATCGAGAAAAGAGGACGATCAAGACCAGGGGATCCTACTTCTAAAAAATATCGCTGAGGAATGGATTCGTCATAAGCATCAAGATATCGACTCACACTCTTCGAAACAATCTCGCAATCTTTCACAGTAATGCCACCAAGCGTATCTATATAAACCCTGATATAAAAGTTATGCGCTTCTCTAGCAAAAATAACTCCCACACATTCATAACCATTTTTTTCCACTATATCGCAAATGGAAGTCCTGAGATTTTCTTTATCAAAGTTTGCTGTCATTATAAGACCTCCTCTACGTGGGATGATGATATACACAAAAAACAAAGAGTGGGGAAACCCACTCTTTGGAAAATAACCAGATCCTCTCACCTATCACTCATACAAAATAAGTATAACATGTTCTTGCATTTTCTTACAACTATCATAAATAGCTATCAACAATAAAAGAACTCCACCAATCTATAAGAGATGTTTCAAACTCTCGGGAAGTATTAAATCCTATTGTCGTTTTATCTGCAAGAACTTCTTCAATCAAGACTGGAAGTTCCAGAATTCCTCGCCAATATTTTGACTCTGTTCCTACATCTCGAGTAAATATCCTGGAAACTTTCATGAATTACACCTTCTATTCAATCCAATAGTTAGGAGCCTCCTTAGTTACTACTACGTCATGGGGGTGATTTTCTTTAACAGATGCTGGTGTGATCTTTACAAAACGGGACTTGGAGTGAAGCTCCTCTATATTTGAAGCTCCAACATAGCCCATTCCTGCCCGCAATCCCCCTAAAAGTTGGTATACTACCGCAGATAAAGGCCCTTTATGCGGAGCCAGCCCTTCTATCCCTTCAGGAACAAGTTTATCACTACTTGCTGATTCTTGGAAATAGCGGTCTTTGCTGCATCCTTCCCGCATGGCGCCAAGAGACCCCATTCCTCTATAACTCTTAAAGGAGCGTCCTCGATAGATTACTACTTCTCCAGGACTTTCTTCCGTTCCGGCAAAAAGAGAGCCGATCATCACACTATCAGCTCCACCTGCAATAGCTTTTACAATATCTCCCGAGTATCGAATTCCCCCATCAGCGATGACTTTCCTTCCGCGAGCGTGTACCACCTTAGCAACGTTAAAAACAGCGGACAGCTGAGGAACGCCAATCCCAGCTATAATTCTTGTTGTACAGATAGATCCTGGCCCTACCCCTACTTTAACAGCATCCACTCCTGCATCAATGAGGGCCTCCGCAGCATCAGAAGTAGCAATATTCCCCCCAATTAAAGGAATGTCAGGATACTGTTTTCGTATTTCCTTCACGGTCTGAAGAACTTTTACTGAGTGTCCGTGTGCCGTATCCACAACTATAATGTCAACCCCGCTTTTTACCAACATTGCAACTCTATCGTACACATCAGTCCCTACGCCTACTGCAGCTCCTACTCGTAAACGACCATGTGAGTCCTTGCATGCATTAGGGAAGTCTCTGACTTTTTGTATATCTTTAATAGTAATAAGACCTTTTAACTTCCCTTCTTTATCGACGAGAGGCAATTTTTCTATTTTATGTTTCATTAAAATATTTTTCGCTTCATCTAAAGTAGTTCCTTCCGAAGCAGTTACAAGCCGTTCATGTGTCATAATGGCAGAAATATCCTGTTCAAAATCAGTAACAAAGCGAAGATCCCGGTTAGTAATAATCCCAACTAGTTTCTGTTCATGGTTCACAATAGGAACCCCTGATATATGATAGTGCTCCATCAAATCCACAGCCTGCTGAACCTTATCCTCAGGATGAAGAAAGAAAGGGTCCACTATAACTCCAGCTTCAGAGCGCTTCACTTTATCGACTTCTTTAACTTGTCTTTCTATAGGCATATTTCGATGAACGATTCCTACTCCTCCTTCTCGAGCTAAGGCGATAGCAAGCCGTCCATCTGTAACAGTATCCATGGCGGCACTGCATATAGGAGAGTTCATCTCTATGTCAGGGGTTAAATAAGTACTTACGTCTACTTGAGAGGGGAGCACCTCACTATACCCTGGCACTAACAGAACATCGTCAAAAGTGAACCCCTCATAAGGAACAAATTTACTCTCGATCGTCATTTATGTGACCTCCTCATTCCACTTCTCTACCTTCTAGCCAACCGCAGAAGGGTCTCCGTTTTTCCCAAAGCTGCCATTTCTAATGGTAGTGCCGGACCTTGCTCTTCTCCGGTGAGTAAGAGCCGCAACGGATGATAAAATTCTCTGCCTTTTAACCCTTTTTCTTTTTGGTACATCCGAAGTGTCTTGTTAATGATTTCAGACTCCCAAGTATCATTAATATTTTCAAGTACGCAAACCACTTCAGGTATCCATTCTGGAATTGGAACAGACAATGCTGAAGGGCTAAAAAACCATTTGAGAGATTTTAAAACGTCTGAAGGTGTAAGGCAAGCCCCCGAAATGTCTTCAAGCAATAAAAAAAGATGTTTTCTATCTTTTCCTCGAAAAAAAGCCTCTTTATCCGGTGCTAAGCGGCAAAGTTCGTCAAAAAGCCAGCTTGTCCCTCTATGAGCCATGGCTTTCTTTTGCCAAAATTCAAGATGAGCCTCATCGTGGACTGGAGAAGATGTTGCAATCCTGCTAAGAGAAAATTCCTCTATTAATTCATCCTTGGAAAGTAGATTCAATGGATTTTCAGGCGTCCAACTTAATGTAGATAAATAAGCTCGTAGAGATTCAGGCAAAAAGCCTCTTTCTCTATACTCCCGAACAGATTGTGCGCCTGTTCGTTTGCTCAGTTTTTGGCGATCCATCCCGACAATCATAGGCACATGACCATAGCGAGGCGAGGGTAAATCCAATGCTTCCTGTATAAGAGTTTGAAGCACGGAATTTATGAGATGTTCATCACCGCGAATAACATGTGATATTTCCATAAGGGCATCATCAAGGGCTGCCGAAAGAAGGTATGTAGGCCAACCATCAGAGCGTTGTACTATAAAATCTCCTATTTCTTCATAGTTGTACTCGATCTTCCCATGAACAAGATCGTCTAATATAAATACTCCTTTTTCGGGTACTGCAAAGCGCCAGCAAGGTTTCTCCCCACTTAGAATTTTTTCCTGAATTTCCTTTTCAGAAAGGCAACGGCATCGCCCCGAATAGCGAGGAGGAAGCCCCTGTTCTAGTTGGAAATGCCTGTCTTCTCTAAGCTGTTTCGGAGAACAAAAACACGGGTAAATAGCTTCTTTATCTTTTAGAATTTGAAGATAACGGGAGTAAATATCCATACGATGGCTTTGAGTGTAGGGACCATATGAGCCACCCTTTGCGGGGTTTTCATCAGTATCAAGTTCCAGCCATTCCATATCTTCATAAAGCATGCGGGCATAAGATTCTTGAGAGCGTTCTTGATCTGTATCTTCTATTCGCAGAACAAACTGCCCACTATGTTTTTTGGCAAAAAGCCAGTTGAAAAGAGCAGTGCGAGCTCCTCCTATATGAAGGAAGCCTGTAGGTGATGGGGCAAAACGAGTTCGTATCATAAAATTCACCTTCTCCATCGAGAGAGTGTCGCTACAGCGGTGCACTTCATGCACTCAGCTCTTCCTACAGCACCTATGCGCTCTCCCGATTTAACTTTTATGTTGATTTTCTCAGATTCCATTTCAAAAGCAAAAAGACGTTTGCCTAAATTCTCTTCCATTTGTTTCGTGAAAGAACCAAGCCGAGGAAGTTGGGCTTGTAATGTAACATCAACCCAAAGGATGTCCCATCTACCTTCCTTCAAAAGGGAGGCTACACGAGAAAGAAGGTCAAGGGAAGAAATATTTTTATATTGAGGATCAGACGCTGGAAAAAGTTTTCCTATATCAGGAAGGCCAGCGGCCCCTAATAGAGAATCCATAACAGCGTGAGCAAGTACATCTGCGTCAGAATGCCCATCCAAGCCTAAAGGAGATTCTATTTCTACTCCTCCAAGAATCAATGGTCTGGAAGGCACAAGAGGATGGATGTCAAATCCATTTCCAACCCGATATTCCCTATTATTACTCGCTATTTGATGAGCTAGTATAAAATCTTCCTGATAAGTAATTTTCATATTGTGTCTTGCTCCTGGTATCGTAACAATTTTTTTCCCTAAAGCGATCCAAGCTTCCGCTTCATCTTTAAAAAGTAAATCTTTATCTGTGTCGAGAGCCTCTAGTAATTGCAAACGGGGAAAACATTGTGGAGTTTGTGTAGTATAAAGATGCTCTCTAGAAGTTGAAGAAACACGCTCTTCCCCTTCAACAATTTCTATCTTTTTCAGTGCATCGGATATTGGGACTACCGGAATAACGCCCAAATTGGGATTCACATGATCCATTATAGTTATGCAAAGTTCTTTATCTATAAAAGGTCTGGCTCCGTCATGAATTAAGACATAATCAGAGGATGCCATTGCTACTCCGTTTCGAACCGATTGAGAACGAGTTGTGCCTCCTGCTACAACAAGAAAAGACGTTTTCTCTGATAACGTTGATAACGTTTTTTTTATGCGGGTTATACTATCAGAAGGGACAACTAAAATGATCTCCTGAATTTTCCCCAGAGCGAGGAGTTCTTCAGCTACGTGGGAACTCCATTGCCAAAGAGGGGTGCCACCAAGAAGCCTAAATTGTTTAGGAGAGCCTCCTATGCGCTCTCCTAAACCGGCTGCCGCTATTATAAAAGAGAAAGTCTTCACGGCCTGACCTCTCTACGGATACGACCGAAAACCATTCGTCCCGCAGATGTCTGAAGCATGGAGGTCACTACCACTTCTACTCGTTTTCCTATGTAATTCTCCCCATCTTCTACTACCAGCATCGTGCCGTCATCTAAATATCCAACACCCTGATGAGGCTCCTTCCCTTCCCGGATTACATCTACGATGATAGACTCTCCGGGAAGAAGCATTGGTTTCATCGCATTCGCTAAATCATTGACATTCAAAACAGTAATTCCCTGGATTTGCGCTATTTTGTTAAGGTTATAATCTGTGGTAAGAATTTCTCCTCCAATTTGCTGCGCTAATGCCACAAGACCGCTGTCAACTGTCTCTACTTTCAGTTGTTTAAGGGTAACTTCCATAATTTCCACATCAAGAGAGGAGAGCTTTTGAAGCTCATTCACTACATCAAGGCCTCTTCGTCCACGCGTTCGGCGAGCTGGGTCCGTAGAATCTGCTACTGCCTGAAGCTCTAATAAGACGAAGCGGGGAAGAACTAATACACCTTCCATAAATCCAGTCCGGGCAATGTCGAGAATTCGACCATCGATAATAACGCTCGTGTCAAGAATTTTACGGGGTGGGCAAAGATCCTCCTCTCCTTCAATATCTTCGTGAATGGCGCGTCCTTTTTTAGTTTTTCGGGTAGCTAGACGCTCCTTAAGAGCGCCTAAATTAAAAACGCCACGAATGTCTTGCTGACGCTTCCAAAAAATTCGCGCGCCTAGGTAACCCAGAACTATATTGAGTACAATTGCAATATAGTTCCCAACAGGGAGATCGGAAAAAGGAACTGCGATAAGATTTGCAATAAGAAGACCGACAATCAGTCCTAAAGTAGCAGAAGATATATCCTGCCAACTAAGAGTTTTTAGATGATATTCAAATAAGGCCCCAATAAAGCCAAGTCCTTTGAGAAGCAAAGGCGTAATTGCCCAACCTATAAGAGCAAAAATCCCCACACAAGCGAAAGTGTAAAAAACCTGTTTTGCTAACCATGCAGGGAGCCATGCTCGCACTGATTCTGAGACAGGTGCCGGAATATAGGGAACAAAAAGAGACGCTAATTGGTACCCTGCAATTCCAAAAAATATCATCATCAAAATTCGACATACCCGTCGCAACACATTGCCAAAACCATCAGCCATACCCCTCACCTCCTATTTTCTCATATTCTTTTTGACTTCAATTCGGGATTCAAAGGCTGCATGCAATGTAATTCTGTCGGCAAATTCTATACTTCCCCCCACAGGGAGTCCATAGGCTAGACGACTGATTTTCACATGTAGATCACCTAATTCTGACAATAACGAATAAAACGTCAGGTCTCCTTCCACTCGAGGATTGGTAGCAATAATAACCTCTTTGGCTTCTGTTTCAAGAATACGTTGCCGAAGATGCTCTACCTCGGTAGAAGATAAATCCTCCCCATCGAGAGGAGAAACTCTGCCTCTTAACATGTAATACAACCCATTATATATTCCTGCTTGCTCCATGCTTAAAAGATCTTCTGGCGACTCTACAACACACAACAGGCGTCTATCTCGTAGAGGATCGGCACATATGGAACAAGGATCAACATCTGTAATATTACCGCAAAGAGGGCACTCATGAAGACACTCCTTTAATCCTTTGAGTAAAGAGGCAAGTTCTTTTGAATATGCATCTGGCTGCTGTATGATAAAAAAGGCCATCCTGCGGGCACTTTTTTCGCCCACACCGGGGAATCGTTTTAAAAGAGATATTAGCTGTTGTAGAGGTTCCGGAAGAGACACGTTACATTAACCCCAATGCTCCAAGAGCTCCGGAAACCTGCCCCATTTTTGCGTTGGCAATATCCCTGCTGTTTTTAAGAGCTTCTGAGACTGCAGCAAGAACCATATCTTCCAGCATTTCAACATCGTTAGGATTCACAACTTCTTTCTCTATCTTTATAGATAAAATATCTCCTTGACCATTGGCAACGACTTTAACCATCCCTCCCCCAGCATTTCCTTCCACTCTCTCTTGTGCCAAATCTTCCTGAATCCTCATCATTTGGGCTTGCATTTTCTGAGCCTGTTTCATAATTTTGTCCATTTTCATAACATCCTACTCTCCTTTATAAAATAATTAATGATGATATGCCATTCCTTCGTGTATTGCTATAGCTCGATAAAGTTGTTCTGAAAGAAAGAGAAGACATAACTCATGAGGAAAAGTCATTTCCGATAGAGAAATTAATTCTCCACTCTCTTTTTTTATCTTGTCTGAAAGACCATATGCTCCTCCAATAACAAAAACCAGCCTCCCATGTACCTCTTCAATATGGCGATAAAGCCATTGAGAGAACTCCCGGCTGGTAAAATGTTGCCCTCTTTCGTCTAAAAGAACGAGAAAATCCCGTTCTTTTACTTTCTTCAGCAAAGCCTCGGATTCCCGTTCTACAACCTTCTCCGGACTGGAAGCCCTTCTTCCTTCAGGAACATAGTCTATTTCTATAGGAAGATAAGGCTGACAACGCTTCAAATATTCGGAGACCATGTTTCTAAGAGCACGGTCCCGAGGTTGCCCTATAGTTATTATAACAATTTTCATCACTCTTACTCCGGGAAATAAGAAAAACCTTGCAACTTTTTCTTTTTGGAAAGTTTTTTAACCGCATATCGTTCTTGACGTTCCCGCTCAGATAGGATATCACGAATTCGACTCTCTTCCTTATGAAGAGTAGGAATTAAAATATATTGTAGAGTATTAATTTTAAGCATTGTTTTAGAAAGCTCCTTTTCGAGAGCGGATAGTTTAGCTTTCAAGTTGATAAAAAGCCATACTTTCTCCTCTATTTTTTTCATTTCGTTGAGTAAATCATCTACATATAACGATGCCATCGCCGGGTCATAGGCAAGCCCTGAGAGAGAAAATACTTGTTCTTTTAACGGTTTGAACTGGGAATAACGGCATCCCATAAGGGTATGTCGTTCCACATCTACTTGAGTATGTTCTCTTTCTGGCTTTATGAATTGTAAGACCGATTGCCCTTCATACATTCGAATAAGAGCATATATAAAAGAGATATGGCGCATCTGTTCTCTAAAGAAAGATTCCAACTTCTTGAAATTTCGTCGATCCTCTTCTAACGTCCTTAAAAGAGCATCTCGTTTTTTTTCGAGAAGCTCTTTTCCATATTGAACTGTGGCCATTTGACGACGGACATCAATAAGTTGTTCCCTGGTCGGTGGTCTAAGGTTCTCGTTCATTGTGAATGAGTCCCAAGTTTCTCTGTAATATAATGCTCCGGTAAACGGTAGAGCTCTCTCGCAGGAAGTTCTGCTAAACATTGCCAAGCTATTTCTACTGTTTCATGAAGGGAGCGATATATATTACCTTGGCTGACAAATTTTTTTTCGAATTTTTCCCCGAACTTAAGGAAAAGATGTTCGGTTTCTGTAAGTCCATCATCACCCACAATTAATCGCAATCTCGCAAGTTCCTGAGCACGAGCATAAGATGCATAGAGTTGGTCAGCCAAAGCCCTATGATAATCAAAAGTTCTCTTTTTTCCAATCCCTTTATTCATGAGACGACTTAAGCTAGGCAAAACATTAATGGGTGGAAAGGCCCCGCGATCGTGAATGCTTCGGTCTAGAACAATTTGTCCCTCTGTTATGTAACCAGAAAGATCCACTACAGGGTGAGTCATGTCATCATCAGGCATAGTAATAATAGGTATCTGAGTAACGCTTCCAGAGCAATCTTTCACGCAGCCCGCACGCTCATAAATCTCCGCTAAATCTGAATACATATAGCCTGGATACCCTCGTCGCCCTGGAACTTCTTCTCGAGCGGCACTGATTTCTCGTAATGCTTCGCAGTAATAGAGCATATCAGTCATAACGACCAAAACGTCGTAACCTTTTTCAAAAGCAAAATATTCTGCAGTAGTAAGAGCCATACGTGGAGTTAAGAGTCGCTCTACAGCAGAATCGCTGGCAAGATTTAAAAAAAACACTCCGTTATTGATAGCCCCTGTACGTTGGAATGTATCGATAAAATAGCGAGCCTCCCTGCGGGTAATTCCCATAGCTGCAAATACGACAAGAAACTCCGCTTCTCTTCCAGGAACTCGAGCTTGCTGTACTATCTGGGCAGCTATCTCATTAGCTGGAAGTCCTGAACCTGAGAAAACTGGCAGTTTTTGCCCCCGCACCAGAGTATTCATAAGATCAATAGTAGATATGCCAGTCTCAACGTATGCATTAGGGCTCATCCTCTGCACAGGATTGATGGGCATTCCTGTTATAGGCAAATCCTTATCGATAAAAGATAAGCGGCCACCGTCAAGAGGCTGCCCACGACCGCTGAGAATTTGGCCTATAAGAGCATCTCCCACTGGCATCCTTACCACATCTCTCTCAAACCACACAGTCGTGTTTTTTATGTTGAGGCCAATCGTTCCATCAAAAACTTGAATAACACAGAGATCTCCCTGTATCTGAAGGATCTGGCCTGTCCGTATCCCTGTAGGTGTTTCTATGCGCACAAGCTCTCCATATCCTGCTTTTCTAATGCCAGACACAAAGAGAAGAGGTCCTGATATGCCTGATACAGATCGATAACCTTCTAAGAAAAGTTTCATTCGGGAACCACCACCAGATCGTTGAGCTTCTCTGAAAAACGGAGAAGCCATGTTGTCCCTCGTTCCTCTAATTTCTCTTCTGCAGCCTCTCGCAGACGTAAAAGCTCTACGCGCAAGGGATAGTTAGCTATTTGATCGTACAAGAGCCCTTCCTCTATTCGTTGTTGAACAAGCGCATCAAGACGTCGTAATATATGAAGCAATGCAAACTGTTTTTTCATGGAACAGCTTGCGTCTGCTTCACTAAAAGCATTTTGTTGCAAGTAAATGACTTTTATCGTATCAGCATGAGTTAAAAGCCATTTATCTTTTTCAGAAAGACCGTCTCTTCCCACAAGTTGAACGAGGTCCATAAGTACTTTCTCTCGGTCTAGCATCTCTTTTAGATAGTTTTTAAGTTCTTTCCATTGAGGGCCGAGTTTTTTCTCGAAGATAGGAGCTAAACTTTCTTCATATAAAGTGTAGCTTTGACGCCAGTTTATAGCTGGGAAATGCCGCTGCTGGGCCAGACGCTTATCTAACCCCCAAAATGCGCCAGAAAGACGCAGGCTGGCTTGTGTAACAGGTTCGGAAAAATCCCCTCCCGGGGGAGAAACAGCATTAATAACTGTTACAGATCCTTCTCGTTCAGGCACACCTAACACGACTGTTCTTCCTGCTCTTTCATAGTATTGAGCCAATCGGGTTCCTAGATAGGCTGGATATCCTTCCTCGCCTGGCATTTCTTCCAGACGCCCTCCAATTTCTCTAAGAGCTTCCGCCCATCTTGAAGTGGAATCTGCCATAATAGCGACGTTGTATCCCATATCTCTAAAATACTCGGCTAAAGTCATTCCTAAATATATGCTAGCCTCTCGGGCCGCAACAGGCATGTTAGAAGTGTTAGCAATCAAAACCATCCGCTCCATAAGAGGAGCAGCATGGAATGGATCATTAAGTTCTGGAAATTCTTCAAGAACTTCGGTCATTTCGTTTCCTCGCTCGCCGCAACCGATATAAATAATAATATCGGCATTACACCATTTTGCTAAAGACTGTTGAGTTATCGTCTTCCCAGTACCAAACCCTCCCGGCAAAACTGCCGCTCCACCAAGAGCGATAGGGAACAGGGTATCGAGGATACGTTGCCCCGTGAGGAGCGGGGCATCGAAAGGAAGACGACTTCCTACTGGGCGGGAACGTCTGACTTCCCATCGTTGTTTCATACAAAGCTCTTCTCCACTTTCTAGGCAACACAGGGGGGTTTCTACGGAATAGTCTCCTTCTGGAGCCACCCATACTGCAACAGCTGTTGAAATCTCTGGAGGAACCATAATATAGTGCCTCAAATAAGAACCTTCTATTACATAGCCTAGAATTGTTCCAGAGCTTATGGAAGTTTCTGGTTGCAGGAGAGGTATAAAATGCCATATTTTGTTTCTATCTATAGAGTTAAGATGTATACCCCGTTTGAGATAAATACCCTCCTCACCTAAAACTCTTAGAGGGCGACCAATTCCATCAAGGACGCTACCCAAAATTCCAGGGCCTAAATCTACTGCTAAAAGCTCCCCCGAAAATTCTATAGGCTCTCCGTTAGTAACTCCTGATGTATCTTCGTATACCTGTATATCTACAGAGTTCCCTTCTATTCGAATCACTTCTCCTAGAAGCTTGTTATCTCCAACGTAAGCAACCTCAAACATTTTTACAGGAGAAAGAGTAAAGCCACGCACAACTGGCCCGGATATTCCCGTTATTTTTCCTGAAGACACTGCTATGGCCTCCTCTCTCAGTCCCTTCCCAGAAGTAATGAAGGGAAAGGGATCCACACTGGTCTTTGCATCTTCTCAAACCGTTTACGATAGGTATCGGGAAGTTCATTAAACCATTGTTCTTCCACGATAATAAAAGCAATTGATTCTTCCAGTAACTCACGATATGTACCAGCAATATCCGAAGGATTCTCACACACAATCCCTTCAAAGCCTTCCAGACTCCATAGATCTACAAACAATTGTTTTCCTAAAACTACAGCTCGTTTTTCTTGAGATACCATAATCTATTGCCCTCCAGCTAAAAGCTTACAGGAATAAGCTTGGATAAAAGATTTTCTTTCTGCAAATCTATGGAAAGCCCTACTGCCAAGAGATTTAAATTATGCCACTCGATAAAATATTTACCCATAAAACCTAAGCTCACTTCAATCCCAAGAGGATCCCCTCTAAATAAGTTCGCTTGCCACTTCATAAATTCTACAAATAAACTTCTCTGATAATCATGAGGAGATTGTTTCCCTTCCATTTCTAACGTCTTCTGCCAAGGGGTCAAATATACAAGTTCTTTAAGGGAGCTGTTTTTTGATAAGCGCTCTCGAGAAAGCCATTTACCATTCGGTATGTACATACCTACGGCTTCATTCTTTTGAATATACTCGTTTTGCCATCGAAGCCAGATTCCTAAATTCCACATATCTATAGATCGCCCTAAGTATTCTGATAGCATCTGGCTGTTTTTTGAATGAAACGAGGCAATAGTTTGCCAGCCAAAATCCAGCATATGTTGCAATAGGAATCGTTCGGCCTGAACAATGTCTCTGGAATGATCCATCTCGGAAATAGCTCGGGCTAAAATAAGGGCGAAAGGGTGACCATTAGCTCGACACTTCCCAATAATATCTGAGGATGTTATCTGGTTCCCCCATAACTCCCCATAAAACTCTTCCGGCAAAGCCCCATAATTATGCCACTGGGGTTCTCCCCCCCCACGGTTCCCGCTAAAGGAAGCTCTAAGGATCAATCTTCCATTTAGCAGGTCTGAGCGAGCCAATGCTATTTCTAATAGTTTCTGAGCCTCACCTTCCGCCTTTTCTCTAAGGAAACGCATTTGTCGACTAACATGATGGGCTATAGCAGCTTCTATACGACGAAGAATCCCTTTATGGGACATTACTAACTGGAAACGAAAGCTCTCGGAATAAGGGCTTTCGAGGAGGTATTGTTCAAAGGTTTCTAAATTCCCCTCTGCTATTCTCTGATAATCTCCATCTGTAAGGAAATTAGAAATACGAGCCCGAATACGAGCATTAAGATATCCGTAATTCTCGCATGAACTCCGTGTCTTGAAGAATTGTTCGAGCTTCCCTAGAAATCTTTCTAATAATGGCTGGCTCAAGTCTTTGCCACCTCGTTTTAAAGGTATTATCTATAATAAAGATATTATCTTCCGAAGTTACAATACATCCTCCCCACAGCTCTTCAGATAGATTCTCTTTTACGCTTAATATCTCTTCTCTATCTGGAACAAAAGAACTATCTCCTGGGAGGACCTTTACACGACAAGGCCCCGTACATAAATTCATAGCTTCTAATACCAAACGTGCCATAATATCTTCGTAACGAGATGAAGTTTGACGCAATCTCTTGAGGTGAGACTGAGCTTCTATCTCTATTTCTTTTACAAAATAATCATATTCGTCTAAAAATCTTTTACGAAATTGGCTATGTGCCAACGTTACATTGTGACGGAACAAAGCATCAGCCCTGTTTTCTTGATCAGCCCGCATAGTAACTATACGTTTCTCAACAGCCATCCTTTGGGTTGCAATTGCTTCCGCTACCTCCCATTCTGTTTTTTTCCTAAGGTCGTTTAAATTAAGCTCATGCTCCCTCCTCAGAGATTCTATGAACTGTAAAAGATCCTGAGAGTTTGTGCGTTCAGACACGTTCAATCACCTAGGCAAATTGAAGAATTAGCATAATGGCAACAACAAAACCAAGGATGACCATAGTTTCAGGAATTGCTTCAAGAATAATCATGACTCCGGCTGTTTCTGGCTTTTCTGCAACAGTTCCAGCCCCAGCGCTTCCAATTTTTGCTTGAGCCAACGCTGTAGCAAAAGCTGGGATACCTACCGCTAAAGCCGCCGCCAATGCAATTATCCCCTTCTCCATCTAAATTCCCTCCCCCGAGAAAATGGTTTATAGTCTTTACCACCACCAGAATAGAATTTACCCATAAATTCTACATAGTGGAGACGGGCTGAGTGGATACTAGCTCCTCCAATGGCTAGTACAAAATTAAGTAAATGAACACTTAGAGCAAGAAATATCCCTAAAAGAGACAGCCCAAAAACATCAATAAACTTTGAAGCCACAAGAGCTAAGATAGCTGAAGAAAGACCTATAGCCGCAATTCGAACGTAGCTTAAGATGTTCCCTATAGCCCCCATTGACTCTACTAGCCCACCAATACCTCCTCCAGCTATGAGAAGGATTAACCCTATTATGAGGCTCGACAGGGCAATGGTGAATACCTCTTGAGGCAACCATCCTTTAAGAGTTACGAGAGCCCCTATGAGTGCGAACAAAACACATAAATTACCTGTTTTCTCCATCCACACATGGCGTCTTTTCGTTTTTATTCCTTCATAAAGACCTATAAAAAGCCCTAAGATTATGTGAGCTGCTCCCATTACGATAGTTAGAATCATAACTGGCATAACTGCATGGGAACGCTCTACCCAAAGAGGTTCCATTCCAAAAAGACGATGTCCAACATCACCAAAAAACTCTCCGTAAGCAACTCCCCAGGCAATGCTCCATATAGCCATGAATATTACAATGACGCCTAAATCATTACATATTCTATTTTGAGATCTTTTGCGAAGGGAAAAACCAAGTAGAAAAATAAGGAGTCCGTATCCGACATCTCCTACCATGCACCCTCCAAATAGGGGAAAGAATAAAGCTATAGCAGATGTAGGATCAGTTGTTTTATAACGAGGTGGTTGTAGTAGCTTTAAGAAAAGTTCGAACGGACGAGATAAAGTGGAATTAGAAAGAGAAATAGGGACGTCATTCCATTCTGCAGCAGAGGGATAACGCCATTGAACGAAAACGTCAGAACCATAATTTTCTCTAAGGGAAGACAATACTTTTTCAAGTTCATCTGCAGGGATCCATCCTTCTATCAAAAAAGCATCTCCTAAAGAATGGGCCATTTTCCCTAAGAAAATTTCCTCTAACTTTTCGTCAGCCAATATATAGATAGCTGCAAGTTTGGGCCCCCATATTTGAGCTGTATTTTTTAAATCACTTTCAAGCTCTCTCCGCTTTTCTGGCAGTAAATTAAGGCCTTCCTCAATGGCATCACTGGTCTCAAGGATATTTTCCCTTTCATATCCACTCGGAGCCTTCCAAAGAGCACCATTACAAGATTCCATAATTCGAGATACCATCTCAGAAAATTGTTCGTTCACAGCAACAGCGACTAGCATTTCTCCGTCAGGTTGAATATAAGGATGATAACGCATATATTCTCCCGTTTTTATTGGAGCTATACGAGATATTTCATTTCGAATCAGCGTAAGTGCTTCTGCCATGTCTGTTTTGTTCATCCACCATAAGGAGACATAATAACCTTCAGAAATATCTTTCCTTAAGAAAGAGTGGAAATGAAGCAATATTTCATGAGCATTTTTTAACTTTACGTAAAGATCTTGTAAATCTTTACGTTCGTTCAACGAACACCCTAACCTATTGGAAAATTGATCAAGGCTATGACTAATTTCACTCACTATATCATCGAAGGGCAAATTTAAACTGTAGCGAGCATGAGAAATATCGCTTTCTTTAAGAGTTGCCCAACCTGTCCATTCCAATGCCTCTAGAACGCCAAGCAACTTCCCGCGAAGAAGCTTTAGCCTATCGAGTTGTGGGGATGTTATGTCTAGAGATTTTGGGGGATCTAAATGCAATATGCCTAAATCATGGAGGGTTGCAATAATATCAGATTTACGCCTTGTTACCCCCCATATGGCGAGTCTTAACATATCTCGAATCAATTAAATAAGCATCTCCTTTCCCCCTACCCTCCTCCAGCCTTTGCTTATGGCACTATTTCTTCCACTATTTCTTCCACTATTCGGGCAACGCGACCAGATGTCTTTAACGTCTCCATAACTTCATTTAATTGGCTATGCAACTGTTTTTCGCGCTCAGAGACCCTCATCTTTATAGCAAGCTCTTTTTCATACCATTCCTGTTCAACCTTTTCAATGGAATTTTTCTCCATCAAATTTAAACGGTTGAAAGCCTCTTCTTTTTCTTTTAACAACCTTTTTTTTTCATTTTCAAGCTCTTCTTCTAATTTTTGACGGTAGGTTTCTATGGTTTTTTCTACGAAATCAAGAGGCGTGTTGTTTTCGAGGGGATTATTCGCTTTCGTCACTTTCATGCTCCTCCATAACAAACTCACAGAAAGCATCTCTGTTAATAATTCCAATAAGCTTGTTGTTTTCAACGACAGGGAGCCTTTTTATTTTTTTCCGCAGCATTAAGTCAGCAACAGTCATGAGGCTTGCCGACGAATCTACGAAGACAGGAGATTTTGTCATAAAATCTTTAACTGTTTTTTTGCCGAGGTTTTTAAAACGGTCTACAAGGCGAATTTCTCCGTTGTCAAGAAAGGAACTTTGGGCTAAAACTTCCAAATAGGTGGGAACTGCTGCTTTTAAAATATCTGTTTCTGAAATATAGCCTATAAGTTCCCAGTCTTCTCGCACCACTGGGATACCTGATATATTATGGCTATATAAAATACGAACTACATCTAGGATAGAGTCTTCCTCCATTACTGCTGCGAGGTCCTTATGCATTAATTCACGCGCAAAGGTGTTCACTCAAATATTACCTCCTGATAATACCAATTTTAGTGAGCAAAACGCGCCAGACAAAAGTAAAAAGCTCCAGATCTCTTTTCCACCGCCATGGCTCTTGAATAAGACGATACAACCATTCTAAGCCCATTTTTTGTATAAGCATAGGGGCGCGAGATAGAGATCCGGAAATTACGTCAAAGGAACCTCCTATACCGATAGCAACAACGTTACCAAGAGATTTCATATTCTTATATATCCATTTTTCCTGTCGAGGAATACCTAACCCTACAAACAATAACTGGGTTCCAGACTCACAAATAGACTTTATGACCTTTTCTTCTTCCTTCTCAGTAAAATAGCCGTGCTGAACACCTGCTATAACCAATCCGGGATATTGTTCTTTTAAATTCTCTGCCGCTTTCTGTGCTACCCCAGGTTTGCTGCCCAGAAAATAGACCGGCCACCCCTCTACACTGGCGGTACGACATAGCTGACAGAGGAAATCTATGCCAGTAATACGTTCTTGAACAGGTTTACCTAAGAAACGTAAAGCCCATATAAGCCCTGTTCCATCCGCTAAAGTGAGTGCCGATTGGGCCACAATTTTCCTATACTCCTCATCTTTTAATGCTGTTTGAACGGCAAGGGAATTAACGGTGGAAATAAGGACTCCCCCCTCTTTTTGACTGAGAAGAGAATACACTTTAGTAATAGCATAGTTCATAGAAACATTATCTATAGTCACTCCCCAAAGGTCAGGCTTCTCTCCTTTCACAGACCTGTTTTTCATAAGGCGAGCAAAAACAGGGACGAGGGTTACACCAGCAAAAATAATAATGCCGCTCACAAAGAAAACTAAGGCTTTTCCTTCAGAGAGTTGGAACATGGCTATAATTGCACCTGTTAAAGCACAAATCGAAGTAATAAACTTCACAGCACTAGGATGATCAAGCCCTCTCCCTATAAGGCTACGATAAATAACCATCGCCCCTTTGGGATTTGCAGAGAGTAAAGAGCTGGCAAAATGCAACGATGTTTCCATAAGAGGGATAGCAAATAATCCTAACGGCAAAACCATTAATGTACTGAATGTAATTCCCTTGCTAACGCCGAGCAGAGACGTACCAGCCACAAGAACTCCCCAAAAAGCGGAAAGGGATTCGCCAAGACGACGATACATATGTCCGTGCCGGCTCCAAAAAACGCCAAGCAATAAAAGCCCCGTCATACTGGTAAACAAGGCATCGGGTAGATATTGTCCTGAAAGAGCCGTTGCTATTAACAATATAGAAAAAGAAACAGCTAGCAAATGTCCTGCCATCCCTGGAATATTATCGAGCTCTTGGATGAGAATGGGAAAAACAGCAAGCCATAGGCCCGTTAAAAATACAGCGATAAAATCTGATAAATAGAAGTATTCTCCATGAGGTAGTCCTAAAAAGGAGATTCTTGGGCCAACAGCAGCAAATAAAACACCTAAACCAAGGAAAAGGAAACGTATTTTTTTTTGGGGATAAACGTGTTGATACATTCCTATCACAGCAGCAACAACGGAAGCCCCAATAATAAGGGTCACTTCCGGATCGCCCGACCAAATTCCGCTTACCATCCATGCCCCGATGAGAAGAATATCTCGAAGATAATTGTATTGACTGTTATCGAGAGAACGCCTGCATAGTCTCTGGAAAAGAAAACATGTAATGACGAGAATGCCAATAAAGGCAAAAAGATTCATATCGGGGATTAGCGAATTAAAGCTGACTATGACAAGCCCCACCTTTCAACTAAAGTTTAAAAAAATCAAGCAAAAACACTCACTATGATATTTTATCAATTTTACAAGGCTTTTGCACTCTTTACCATAGGAAAAGGATAAAGATCGCTATTTTTATAGCGATCTTTATCAAAATAGTATAATTTTCAAAAAGGCCTAAGCTAAAGGCAAAGAAATCTCTCGAACTCCTCCCATATAGGGAACAAGAACTTCTGGAATTTCCACAGATCCATCTTCTCTTTGATAATTTTCCAAAACAGCAATAAGAGTACGCCCTATGGCAATTCCGGAGCCGTTCAACGTATGTACGTAACGTGGTTTCCCTCCATCTGTGGGTTTATATCTCGTACCCATTCTACGTGCCTGGAAATCTTCACAGTTACTACAAGAGCTAATTTCTCGATATTTATCCTGGAAAGGAAGCCAAACTTCTATGTCATAGGTTTTACTTGCTCCGAACCCCATGTCTCCTGTACATAAGCATATAACCCTATAAGGGATCTCTAATTTTTGAAGAACTTCTTCGGCGTTATTTGTTAATTTCTCAAGCTCGTTATAACTATTTTCCGGTTTGCAAAGTTTTACCATTTCAACTTTGTCAAACTGATGCTGTCGCATCATACCCCGTACGTCGCGTCCATAGCTTCCTGCTTCTTTACGGAAACAAGGGGTATAAGCCGTGTAATAGAGAGGAAGCTGCTCCTCTGGAATAATTTCCCCTGCATGAAGATTTGTCAAGGGCACTTCAGCAGTAGGGATAAGCCATAAATCTTCATTTTCACATTTATAAAGATCTTCAGCAAATTTAGGAAGCTGTCCTGTCCCGAGCATGGTCTGAGAGTTGACCATAAAGGGCGGCTGAATTTCTCTGTAGCCATGATGCATAGTATGAAGATCTAACATAAAATTGATAAGGGCTCTTTCCAACCTGGCTCCTAACCCCCGTAGTACAGTGAAACGACTCTGGGACAAACTTACTCCTTTTTCAAAATCGAGTATCCCTAATTTTTCGCCTATATCCCAATGAGCTTGGGGATCAAAATCAAATTTTTTTGGAGTTCCCCATTTGCGAATTTCAACATTATCATTTTCATCCTTACCTACAGGGACAGAATCATGTGGCCTGTTAGGAACTTGAAGCAAAAGGGCCTGAAGCTCTTCGTCCAGTTTCCCTACAGCAGCATCTATATCTTTAACCCGTTGGCCCAGCTCCCGAAGTTCTTCCATAAGATCAGTGGCATCTTTGCCTGTGGCTTTAGCTTCTGCAACTTTCCGAGAACCTTCATTTCTTTGGGCTTTTAAGTTTTCTGTTTCAGCCAAAAGTTTTCTTTTTTCTTCATCGAGAGCTACTATACGATCCACATCAAAATCGTTATACCGATTTTTCAGGAACGTCTTCACTTCATCTAAATTGTTTCGAATCCATTTTATTTCAAGCATTATCTGTCTGCTCCTTTCCTGCGCGAAGACCTTTCAAAAGGTTTGCCATTTCAATAGCAGCCAATGCTGCTTCTGCTCCTTTATTACCGGCTTTACTTCCAGCACGAAGCAAAGCCTGCTCTAATGTGTCGCACGTCAAGACGCCGAAAGAGACGGGCACTCTCTGCTCCATTGCTACATACGCAAGTCCTTTTGACATTTCTGCAGATACATAATCAAAGTGAGGCGTATCGCCACGAATAACAGCCCCCAGAGCTATAATTCCGTCATAACGGCCAGAAAGAGCCGCTTCTTTCGCTAAAAGAGGAAGCTCCCAAGCCCCAGGAACCCATATAATATCTATATTTTGATAAGAAACATCATGACGAGAAAGAGTGTCTTTGGCACCTTCGATAAGTTTTGATGAAATGAGTTCATTGAAACGCGAAGCTATAAGACAAAAACGCAAGCCACTACCAATAAGTTTCCCTTCTGATACTTTCATGGAGATGTTCCCCCTTTCTATATCTAACGAAGTATATCTTTAAGATGGAGCATATGACCGAGCTTTTTTTCTTTGGTGCTGAGATATCTTTCGTTGTACTTATTCGGTTCGATGATAAGTGGCACCCGCTCAGTAATTTTCAGTCCATACCCTTCCAATCCTACAACCTTTTTGGGGTTATTCGTCATTAGGCGAATAGAGCTCAACCCCAAGTCCATTAAAATTTGAGCTCCTACACCGTAATCTCTCAGATCAGGAGCGTAACCAAGAGCAACATTCGCCTCCACTGTATCAAGGCCTTTCTCTTGCAGCTGATAGGCTTTGAGCTTATTTACAATGCCTATTCCTCGCCCCTCCTGGCGCATATAAAGGACGACCCCTCGCCCTTCTTCTTCTATTTGAGCCATAGCAGCGTGCAGCTGTGGCCCGCAATCGCAACGAAGAGAACCAAAAACATCTCCGGTTAAACATTCTGAGTGAACTCGAACCAAGACATTTTCCTGACCAGATACTTCACCCTTTACCAAGGCGATGTGGACTCGATCTTGATCCTCATCAAGAATGTTATGGTAGGCACAGGCCGTAAAAGATCCGTAAGCAGTGGGAAGTTTTACTTCTGCTACTCGTTCCACTAGCTTTTCTCGACGACTTCGGTATCGGATGAGCTCTTCTATAGAAATAATGGGAATTTCATGCCTTTGGGAAAAAATCACCAGATCATCCAAGCGAGCCATAGTCCCGTCAGGATTCATTATTTCGCAGATAACTCCCGCTGGAAAAAGTCCTGCCAATTGAGCCAAATCCACCGCCGCTTCTGTATGTCCAGCTCTTTTCAAAACCCCGCCCTTGCGAGCTGCAAGAGGGAACATATGCCCTGGCTTAAGAAAATCTCCAGCACATGAACGGGGATCAGCTAATAAACGAGCGGTTAAAGCTCTCTCATGAGCCGAAATACCTGTAGTCGTCCCTTCCTGGGCATCTACACTAATTAAAAAAGCTGTACCATGACGATCGGAACTATTCGGTGCCATGGGGTTTAGCTGTAGTTCATGAGCCCTCTCTTGTGTAATGGGAACACAAACTAATCCCCTTGCTTCCTGAGCCATAAAATTGATGGCTTCATGGGTTGCTTTTTCGGCGGCAATCACTAAGTCTCCTTCATTCTCGCGATTGTCGTCATCTACTACTATTACCATTTTCCCATCACGTATATTCTCTATCGCTTCTTCTATAGAACTAAAAAGTCGTTCCTGCTCGCTATTCATCCATTCTCGGTCCTTTCTATCTGAAATCACTGCATCCATCCCATCTCACGAAGGCGATCTATCGTAAGACCGTTGGGAGAATCTGATATTTTTTTCTCTCTTCCAAAACTCATAAATTTTAAAACATATTTTCCTAAAATATCAGTTTCTATATTGACAATCTCCCCTATTCTGGCTTGTCCAAGAGTGCAATCTTTCATCGTTGTTGGAATTAAGCCTACCGAGAACCAGTTGCGAGAAACTTCAATAATAGTCAAACTGACACCATCAAGGGCAACAGACCCTTTTTCAACAATCGTCTCTGTAATACTCTCCTCTGTCTCTATGCAAAGCTGCCGAGTAAGCCCTTCATTTTTTATTTCAGCGATCTTCCCTATCCCGTCGATATGTCCACTGACAATATGCCCATCAAGCCTGTTCCCAACCTGAAGAGCCCTTTCTAAATTAAGAAGAGCACCTGGACGTAAATACTTAAATTTCGTTCTTTTTTGTGTTTCTGGCATCAAATCTGCTGTAAAAGAAGAAGTATCATAGGCCACCACACTTACGCATGCTCCTGAAACGGCTACAGACTGTCCTAAGTAAAGGGATGAAGCTATTGATGGGGCTTCTATCGTTATCTTATACACTTCGTTAAAAGGTGTCATAGATACGAGCTTCCCTATGTTTTCTATAAGGCCGGTGAACATGCCAGGACCCCCTCCACCCACAAATCTCCACTTACATTCGTTACTGACCTCAGTTTTACATGAATAAGCTCTTGAAGAGAAGGAATTATAAATTTTTCGAAAGCAGAAATACCTTGTCCCATGAAAGAAGGGGCTATAAAAAGAGATATTTCATCTGCTAGGGCTTCCGCTAAGAGAGAGGAAGTTAACGTAGCTCCACCCTCGACAAGAACCATATTAACCCCAAGATCGGTTAAGGCACACATGACTTTTTGTAAATCTACCTTGCCAGCTTTCTCCGGAAGGAAAAGAACATTCTTCCCTCTTCTTCCCATCTCTTTGGCTTTCTTCGATTCTTTTGACGAGAAACCTGCAATAATAACGGTTCCTTCTCCGTTGAGGATTTGCGCATCTAAGGGGGTTCGCAAATGGGTATCTAAAATAATACGAAGCGGCGATTTTCCAGATGTATACCGAACAGTAAGGGACGGGTTATCATGAAGCACCGTTCCTACCCCTATCATAATAGCATCGTGCTCTCCTCGTAGGAGGTGTGCCATAGTTCGTGCAGATTCACCTGTAATCCACTGACTCTCTCCGTTCTGCATAGCTACGCGCCCATCAAGCGTCGAAGCTGTTTTTAAAGTGACCCACGGCCGCCCATCGCGGACTCTTCGAATGAAGCCTCTATTAAGCCACTTACACTCTTCTTCTAGTATCCCCCATTCCACAGGTACGCCGGCATCTTGTAAAATTCTAATGCCACGCCCATTTACTACGTCATGAGGGTCTTTCATTCCTATTACAACTCTCTTTAAACCAGCTTTTACTAATTGAGGAGCACATGGAGGCGTTTTCCCCCAATGAGAACAGGGCTCAAGGGTTACATATGCAGTGGCCCCTTGAGCAGAAGAACCGGCTTTACGGAGGGTCTCTACTTCTGCGTGATGAGAACCATAACATTGGTGATACCCTTCTGCTACAATATGCCCTTCTTTAACCAAAACACAGCCAACCCTGGGGTTGGGGCTCACATGCCCAGTACCACGCCAGGCCAAGCTGATAGCTCTTTGCATGAAGTACTCGTCTTCACGCCTCTGTTTCAGGCTCATGCTCTTCACCTCTAAAAAAAGAAACTATTTTTTTTGCCAACACAGGACCAATCCCTTTTACAGTAGTAAGCTCTTCGGGGGATAATGTCGCTATTTTTTTCATGCTGCCAAAATGAGAAAGGAGCAACGCCGCTGTATGCTTACCTACACCAGGAATATCTTCTAACCTAGAGCGGGTCAACCTCACTCCCCGTCCTCGGCGATGACTTTTTATAGCGAAACGGTGAGATTCATCTCGTACCCTCTGCAAAAGCTGTAAAACAGGATCTGCCCAATCCAGCCGAATTGGCAATTCTTTCTCGCTATGGTATATCAGCTCTTCTCTTTTTGCCAGAGAAATAACAGGAATAGTTACAAGGGCAAGATCAGACAGAGCCTTCTTCGCAAATTCCAGCTGTACTGGCCCACCATCTATAAGAATAAGTTGTGGTAAGGGCTCATTGTTTTCTAGCACCTTCTGGTATCGACGATGAACGGTTTCTTCCATGGAACGGAAATCGTCTATGCCTTCCACCGTGCGGATTTTAAAACGGCGGTATAAAGAAGGATTGGCTACACCCTGTTCAAAAACCACAACAACGCCATATGTTTCCCGTCCAGACATATGGGAAATATCAAAACCATCAATTCTCCAGGGTAACGTATCCATTTTCAGTATCTCTTGTAGCTGGTTTAGCGTATCCCATGTTTCTGCATTCAGATCTTCCTGAAGACTTGTAGGAACTCTCTGTCTCGATAAGCGCCAGATAGCACGAATAGTATCTCGATACCGTGCGGCCTTTTCGAAATCCAGATCAGATGCCGATAATTCCATCCTTTTCCGCATTCGTTCTACAAGTTCAGAAGAACGTCCTTGAAGTAACAAAACGATATCGTCCACTCTTTCTCTATATTCCGTTTCACCGCATAACCCCGCACATGGAGCCAAGCATCGACCTAAAGCATAGTTAAGACAAGGACGCCGTCTTTTATCAGGTCGTACTTCGGCTTTACAAGAACGCAAAGGGAAATATCTCTCTATGAGACGCAACAACACTCTTACGTCTTTCGCGCTGATATAGGGGCCTAAATAAATAGAGCCATCATCCTCTTTGTTTCGTGTAATGACGAGGCGAGGAAATCGTTCATTAGTAATTTTTATATAAGGATATCGTTCGTTCATCTTCAAATCTATGTTAAAGAAGGGCTTATACTTCTTTATAAGTCTCGATTCTACAATTAAAGCTTCAGCTTCTGTTTCTGTGCGAATAGTTGAAATGTCTGCTATAGTTTCAACAAGCTTACGAAGCCGCGGAGAAGCAAAACCCTGATGTCTAAAATATGAAGAAACCCGTTTCCGAAGAGATTTAGCCTTTCCTACATAGATGACATTCCCTTCTTCATCGCGCATAATATACACGCCAGGCCGAAGAGGAAGATTTTTTACTATGTTTTTTATTTTTGGGTTTACCATTAAAGAATCATCGTTGTGCATTCTTTTTTATCACCCTATATCCTTACTTGACGTTCATGGAATATAACACCATATTATAATGTATTCTAGCAATTGGAGGTGGATAGAGTGAGTCTTGTTCTATACAATGATCTAACACGAAAAAAAGAGCCCTTTGTTCCTCTCAAGGAAGGGGAAGTTGGCTTTTACAGCTGTGGACCGACAGTCTATGATTATTTCCATATTGGTAACGCTCGCCCTTTCATAGTTTTTGATGTTTTTAGACGGTATTTGGAAAAATTAGGGTACTCCGTAGTTTTCGTACAGAATTTTACCGATATTGACGACAAGATGATAAAAAGAGCTAATGAAGAAGGTATCTCTGTTGCAGAGCTCGCTAATCGCTTTATCGATGAATATTTTGAAGATGCGGATGCTCTCGGTGTCCATCGCGCCACCATTCATCCCCGAGCTACAGAACATATGGAAGACATTGTAAAAACGGTAAAAACCTTAGTAGATAAAGGACATGCCTATGTAGTCGATGGAGATGTATTTTTTAGTGTAGAAAGTTTCCCTGAGTATGGAAAGCTTTCCAAACAAAGTATTGAAGAGCTACAATCAGGAGCAAGAATCGATATTAACGAACAGAAACACCACCCTCTCGATTTCGTCCTTTGGAAAAAGCAAAAGCCCGGGGAACCAGCATGGGAAAGTCCGTGGGGATTGGGACGCCCTGGATGGCATATCGAATGCAGCGCTATGTCTACGAGATATTTAGGGGACAGTTTTGACATCCACTCAGGTGGAAGTGATCTTATCTTCCCTCACCATGAAAACGAGATCGCTCAAGCAGAAGCAGCGACGGGGCAACAATTCGTGAAATACTGGCTTCACAACGGTTATCTGCTTATCGATAAAGAAAAAATGTCTAAGTCCTTAGGGAACTTTCTTACAGTAAGAAAAGCTCGAGAGAAATATTCCCCTTTAGCTATCAGATACTTCATGTTAAGTGCTCACTACCGTTCCCCTATTAACTTTTCCGAAGAGGGACTTAACCAGGCAACTGGTGCAGTAGAGCGGCTAAGAAACTGCTGGTCCGACCTACAGTACGCTAAAGAGACTAGAGCACAAGAAGAAAAAGAAGGTACGCGGGCTTTCGTTGAGGAAATTCGCCAAGCTGACTCTAAATTCCACGAAGAAATGAACGATGATTTCAATACAGCAGGTGCGCTTGGCTCCGTTTTTGAGGTCGTACGCCTCGCCAATACATACTTGAAAGAAAATAATACCCTAGACCCCGAGGCTTGCAGTGCTATAGAAACATTTTTTAAAAAAGTTGACTCTATCATGGGTATTATCAATCTAGAATCTGAGGGCTCAAGCGGGGACATAGATATAGCAGAAATAGAACGTCTTATTCAGGAAAGAGCCAATGCCCGGAAAGCAAAAGACTTTGCTAAATCCGATGCTATTCGAGATAAATTAGCTCTTAAAGGTATTATTCTAGAGGACACTCCAGAAGGAACGAAGTGGAAAAAAGAACTTTAATAAGTGGTATAAAAAAGCGCAGGGGAGGGATTTAATCTTTCCCCTCGCGCTTTAATACTTTCCTTTCAAGAAAGATAACCAACGGAATGCCGAGGAACCCGCATGCTATTATTTCTCCCAATCCTACATACAGGGCCGTGTACGTAAAAGGCATTTTTGCGAGAACAGATAAATATCCCCCTACGATAAGGCTATTGAACACCACAGGAGGGACTGCTGCCATGTAGGGATTGGGCATACGACTGGTAACAACAGCAGCGGCAAGAGTCGCAATGCTTCCAAAAACAACATCTATTAAACCGAACCCCCCGACAAAATTAGAAATGAGGCAACCTATAAAAAGCCCCGGGATTGCCTCTACCCAAAGATATGGTAAAAGAGTAAGGGCCTCAGATACCCTGACTTGTATAGGGCCATAAGAGATGGGAGCCAGAAGGATCGTCAATGTTGCATAAATTGCTGCTATTAAACTCGAAATAACTATAGTTTTAACGTTAAAAAACTGCTTCACTTTTCTATTCATCATTGTTTCCTCCAACAAAAGTTACCCAGGAATCGTTAAAGTATATATCCCCTCATTAAATACCTATACTATTGCCTTGGCTATTTTCATCACTGTTCCTAAAACAACATCTACACCTTTCTTGAGTTGCTCATAATCCGTCCACTCCTCTGGACAATGGCTACGTCCATCTTTGCTTGGAACAAAAATAAGACCTACTTCTGTAAGATCCGCCATAATCATGGCATCATGGCCAGCACCACTTACCATAGAACGATAACGTATTCCCCGCTTTTTCGCTTCTTCTATAAAATAGGTCTGGATTTCTCGCGAAAGACGCACGGGAGGAATAAGAAGTTTCTGCTCTATTTGAATGGTAAATCCCTCACTTTTCTCTATTCTATTAAGAGTATCTTTCATTCGAGAAACCACATTCTCTATGTTTTTCTGCTCCGTAGAGCGTATATCTACAGTGAAAAGCACTTTGCCCGGTACAATATTAGATCCACCTGGATAAACAACCAGTTTCCCGACAGTTCCCACCGTTCCCTCCCCTTTTTCAGAAGCTGCATGGTGAACGTCACGTGCCACTTCCAAAGCTGCCAAAAGAGCGTCTTTTCTCATATGCATGGGTGTGGTCCCCGCATGATCGGCACGACCTGTAATTTCTATGTCATACCGTGTAATACCAACAATAGTATTTACTATACCTACCTCCATAGATTCAGTTTCTAATACGGGTCCCTGCTCTATGTGAAGTTCAATAAATGCTTTTAAATCTTCAGGTTGCCTTATCGCTTCTTTAAGACGAGAAGGAGTTAAACCAAACTCTTGCAATGCTTCTTGAAGGGGAACCCCTTCCTCATCATAAAAGCCATCCAGCTCTTCTTGAGACACTTGACCAGCCATAGCTCGACTTCCATAAAGTCCAGCGCCAAAGCGAGATCCTTCCTCTTCTATCATGGCTACAAATTCTATAGGGTATTGAGTTTGGATATTGTGCTCATGTAAAATCCGCGCTATTTCCAATCCTGTCACAACGCCTGCCAGGCCATCAAACATGCCGCCATTACGAACTGAATCGAAATGAGACCCTACCATAACTATTGGGCCTTGGCCTATTAAACCCTCTCTTCTACCAAAAAGATTTCCTGCGGCATCGGTATATACATGCAAACCTGCTTCTTTCATTTTAGAGCAGATAAAATCTCTTGCTTTTCGATCTTCATCCGTAAAAGAGAAACGAGTAATTCCGTTGCCAGGTGTAGCTGTAAACGTCGATATGGTCTCCAAATCTTGCTGTATTCTACGGACATTAGCTTCAAACATAATCTACTCCCCAATTCTTATAATTATTTTCAAGAAATTATGCCATACTAAAGGTCGTTTTATAAGAGTACGAAAATTGAGCACGAAGTAACTTTTGCATAAGGAACAATTAAAAGTATTATACCCCCTCACCACACCTAGACTTTTTTGCTTTTCCCATTTACAATTATCAATTGTTCTGTGGAGGCGAATGGTTCCTGGTGGGGCCCCCGGACTTCAAATCCGGCCGAGAGGCGGCGTTGGCTGTCTTTGGTGAGTTCGATTCTCACACGCCTCCGCCATTTTTTTATGGAGCCTTGATATTACAGACTTTTCAGAAGCCGATTACTGGAATTTGCACCCTTAAAGCCTTATAAACACTTTGCTACACACATTGCTACACACACTTACCACAGTGTAGTTAAGTTGTGATTAAAAAGGTGAAGAAAGGAGGGTGAAAATTCATATGGTAGTCGGCTTTTCTTTATCATCATTCCCGCTCTATGACAAGCGAAAACGGGCTATGGACTGGACACAGTGTAAACTATAGCCATTAAAAGTTTGTCTTTGTTTTTTTATATGCAACATTATCGATATGTTATTCATTTTACTGTTGCTATTAACCCTATGGTGTCAAAATATTGGTTATTTTCAGCTTTCATCATTTCTATATCTCTTTTCGCGTGTGGATTGTCACATTCTAACCAATCTTCCCATGCTTTTTCATGGCAAGACAAAGATAGGCTCTGCTCTATTTTCACCTTCTCAGACTCTTCCCATAAAGAATGCCACCAACTTCTTGAATAAAAATTCATGTCTTCTTGCCAATAAGGTCTCAATACTTCAGGAACATCATTAAAAAAATCTTTTTGCAATCCAGGAACGGCAATTGCTATAATGCCACCTTTTTTAGTTAAGGGGACTATATATTCGTCTAAGAAGCTTCTTTTAGCACCAAAATAGTGATATGCATCTATACTAATAATCGCATCAAAAAAACCTTTAGCATAGGGCAATTCGTGAGCATCTGCATGAATTGGAATAATTTTATGGTCAAGTTGAACAAGCTTGAACCGTTCATAATTTTCTGTCGCATCAATCCATAGGTCTGTAGCAAATACTTCAACATCATATACCCCTGCTAGAAAAATTGATGTTAGTCCTCTGCCGCAACCCAAATCTAAGACACGCATCCCCGAATGTAATTCTACTGAAGTTAAAAGCTCATCAAGAATTCTGATACAATTAGGTCCCATCATGTTTTGAAGTAAGAATTCCCGAGTAAATAAATCTTCTCTTTTGGTTTCCATTTTTTACATTCCTCTCTTATTTGTAGGGTTGTTTCCTCCTTTTTTCAAAACAGAACAGAAAGGCTCGACTGACTCTTTCACCTCGTCTGACTGATACCTTCTAAATCTAGCGAACACCATATATTAAATTCAACGAGCATAAAATATCTTGCATCGACCATTCTTGAGCAAATAATATTTTTTGAATGTATTGTAATGTAATAATATATTAAAATACACTTCTTATCTAAAACAGGATTAATCTATTTATAAACCTACCTTGACAATGCATTTATCATCATTCCATAACGTTTTTCGAATAGAAAAAGTAGAATCAGGTTTTATACTCCTAATCATAGCCTCTATTGGGGAGAGGCAAAAGAGTTGACACGGACTATTTGTTCCCATCTTTTTACACATAGAACACAACGTACAACTCATATTCACTGCAAAAAAACCATCTGCAACATCTTCACAATTCCAACTGGCACAACCAAACAAACTTTGTACATTTACAAATGCTCGTTTAGGATCCTGGACACCAAATTTTCCAGCTAACATCGCTCCATTTTCCATTTGTTCATTGCGCTTCTGTTCCGTTATTTTCTCTAATATCCCCTCGTTACTATATCGTAAGGTTGAATCAGCAAGAGCAGCAACATAACACAACTGTAACATCTTTAATTTTTCTTCTAGATTCATAATAGAGCCTCCATATTTGTTTTTTATTTTTTACAAATGATCTTATTGTAGCAATATAAAATTTAGTCAATTAAAGGAAGGGGAATTAATGTGAATAATAACCAGTCAGAAGTAAATGTAAAACTAACAAATCAAAAAGTTCAATTTAATGGCGTATCAAAAACTAATCCTGACCATCCGATTATTTTTGATTACCTGCCCCCTTTAGGTGATGGACGAGGTTATAAAGGTCTCGAATTATTACTAATGGGTTTTGCAGGATGCGTAAGTACAACGATTGTGTATTTATTGAGGAAAATGGGGAGAAATGTCTCGGGATTCAGGATGAATGCAATAGGCATAAATAGAACTCAACCTTTATCGCTCCAAAGGATCGATTTTGAAGCTATTTTAGAATCTAGTGACGCTAGTGAATTAGATCTTCAAAATACAATATTGCAAGCAGAAAAAATATCTCCTGTATGGATAACATTAAAAAAAAGTATTGAGATTAGTACAAAATCCAGAGTTATAAAGGTATAAAGTTATGCTAAAACTAAATCGTTTTTTCTAACAGCTAGCAGCCTTAGTACAAAAAATACATACGAAGTACGCTACTAATCCACTAAGTGTTGCAAATTTAGTAGATGCAACATTTCTAAAAGGTCTTTCACATGCTGTTGCCATTTTCCCCCTTCACTCTTCTATGGTATTCTTATAATGTTAAGTTAAGTCTAGTTGAGAGAGGGAGTATATCCCTCTCTCTTATCGTTTTTTTATGGAGGTTATTCTATATGGATGTAGAAAAAATACAAAAACGCTTGCGATTTTTCACCGCAGAACGAGATTGGGAGCAATTCCACTCCCCTAAAAATTTAGTGATGGCTCTAGCTGGTGAAACAGGCGAATTGGTAGAACTGTTCCAGTGGCTCTCAGAAGAAGAATCTTACGAAATAGCCAAAAAAGAAGATAAGATATTCGTTGAGGAAGAAGTTGCTGATATAGCCATTTATCTCCTCCGTATTTGTGACAAGCTTTCTATTGACTTAGAGAAGGCTGTAAACAATAAAATAGAAAAAAATGGGATAAAATACCCCGTCGCTCTTTCAAAAGGTAAAGCCACGAAATACAACCGACTTTAAGAAGCGATACAGTTAAAGGGATATATTTTTGCTCCCCTTTTCTTCCAAAATTTTTTTAATTCGGTCTCGCTGATCTCCTTGAACTACTATGAGGTCATTTTCTACTGTGCTACCACATCCAAGGCTTCTGCGCAAACAACGGGCCAAAACTTTTTTTTCTTCAAGAGTCCCTGAACGGGTTTCTACAATCGTAACCGTCTTCCCAGAACGTCCTTTTTTCTCAATTCTAAGAACTATTTTCCCCTTTAAAATCTCCCCGAGAGAAACATCCTGACGAGAGAGAAAATTTTCCTCAACTTCGTCATTGTGCTTCTTTTCTTCTAAAGACAACTCCGATTCACCTAAAAGAGAACGGAAAGGATTATTATATAAAGGTTCGTTATCTAGCTTGTATTCATTATTTTTTTTCCTCGCCATATGTTTCGCCTCTTTAAATATCTTTTAAGTAGTCTAGGGTCGACCGTATAATTTCTCCATTCTTTAAAGTTACAATCTGCCCCTCAAACGGTTTTCCCTTTCTCGCAAATACAAAGGGGGCTATTTGTAAATAGTGAAGGTTTGTATCTTTAAGAGCGAAACTCGCATCTATATCGTACCATTCCACTCTCCCCTCTTCTCCACTCCGAAGTTCTCCCGAAAAAGAATGGCAAGTAAAATAGAATGTTAACGTTTCATGCCCCTCGCCCTCTTGATAGTTATGAACAACTCCTGCCAGTTCTAAAGCACATGGGACAAGTCCGGTCTCTTCTCGTACCTCTCGTATACACGCTTGAGATATACTTTCCCCTCGCTCTTTCTTCCCGCCTGGCACTGTTAAAGTTCCTTTGTAGGGATCTTGCTCTCGATGGATAAGCAACAGCCTATTCCCTTCGATAATGAAACAAAAAACTACTATAGAATTATAGGCATAGTCGCACATGTTCATACAAAAGCCTCCCTGCCTTCTATTCTAAAAAATATTTTTGATTCCGAGAAACAATTGGTTCTTGATCTAATAAAAAGAGAGGTGCTGGATCTACTAATTGCCCTTGAAGGGATAGAGAAAAGTGAAGATGAGGCCCGGTTATTCGCCCTGTTTGCCCACTCTCGCCTATGACGTCCCCTTTTTTAATGAAATCTCCATTTTTTACATACGGCCTGGATAGATGCCCGTATATAGAAATAACACCAGAACCAGAGTCTATAAAAACAGTACGCCCACTAAAATAATGATCAGCCACCAACACTACTTCACCACCAAGAGCGGCTTTTATTTTAGTTCCTTGAGCTGCTCTAAAATCCACGCCAGCATGAGGACTTGAAGGCCTCCCGTTAAGAACTCTTCTCTTGCCATATACGCTGGTAACTGCGCCATCTACTGGTTTGAAGAGAGGTAACTCCCAGTGAGATTCCTTGTTAATGTGAAGGAGCACTTTACGGGTTTCTACACGTTCTTTCGCTATTCTCTGCAATGCTGCTTCTGGAGGCGTTACCATATGGTTAGGGAGAGTAAGATGTTCTTCTGGATAGGTTTTCGCCTTTATTATCAAGGGGAACTCCAAGTGTTTCTGCTCCCCTTCTGCCACTATTTTTACAATCAAAGTAGCTTTCCCAGGGTAAGCCGTCCTTACATTTGTCCCTAAAAGGAAATCCTTCCTCTGTTCTGATGAAGAAGGCAAGAGTTCGAAAGGGATAATTTGGTCGCACCACACAACTTCTCCTGAAACAGGGCCTTCCAGAACTGTAATAGAAAGAAGGAAAGGGACTCCAATTTCTACGTCAAGTGGGCACGAAACGGTTATTTCCCGCCCTTGGGCAATGGAAACCGATCCAAATAACAAACAAAAAGATAGAGCTAACACTTTAACGATAGATATGTATGAATAATGAAAGAAATTAGATTTCATGCGTTAACAATCTCCATTATAAGTTTTTGTGGCACAGGTTTCTTTTGAGATATAGAAACTACCTGTTGAAAAAAAGGTAAAGCCTGCTCTAGTTTCCCTTCCTCAGAGTAATATATTTTAAGTAAAGAAGTTCCTTTTTTTGCAAAATCTCCTATTTTTCCACATATTTCTATAGCTATAGATAGATCTATAATATCTTCCTTTGTCGCCCTTCCGCCACCAAGACGTTTAATTCCTTCCCCCACCTGCCGAGCATCTATAGAGTTGAGGTACCCATCGCGATCTGCAGCAATAACATACTCGAATGGGGCTCGTTTCAAGAAAAGCTCAGGGGTATCACATACCGCTGCTTCTCCACCTTGAGCCTGAATAAGTTCTTTGAACTTCTGCAAGGCTGCTCCATTTTTCAATACTTTTTTACATTGACAAAGCCCCTCTGCAAAAGTTTCTGCTCCTCCCCCCAAATAAAGCATAGCTCCGGCGAGATGCAAACAAAGGGTTTCAGTATCAGCGGGACCGCGTCCGTGTAAGGTTTCTATGGCTTCCAATACCTCCATACTATTCCCTACCCATCGCCCTAAAGGTTGATCCATTGCCGTGATCAATGCCATACTTTCCCGACGAAGAGATTTTGAGAGAGAGACAAGCATTTGCGCTAAAGCTCTAGCCTCTTCTAGATCTGTCATAAAAGCTCCCTTACCGCACTTTACATCAAAAACAAACCGAGAGGCTCCTCCCGCTAATTTCTTACTCACGATGCTGCTGGCAATAAGAGGAAGAGACGGCACAGTGGCCGTTACATCTCGAAGAGTGTAAAAAAGCCCCTCTGCTGGTGCAAGTTCTAGAGAGTGACCTGAAATAGCGCATCCAATATGGTGTATTTGTTCTATAAAGTTTTCGAGAGAGAGATGCACATTCATGCCAGGTATAGCTTCCAGCTTATCTACTGTCCCACCTGTAAAGCTTAATCCTCGTCCTGAAAGTTTAGCCACTGAAACGCCAGCAGCGGCAACAAGTGGAACTACTACAAGGGTGGTCTTATCCCCCACGCCACCTGTACTATGTTTATCTACAATTTTAATATCAGAAGGGAACTCTACTTTATGACCAGAAGAAGCCAAAACCTCAGTAAAGGACCTAAGCTCGCTTTGGGAGAGTCCTTGATGAAACACTGCCATAAGCCAAGCACTTACTTGATAGTCTGGAATACTTCTCTGATAAAATTTTTCTACAAAAGTCTTAAGTTCTTCTGGAGAATGAGCTCTGCCATCTCTTTTATCTTCAAGAAATCGTAAAATATCAAACATTTCCCACTCCGATTTTAGCAAGAAGGCCACGAAGAAGAGTGGTCAACGCACCTGTAGCTTTACCCATTTCTCTAATAACTTCCTCTTCCGATAGTTTTTGCGCTGTAATACCTGCCGCATAATTAGCTATACAAGACAGCGCGAAAACTTTCATTCCCATAGCATGAGCAACTATGGTTTCAGGTACAGTAGACATCCCTACAGCATCTGCCCCAAGAGTTCTACACATGCGCACTTCTGCTGGGGTTTCATAGGATGGGCCTGAAAAAGCAATGTAAACGCCGCGTCTTACAGTTATACCCTCTTCTCTCGCCACTGCCTCTCCTATATCCAACAGGTCTCTATCATAAACATAAGACATATCTGGGAACCGCTCTTCTTTCTCTGAGAAAACTGGACCTACGAGTGGGTTAACTCCCATAAAATTAATATGATCATAGAGCATGACTAAATCGCCAGGGACATATCCAAGGTTGATCCCTCCAGAAGCGTTGCTGGCGATAAAATAAGGGATCCCCCACTCACCTAAAACACGTACAGGGAAAACAATGTCTTGCATAGAGTAACCTTCATAAAAATGCACCCGCCCCTGCATAACAGCAACATAGACGTTGCCGAGGAAGCCACACACAAGGCGACCTGCATGACCAGGAGCAGTGGAAATAGGCCAACCAGGAATTTCTTTATACGGTATGATGACTGGGTGCTGGATAGAGTCAGCAAGTCCTCCCAATCCAGAACCAAGAACAAGTGCTGCCTGAGGCTGTGTTGTCACTCTTTTTTTGATGTATGTTAAGGCTTCAAGAACTTTTCTCTTATAATCCATTTCAGCACCTCCTAAAAATTAAGCTCTTGGATGAGCCTTATCATATATGTCTCTGAGTTCCAGGTCAAAATGAACATATTTTTCTGTTGTAGCAATAGAGGCATGCCCCAATATCTCCTGCAAGGTTCTCAAATCCATTCCTCTTCGTAGCAAATGGGTAGCAAAGGAATGCCTGAGGATATGGGGATAAAGACGACTGGAAGGAATACCTGCAGTTTTCCCTCTCTTTTTAATTATCCGCCATATATCCACTCGTTGAAGAGGTTTCCCGTTTACAGAGAGAAAAAGCTCTGGCGCAAAGATAGATTTATGGAATGCATCTACATATAGCTGCACTCTTCGGCTCACTTCTCCCAGAAAAGGGATCACTCTTTCTTTGTTCCCTTTGCCCAAGACACGAAGAGTTTTACTAGAAAAATCTAAGTCTTTTATTTGCAAAGAGCACAGTTCGCTCGCCCTTAATCCACATCCATACGCAGTCTCCAAAAGTGCTCTGTCTCGTACTTCAAGAAATGTATCTCCTGCACAAGCATGAAGAATTCTTTCCACTTCTCCTTCGCTCAAGATGCGAGGCAAATTTTTCCCCTTAAAGGGAAGAGTGGGGAGTTCAATCTCTTCATCAATTAATTCTTCCATTTCCAAATATTTGAACCACGAACGAAGAGCTGCTATAGATCGCTGTTGTGTGGAACGTTTTTTACCCTCTAACGCTAGTTTCTTTTGATACCCTTCTAATGCGCTGAGAGTGGGTGGGAAGGGGGAAAGTCTTTTTTCTTCGCAGAAACTCACCCATACAGTAATGTCACGCTGATAAGCTAAGATTGTATTTTCGCTACAACCTCTTTCGAGGAACAAATAATCGAGAAAATCATTTAGTAATTGGACATAATTATTATTCATTGATATCACTCATATAAATATAACAAGTAGGGGCTGGATCTACCAGCCCCTACATTCTTAGGCCTCTATATTTCTCTCCGGCTATGTTTATAAAGAAGCCATGAGAGCCCGGCAAATGTTTTACAGTCCTTAATCTTTCCGCTACCTAAAAGTTCTGGCACGTCATTGAGAGGAACAGATTCGACTTCAATGCACTCGTCTTCATCTCCATCAAGAATAGATGGAACTAGTTTCCTAGCTACAAAAACAACGATCACTTCATCGCTAAAACCTGGAGATGTATAGAACTTGCCAACTTCTACAAGGTCATTAGGACGATATCCCACCTCTTCCTGCAATTCTCGTTCCGCAGTGTCTCGAAAGGTTTCACCTTCTTCAACAATACCTGCAGGAATTTCAAGGATATCCTCTCCAAGAGGATGACGATATTGCCGTACGAGAAGCACTTCATTCTTTTCCGTGAGAGGAATGATAGCTACTGCAGGCTCATGCTCCACTACCTCTCGGATTGTTTTCCGACCAGATTGAAGTTGAACATTGTCTATACGAAGGTCTATAATTTTCCCACGATAGATAAGATTTCGTGATAGAACTTTTTCGATAGCACCCATTTACTTTCCAAGGACCTTTCTGACTATTTCCCTTCCCTTTTCAAAGGCTTCGAGATTCATGGGAAGGAACTTAGGTTTTCTCTTCCCCAGTTTTTCTTTAATCGTCTCTATGCATACAAGAGGGTTAACTATAGAAGTAGCCTCTACGAGGGCACCTAGCGCTACAATATTCGCTACTTTATCGCTCCCGAGTTCTATTGCTACTGAATTTGCAGGAACTGGAATGACAGTGATATCTTTTCGAGGAGCAGCGTATGTAACAAGATCGCTATTATAAAGAAGGACACCGCCTTTTCTAACAAATTTTTCAAATTTTGTTAGAGAAGGCTGGTTCATAATAACGACAGCATCAGCTTCTGCTACCACAGGGGAGGCTATTTCCTCGCTGCTCAGCACCACGCCACAGTTAGCTGTCCCACCCCTCATTTCAGGCCCGTAGGAAGGGATCCATGTCACATGCATTCCTTCTTCTATCCCAGTATACGCAACAAGCTGGCCGAGAACCATAACCCCCTGCCCTCCAAAACCAGCGGCTATAAGACTTTTATCGATCTTTGTCATTCATCCCGCCCCCTACTCGTAATCTTTAAATAAACCGAGAGGATAGTATGGCATCATACTGTTAATAGTCCACTCAAAAGCTTCCACTGGGCGCATCCCCCAGTTTGTGGGGCAAGAAGAGAGAATTTCTACAAAAGAGAAGCCCTTGCCATCTAATTGGTACTGGAAGGCCTTTTTTATAGCCTGTTTAGCTTTAATAATGTATTTAGGCTGAGCTACTGTGACACGCTCTATATAGCCAGGTGCCGCCAATGCGTTTAGCAGCTCACAGACTCTAATGGGATATCCGTTTACCTTGGGATCTCTCCCCAATGGACACGTTGTAGCTTTCTGTCCAATAAGAGTTGTAGGTGCCATTTGTCCACCGGTCATGCCGTAGATGGCGTTATTTATGAATATCACTGTGATATTCTCAGACCGATTTGCAGCATGTACTATTTCAGCTGTACCGATAGAGGCTAAATCCCCATCTCCCTGATAGGTAAAAACTGTTTTATCGGGACGCACTCGTTTCAATCCTGTAGCGACTGCTGGTGCACGACCGTGGGCTGCCTCACAAAAATCAGTATCAAAGTAATCGTACATCATGGCAGCACAGCCTACTGGCGCTACTCCAATAACATCCTGCTGAATACCAAGTTCATCTATAACCTCACATATAAGACGGTGAGCTATTCCATGTCCGCAGCCAGGGCAATAGTGAGTATGAACCTCAGGCATCCATGTTTTGGGGCGTTCATACACTTTAACTTCTTTCATTACATATCCCTCCCTACTCCAGACCGAGTAATTTCCTGCACTGAGTCTCAATTTCCTTAACAGAGGGCGACATGCCACCTGTTCGACCATAGAAAGACACAGGTATTTTGCTCTCTGTTGCGACTTTGACATCATCTATCATCTGACCGCAGTTCATTTCTGTTACCAAAATGTGCTTGACAGATCCAGGCAGTTTTTTAAACTCTGCGTAGGGATATGGCCAAAGGGTAATAGGACGAATCAGTCCTACTTTATGCCCCTCTTGACGAAGATTATTAATAACAGAGCGAGAAATACGGGCAGTAGTTCCATAGGCAGCTATAACAAGTTCGGCGTCTTCTGTTAGGTAAGATTCACAACGAACTTCTCGTTCTTTGATGAGTGCATATTTTTTCTGAAGATTGATGTTGTGATCTTCCAGAGCCTCAGGAGAGAGATATAAACTCTTCAGGGCACTTTTTTGCCCTTTTCGCTCCTCCATATATCCGAGAGCCCATGTAGTATTGTCAGGAATATCCTTATCTGTATAAGGCTTTATTTCCACAGCTTCCATCATCTGCCCCATGAAGCCGTCGGCAAGCATCATAACAGGATTCCTGTATCTCTGTGATAGCTCAAAAGCTAATTGGGTCAAGTTTACTGCTTCCTGCAACGTGCTGGGAGCTAGAACGATCAAATTATAGTCTCCATTACCCCCGCCCTTTGTGGCCTGAAGATAGTCTGCTTGAGAAGGAAGGATTCCGCCCAAGCCAGGCCCACCACGCATAACATTCACTATAACAGCCGGAATCTCACAACCAGCCATATATGTTAGCCCTTCAGACATAAGGGAGATACCAGGGCTAGAAGAGGTCGTCATCACTTTATGTCCCGTAGCACCGCCACCCATGATCATGTAAATAGCTGCTACTTCGCTCTCTGCCTGAACAAAAGTCCCGCCAACTTCCGGAAGATGAGCAGACATATATTCGGGAATCTCATTTTGCGGCGTGATGGGATATCCAAAGAAGAACTTACAGCCAGCCTGAATAGCGGCTTCCGCTATGGCTTCAGTTCCTTTCATTAGCACTCGTCCCATAAGTTTTCCACCTCCAGAAAAACGTTAGCCTTCAACGATCTTATAAACTTCGATCGCGGCATCAGGGCATGTAGTTGCACACATAGCGCATCCAATGCACCCTTCTTTGAACTGCTCCACCGGTCTGTGCCCTTTACTATTGATCTTCTCCGATATTCGGAGAACTTTGACGGGACAGGCAGCTACGCAAAGCCCACAGCTTTTGCAATACTCTTCAAGAACCTGAATTCGTCCCTTTGCCATTACGAGACACACCCCTTCCACTTTTTAATACGTTTGGTTTTCTACGAATGGGATTTATCCTCATTTAACTTTCTACTTGACCACATATAGCCATCCTCCCACGGGAGAAGCATATATCTGGAAAGAGGCCATATGGGAACAGAGATAGAAAGATCATCCAACTTTTTCTCCACTGCCGAAGCAAGGGTAGAATCCACACCTGCGTATAGAACGGGAAGTTCCAAAGCTTGACCAGCCTCAATTACCGTTTGAATACCCTCTACAGCATCTGCTACTGTCGTTTCCTTCATAAGGTGAGAATTACAAATGAGGGCATTAACTTCAAGGCCACAAATATTTTCCATTTTTTCCATCATTTTCTTTATGCGAAAAATTGTAGAGGTCTGAGGACGGAAAGAATTTACTACAAGAATTAAACGATAGCCTACTTTTTTTATGATAGGCTCGAATTGTTTTAGAGCTAAAGCACCTTCAGCATCTCCGCCTATATCCATAAGCAAACGGCTTGTTTCATCATGAAGGGCCCAATCAACTTTAGGAGTGACAAGAGACATATCTAACCATTTTCCCTGATCAGGGATAGTAATTACAGAAAGGCCTTTACTTTCGAGAGTTTCAGACACTTGGCGGATACAAAAATACGGATTAATGATGTCAATGTCGGCAATCGTGACTTTATCTCCAGCAGCCTGAAGTCCCACCGCTAAATTAAGTACCCACTCTGTTTTTCCAGAACCAAGGGCTCCTGTCACAGCTACCGCTTTTGGCCAATCGTAGCGCTCAACAAGACGTGCTAGAACCTCTTCGTGACTAGCCATCTAAATAGTCCCCTTTCTTGAGATGGATACCCCTACTCCACTCTGCTCCTGACTGGACACGTCGCCCTTCCGGTTGGACTTCAAGAAGAAGAACAGAACCCTCGTTCACCCCTATCTCTGGGAACTCATCATGGAAGCCAACCACTTCCCCAGGGGAACCAGAGAAAGTATCGCCTAAAGCTGTCTTCCATATTTTGAGCCGCCGCCCTTTAACAAGCACATATGCACCAGGCTGGGGATTTAAGGCTCGGACTAGGTTATGAAAATGTGCTGCTTTTTGATTCCAATCAAGATAAGTCTCTCTTTTCTCTATTTTCGGTGCATAGGAGGCTAATTTAGAATTTTGTTCTCTTACCTCACTATTCCCATCGATACATGATTTTACAACTACTTTCAGTAAATTGCCACCTTCTTTGGCTAAAATCTGGAAAAGCTCCCCAGATGTTATATGAGAATCGATAGGAATACGTTTTTGTCCCAAGATTGGACCGGCGTCCATTTCCTCGACAAGTCTAAAGACCGAAACCCCTGTTTCTTGACATCCATCCATAATTGCACGTTGAACTGGAGCGGCACCTCTATATTGAGGCAACAAGGAAGGATGAATATTTAAACAACCCCAACGAGGAACACTAAGGAAAGGATCAAGAACTTTCTGCCCAAAATCAACTACCACAATTATTTCTGGCATAGATGCGAGCAAAGCTTCCTTTAAGCCGTTATCTTGCGATAATTTTCCTGTTCTACAGACTGGAAATCCTAGTTCCTTGGCTACCTCTTCCACAAGAGATGGTCTTTCTTTCATTCCTCGTCCTCCCCGTGTTGGCTCACTTGTAATAATCTTATCGAAAGCCATACCATAGTCTGTAGTTAAATGACGAAGACAAAGAGCTGCGAAAGAACCGGCCCCAATAAACCAAGAGATCATCGTTGCCTTTCATCCCTTTCCAGTTGTCGCATTCTTTTACGAATAATATTTTTTTTAAGAGGGGAAAAGTGATCAATGAGAAGCTTTCCTTCTAGATGATCCATCTCATGAAGAAAAGCTCTCGCTAAAAATCCGTCCGCTTCTAACGTGCGCTTAATGCCCTTCTCGTCATGGGCTTCGACCACAACATTGCGTGGGCGCACCACATTTCCATATATGCCAGGGAAGCTGAGACATCCTTCTTCTCCTGCTTGTTCGCCCTCACTAGAAATAAGAACAGGGTTAATCAAAACATAGAGCGTACCCTCGTAAAAAACAACAGCTATTTTTTTGGGAAGCCCCACCTGTGGACCGGCTAGGCCGACCCCATCCTCTTCTAACATAATAGTTTTCATTTCGTTTATAAGTTCTACTAAATCTGGCCCATACTCTTCTACAGGTTCAGTCTCACGCCGAAGAATTGGGTCAGGGTATTTTCTAATTTGCAGCGTTCCCATAAATTTCGCCCCTCTTATTTATGTTTATGCATTCTTATGAAAAGGGGCTGCATGAAGAGCAGCCCCTGAACTTCTTATTTGTTGAGAATATCTTTAAGTACATCCCCTATCGTAATAGAGGGTTCTTCTTCATGGAAGGTTTGCTGTTTGTGTTTGTGCTCTTCTTCTTTCTGAGATTGTTTCTTCTTCCTTTCCTCTTCTCGCTGCTTGCGGATCTCTTCTTCGTAAAGAGCGCTGATGCTTAATCTCATTCGTCGCTCTGCGGGGTTAATTTCAATGACCCTAGCGAGAATTTCTTCTCCCTCAGATAAAACATCTTCAGGCTTGTCTACTCGTTTTGTGCTGAGTTGGGAGATATGAATAAGTCCCTCTACTCCCTCTTCAACCTCAACAAAAGCCCCGAAATCTGCAAGCCGTACAACTTTAACAGTAAGATCCTGTCCTTTAGAATAGCGGTCTTCTATTCCAGCCCAAGGGTCATGGAGCTGCTTGTATCCAAGGCTCATGCGTTTCTTCTCAGCATCAACCTCTAGGACTATAACTTCTACTTCCTGCCCTTTTTTCAGAACTTCTCTCGGATGCTTAATGCGAGCCCAACTCAGATCGCCAATATGAATGAGACCCTCTATGCCAGGCTCTACTTCTACGAAAACGCCGAAGTTCGTAACATTGGTTACAAGACCTTTAGCCCTATCTCCTGACTTCCAGTTCTCCTCAACAAGAGTCCAAGGGTCTGGCTGAGTTTGTTTGATACTGAGAGAAATGCGATTGTTTTCTTTATCTATGCCAATGACTTTGGCCTTCACTGTGTCTCCTTTTTTAGCTACTTCTTTGGGCTTTATATTCCGCTTCCAAGAAAGCTCACTAATATGTACGAGACCGTCGATAGGGCCAAGATTGACAAATACGCCGAAAGAAGTAATACTACTTACTTTCCCTTCCAGGATGTCCCCTTCTGCTACTGAAGCATAGAACTTCTCTCTTTCTTCTTCTACTTCTTTTTCCACAAGAAGACGTCTGGAAAGGACGAGTCTCCGTTTACGGCGATCTTTTTCCAGCAATTTCACATCAAAAACTTCACCAACAAAACGGCCGGGATTTACGCCTCGACCTTCTTCAGCAAGGTGAGAGATAGGAATAAAGCCCTCAAGGTTAAAGCAATTTACCATAAGGCCACCTTTAACCTTGCGGAGCCCTCTCACTGTAATGAGTTCATGGGAGGAAAGGTAGTTCTCCAATTCTGCCCATCTGCTGTCGAACTCACAGCGCCATCTACTTACTAGAAGCTGTGCATCTTCGCCGTGGCGAACGTTAATGACCTGCACCTGTACTTCATCATTTACAGAAGGCTCATCTTCTTCTTCCACCAAAATTTTATGTGACCATTCTCTTCTGGGAAGAAAACCTTCACATTTATATCCTACATCCACAAGCCACCCATCATCCGTGGCTCCCACAATAGTTCCGGTTACGACCTTACCTTTGTGGATTTCCTCAACTTCATAATTTTTAAGCATGGTCTCCATGCTCTCAAGATTTTCAGTTCCTTCAAACTCATTATTAATCATTTCTTCTACCATAACCTTCCATCCCCCTTGACTCCTACGTGATCGCCATAGTTTGTTTCAGTTGATGAATTAGCCAATCCGGAGTACTGGCTCCAGCAGCTATTCCTATTCGGGCCTTTCCCGATAACCACCCCCTATCCAACTCTTGGGCGTGCTCTATCCAGACGACGTCAACCCCCGTAGATTTGGCAATATCGTAAAGTTTACCAGTATTGGCACTATTTCTTCCACCAATTACAATAATACCTTCCACTACTTTTGCTAGTTCCCGTGTTGCATTCTGTCGAGCCCGCGTGGCATTACAAATCGTATTATATATTCGCATGTCTTTTGTATGAAGTGTTAGCTCTGCCACTATAGAGGAAAAATCTTTTTCATCTTGTGTCGTTTGTGATATTACCCCTAATTTAGAAATTTTACCAATATCTTTTGCCTGGTTTATATTTCGAACAACAATCGCATGCCCTCCTACCGTTCCTAGCAAGGCCTTTACTTCCGGATGACTCGCATCTCCGACAATACAGACCAAATAGCCACTTTCTGCCAAATGTTTGGCGCGTTCCTGGGCTTTTTTTACAAAAGGGCATGTTCCGTCAATAACGCATGCACTCCGCTGTTTTAGAACCGAAAAAAGGGTAGGAGATATACCGTGAGCTCTAACGAAAACTTGAGACGAGGGTGGAACTAACTCAGGAGAATCAACAACGACAAGCCCCTTTCGGACTAAACGGTCTACTTCTTGGGGATTATGTATGGGCATACCAATACAGTATACTAAGCCTCTTTTTGTTAGAATGTCTTCCAATGCTTCTATAGCCCTTCGTACACCAAAACAAAACCCCGTCGGGTTTGCTATAATAACACGACTCAGATTTCGTTGCCCCTTTCAAGATGCCTTAAGCAAGCATCATAAACCTCGCTTGATAGAGATTCTATGTTTCTATCTGAGATATCATACCACAGAGTTGGGGAAAACTTCTTGAACCATGTCATCTGCCTTCTGGAAAATTTTTTAGTGGCGCTAATGTCTCCCTCTATTGCCTCTTCCTTCGTAATGGAACCTCTAAGATATTCAACAATTTCTTTATAACCAAAACCTTGCATAGATGGGAAACGTTCATCAAAACCATGAGCAAGCAGCCATTCTACCTCTTCGACAAATCCAGTAGAAAATTGTTCACGAACACGTTTTTCTATTGTCTGAAACAATAAAGGCCTAGGCCTATTCAATCCGATATAGAGGGGGCAAAATTGAGCGCCTCGTTCCTTCCCCTGAGAGTACCACCATGTAGCAGTTTTTCCTGTAAGAGTATAAATTTCAAGAGCTCTGCTTACCCTACGCACATCATTTTCATGAAGCTGTGACGCTCTGACCGGGTCTACATCGGCTAACTTAGCATGGAGAGCGCTATTGCCTTGCTGCTGCGCAAACATCTCAAGCTCATCAGTCACGTCTCTATCACGAGGAAGATCCTGCGTTAACACTCCCTCGAAAAGTGCCTGATAATAGAAAGGGGTCCCCCCTACAAATAAAGGCACGTGCCCTCTTGTTGCGATACGTTTTATGCAAGACATGCTTCTTTCAACAAAATCAGCTGCCGAAAAAATTTCGTCAGGATCTACCACATTTAAAAGATGATGTAAGATGTGACGTTGAATTTCAGGAGATACCTTGTCAGTTCCAACATCCATATAACGATAAACTTGCCTTGAGTCTACAGAGATAATTTCAGCATTAAGCCTCTCCGCCAAATAGAGACTCAGTTGAGTTTTTCCTACTGCAGTAGGGCCTATAATAGCAATAAGCTGATGGGGGATATTCATTATTTTTCCCTCCCAAAATATTGTTCGATCTGTAGTTCTTCTAGCGTTAAAGTAGTAGGGCGACCATGAGGACACACAGCTGGATTTGAACATAAATGAAGAGATGCCCAAAGATGAAGTGCTTCTTGGGGCGAGCATCGGGTTGTAATTTTAACTGCTTTTTTACAGGCTGCCGTAGCCCATTTCCTCCAAAGAACGTCATCAATCGATCGAGATCCTGTCTCTTGCCACATCAATATAGCTGTTCTCAAAAGAAATAAAGGGCCGCTTCCTCCTTCTATTTGGAGATCGGGAGCTGATGAAAGTAAAAGCTGTCCATTCTCCGTCTCAAAAGAAAAACCTGCTTCTCTCAATTTATCTAAATACTCTGTTGCATCTGTAGCAAGAGAGGGAGGGATAGGGAGAGAAGGTGCCAATTTTTGAGAAACAACTCCATGCTCTGCTATCTGGCGTACTATTTCCTCATATTTCACTCGTTCATGAGCTGCATGGGGGTCCATAAGAGTTAAAGCCCCGTTATGCTCAAAAAGAAGATATCCTGATGCCATTTGAGATATAAATCGAACCTGCGATCTGGAAGAAAAATCGTCAAGAAATTTTCTTTCTGTTTCCACATCGTCACTACTTAAAGAAGAAATAGAGGAATCGCTTCCTGTTTTTATTTTTAGAACGTCACCTGGAGAAGAAACTCGTGTAAAAAAATTATCAGGCGCTAACATACAGGGAGTGTAAGAGTGCGGCAAAGGAACGTCTCTTTTATTGTCTTCCCCTAGCATGGCTGGATAATCAGGGAACACAAAAAGTTTTGTAGCTCTGCTTTGCAAATCCTGACCAGCGGCCTTTACCACCTCAAAAATCTCGGAAGGATACCGGAACCGTATCTCTGCTTTGGCAGGGTGAATATTCACATCCACTAAATCGGCTGGCAGAGAAAAAAAGAGCATCCAGTTCCCTGATAAGTCCTTGCAGGCTACTGAAGCTGCCCCTTTGATAAGGGGGTCAGAAACACTTCTTCCGTTGACAAAGGTAGTAATGGAATTACGCTGCCGACCTGGAGTTGATTGCCACCAACACTCCAGAGAAACAGAACCACATTGCACTACAGTAGACCGTATCTCGGGAGCTAGCCCCCAAAGAGATTGTAAAACTTTAATACGCTCGCCATTTCCCAGAGATTCAAATGTTTTATTTCCTTTATGGTAAAGTGAAAAGGAAACGCTAGGATACGCGACAGCATAATCTCGCACCACCGTGGAGATTCTCTTAAGTTCCGCCAAACTGCTCCGCAGAAACTTCTTACGGGCAGGAAAGTTAAAGAAAAGGTTCTCGACTTGAACCCGCGTCCCTTCTTTCCATGGGAGCTGATCCAAGCATGTAATAGTACCCCCTTCTGCCTGAAGAAGCCCACCAATTTCAGCGCCCCTTGCCTTGCTTCGAATATCTATACAACTGACGGAAGCAATACTTGCCAAAGCTTCACCTCTGTATCCTAAGGTACCTATATGAGAGAGATCCTCAAGGGAGGAAATTTTACTTGTCGCATATCGAGTAAGGAGCAAAGACATGTCTTCCCAGGTAATTCCTACCCCATCGTCTTCTACTACGATAGATGTTTTTCCACCTTCCATAAGAGTTATAAGAATGCGGGAGGCCTCAGCATCCAAAGAGTTTTCTATAGCTTCTTTTACAACAGATACTGGGCGCTCTACAACCTCTCCCGCAGCTATTTTGAGAGCTATCTCTTTTGAGAGTTTACAAATCCCCATTTTTTCGAAGCTCCTCTCGACAGCGATCTGTAATCTTATATAAGAGCTCTAAAGCTCTGAAAGGCGTCGTTTTATCTGGATTAATCGTAGCTAGTTCTTCAATTATAGCCTGACTGGTTACAGGAAAAAGGCTTATCTGATGACTCGGTTCATTCACCAGAGGAAGAGGTTTCATCTCTTCCGTCTTTTCAAAAGTTTCGAGGAGATGGAAAGCCCTCTTTAAAACTGTAGAAGGGATACCTGCCAAGCGAGCCACTTCTATCCCATAGGAACGATCAGCTGGTCCCTCAACTATTTTATGGAGGAAAGTAATCCCTTCCCCTCCTTCATGAACTGCCATACTATAGTTTTTCAACCCAGATAGTTTTTTCTCCAAATCCACTAACTCATGATAATGTGTAGCAAAAAAAACTTTTGGGCGTGCATTACAATCATTGTGAAGATATTCAAGAACAGCCCATGCAATACTCATTCCATCGTAAGTAGATGTACCTCGCCCAACCTCATCAAGCACCACTAAGCTTCTATCTGTTACGTTATGGAGAATATTAGCTGTCTCGATCATTTCCACCATAAAAGTACTGTTTCCGCGAGCCAACTCATCTCGAGCTCCGATCCGAGTAAAAACTCGGTCTACAACTCCCACTTTTGCAGAGGATGCAGGAATAAAAGATCCCATTTGAGCCATAATAACAAGAAGAGCTGCCATACGAAGATATGTGGATTTCCCCGCCATGTTAGGCCCTGTAATAAGAGCGATCCGAATGCCCTCTCCATCAAGGTCTACATCATTAGGCACAAAAGGCTGATCCAAAAAAGTAGCTTCTATAACGGGGTGACGCCCTCCTGCTATATGTATCTCAAGGCTTTCGTCAAGATCTGGACGAATATAATTTCGCTCCCAAGCAACCTGAGCCAACGATGCTAAAACGTCGAGTTGCGCTATCATGGCGGCGGCATCTTGTATTTCCATGATATGAGTTAAAGTCTTTTTCACGAGTTCCTTGTAAAGGACACCCTCTATATCTACTATTTTCTGCTCGGAAACCACCATTTTTTCCTCAAATTCTTTGAGTTCTGTAGTTATAAAACGCTCAGCAGAAACAAGAGTTTGTTTGCGTATATAGTTTTCAGGGACTTTGTCTGCGTTACTTCGAGTTACTTCCAGATAATAACCAAAAACCTTGTTGCTTCCTACTTTTAGTTTCGGAATGCCTGTCTTTTCTCTTTCTCTCTCCACATATTTCCCTAACCATTCATCGGCGTGATCTTTCAGATCCCGCCAAGAATCAAGCTCCTCATTATATCCGTAACGAATGACACCACCGCTTTGAAGGCTTCGTGGCAACTCGTCGTTAAGAGAGGAGGACAAAAGAGTCCTGAGGGTTAATAACTGTTCATTCTTTTCAACATATGACGAAAGAAATCCGCTCATACACAGCTCAAGTATTTCTGGTAAAAGCTGAAGTGTGTCTCGGATAGCTCCAAGATCTCGAGGCCCTCCCGTTCCAAGACTTAATCGAGAGGATGCTCGCTCTATATCTCGGCACAAACTTAGTGTCTTCTGAAGATTAATACGCAATGTGGCATTTTGTAAAAGTTCCTCTACCCCTTCTTGCCGCTTATGAATCTCTGCTACATCAAGTAATGGGCGAAGAATCCACTGTCTCAACAAACGGCGCCCCATAGGGTTTTTACATTTGTTGAGCACCGAGTATAAAGTAGGGCCATCACTGTCCACCAACTCCAAGTTACGTTGAGATGTGGTGTCTAGATAAAGATATGCTTGCTCTCTTAAAGGGAAAAGACGCGTAATATGATGAATAGCTCCGAATTGGGTCTCTTCCAAGTAACGCAACACAGCAGCAGCGCAACCACATTCTGAAGAGCCATCATCAACCCCAAAGGCACTCAGAGAAGGAACATTCAACATTTGACATAACCATCGAGTAGAACTTTCTGGTACGAAATGTTCACGAGAACGCTTCAGTAAAAAGAATTCCTGAAGCTCTGGTGGGAGGGCATCCTTCTGTGTCGTATCTTCTATAAGCACTTCTCCTGGATTAAAGGCGGTAAGGACAGAAAGAGCCTCTTCTGTAGCGAGGGTCCCCATTTCAAGACGCCCTGTATCTACTAAAAGCATGGCCAGAGCCACTCTGTCATCATTTATGATGGAAAGAGCTGCGAGTCGTCCTTCCTCTCCCGCATCTTCTGGAACATATGTTCCGGGAGTAACGATGCGAATCACTTCGCGCTCGACAAGGGTTTTCCCATCTGGCTCGCTCATCTGTTCGCAAATGGCCACCTTATATCCAGCTTTAATAAGCCGTCCCAAATAATTATGCACTGCATGGTAGGGAACTCCTGCCATAGGAATGCTCTTTTCAGGGTCTCGACTGGTCAATGTAATATCCAGAACCTCTGAGGCTATATGAGCATCATCAAAAAACATCTCATAAAAATCTCCCATTCGGAAAAAAAGGAGGCAATCTGGATATTTTCCTTTCCATTTCACATATTGGGAAAGCATCGGTGTCATTTTTACGTTAGGAGGAAGTTTCAAATATTACACACCTCTCCTGTAATCAAGATAATTCTGAAGAATAAGTACCGCTGCCAGTTGATCTACTTTTTCCCGTCTTTTACTGCGGGAGACATCTCCTTCCAACAAGGCCTGCTGAGCTAGTGTGGTTGTGAAACGCTCATCCCAAAGCTGAATTGAAATATTAGCATATCTATCAGCAATTTCTTTGGCTATGCATTGAATCTTTTCTGCCTCTGGGCCGCAACGTCCATTGGTACGCAATGGCAAACCTATTAAAATAACAGTTGGGTTAAAGTGAGCTACGTGTCGATCGAGATCTTCCAGCCATTCTTTTTTTGCTGGAATATAACCGATCCCCTGAGCAAACATTCCCAGGGGATCGGATACAGCAACACCTATCCTTTTGGTTCCAATATCAAGAGCCAAAATGCGCTCCATTATCAAGCTTCCAACTGTTTCTTCACTAGAGATTTAACAGCATCAATAGCTTCGGCAATTTTTTCCGGGTTTTTCCCACCTGCTTGAGCCATAGAGGGTTTTCCACCGCCACCGCCACCAAGAATTCCAGCAGCTTCTCGTACAATCTTCCCAGAGTGTATGCCTCCAGCCACAGCTTCATTATCAGCCATAGCTATAAGCTGTATACTGCCCTCTCCTGTTTTTGTAAAGAGAACAATAACAACTTTCTTCGTTTTAGCTTTAATACGATCCCCTAACTCCCGTAGCATATCTATGGGAACATTCTTAAAACTCCCTGTAGAAAGAGTGGTCCCGTCAGGATATTTCTCGGAACGAACAGATGTATCCATAGTTGCAGCCAAATTGTTCAATTGAAGTTCTTCTATCTTCCGTGTAAGGTTTCGAATGTCATTTTGCATCCCATCTATCCGCTCCACCAATAAGGAAGAATCTGTAAGGGCCAACATATTTGAAAGGCTATCCAAGACTTTAAAATTCTGTTGATATTTCTTCAGCGCTTCCATCCCTGTTATGGCTGTAATGCGTCGAGTCCCAGCTCCAATGCCTTCCTCTCGAACAATTTTGAACAACCCAATATCACCAGTAGCATCTACATGGAGGCCACCACACAGTTCCATCGAAAAATCTGGGATACGTACAACCCGTACAACATCTCCATATTTTTCATCAAAAAGAGCCTTCGCACCCATAGTTCTCGCTTCTTCTAAACTGCTTTCCAGGAACTCAAGGGGGATATTATCGAGAATTCGCTCATTTACAATTTCTTCTACCTCATCTATTTGTTCCCTTGACAACTGTTCGAAATGAGTAAAGTCGAAACGCAAAAAATGTTCGTTGACTAAGGAGCCTGCCTGACGAACATGATTTCCTAATACCCTTGAAAGAGCCTCGTGTAGGAGATGGGTGGCCGTGTGATTTCTGCGAATTGCATCTCTGCGCTCTTTATTGACTGACGCTTTAACTATATCTCCTTTTGATAAAGCCCCTTCAAGAACAGACACAGAGTGAACAATGAGATTAGCGGTCTGGACAGTCGTATCAAGAACATGAGCTTTCATTCCAGGAGCAATCAAAAAACCCTGATCTCCTATTTGTCCTCCTCGTTCTGCATAAAAGGGTGTGGCTTTCAAAACAACTTCGCCACGTTCTCCAGCAGAAAGAGTATGTATCTGTTGCCCGTCTTTAATTAAGGCCTGAACCTCTGTCTCCTGTTCAGATAGAGTGTATCCTTCAAAAGCTGTAAGCCCTATATCCGCTGCTATGAGAGAATAAACATCTCCCTTCATTTCACTGCTTATTTGCTTGCTAGAGGCGCGTGCACGTTCTCTCTGCTTCTCCATCTCTTCCTGGAAACCCTTCTCATCAATATCAACATCGTTCTCTGCACAGATTTCCTTTGTCAATTCGAGAGGGAAACCATACGTATCATACAGTTCAAAGGCCACCGCACCAGAAAGCTCGTGCCCTCTTTGGCCTTTCAAAGAAGAAATTTCCTGATCTATCAACTCAGTACCTTGCTGTAAAGTTTTCCCGAAACGTTTTTCTTCCATAGCTACAATTTGTTCAATCATTGGACGGTTGTCCACAAGTTCTCTATACGGATCCGCCATGAGCTGAAGGACATCTGGCAGGAAATCAAGTAAAAAGGGACGATCCAAGCCGAGAAGTTTCCCGTAACGAGCTGCTCTGCGTATCAAGCGGCGCAAAACATATCCACGCCCCTCGTTAGAGGGCAATATTCCATCAGCGATCATAAATGCAACGGAACGTACATGATCCGCTATGACTCTCACTGCAAGATCATCAGAACGAGAAGCCCCATATGTAACGCCGGTCATGGAACAGGCATGATCAATTAAAGGTTTAAATAAATCTGTTTCAAAGTCAGTTCTCACTCTTTGAACGACAGACGTGAGTCGCTCTAAGCCCATCCCTGTGTCTATGTTTTTCTTAGGTAGTGGTTTGAGGCTTCCGTCTTCCTGAAGATCAAACTGGGTGAAGACAAGATTCCATATCTCCAAATATCTATCGCAGCTGCATCCCACAGCACAAGTAGGTTTTCCGCAAGAGAAGTCCGGCCCCTGATCGTAAATAATCTCAGAACAAGGACCACACGGCCCAACATTGCCCATAAACCAGAAATTTTCATCTTTATCGAAGCGATAGATTCTCTCGTTTGGAAGTCCGACCTCATTCCTCCAGACAGAGTAAGCTTCCTCATCATCTTTGTAGATGGTAGCGTAAAGACGCTCAGGTTCAAGGCCTATAACATCAGTGAGGAATTCCCACGCCCACGTAATCGCTTCCCTCTTAAAATAATCTCCCCAACTAAAATTCCCCAACATTTCAAAGAACGTATGATGTCGTGCCGTACGTCCTACATTTTCTATATCATTTGTTCGAACACACTTCTGAGAAGTTACTGCTCGCGTAAAATCTGGCTGCTCAATCCCTAAATAGTAAGGCTTGAATGGGACCATACCAGCTATTGTAAAAAGCAATGTAGGATCATTCGGTATTAATGAAAAGCTAGGGCAATGTTTGCTCCCTTTCGATATCCAAAAGTCAATAAATAGAGAGCGTATTTCTTTCCCTGTTCTCCAGTGCATTTATTCTCCCCTTCTTTCACATTACTTACGAATCAAATTTTTACGGGCCTCTGCAGCCTGAGATAATATTTCTTCCCTGTCAACTGAGGGGAATTCTCCATTAAAATATATCCATCGCCCCTTCACCATGGTCGCCTCCACATCGGCTGAAGATCCCGCATAGACAATATATACGGGAAGATTCTCCTCGTCAAAGCCAAGGTAGTGAGGGGTATCGAGATCAATTAAAACAAGATCCGCATCCCAGCCTTCCCGAATCAATCCTGTTTTTTCAAACCCAAGGCTCTGAGCACCCCAAAGGGTTGCCATGTTTAAGAGTTCCTTGGCTCTGACTATGGTAGGATCTTTATGCACTCCTTTATGAATCAAAGCGGCATGGCGCATTTCTTCCCAAATATCAAGCCTATTGTTGCTGGCAGCCCCATCTGTCCCTAAAGAAACATGAAGCCCTGCATTGAGCATTTGGGGAAGAGGCATAATTCCGCTACCAAGCTTTAAATTGCTATTTGGATTATGACTGATAGTCACATTTGTGCCAATAAGAGACGAAATGTCTTCTACTGGGAACCACACGCCGTGAGCAAGTATCGTTCCAGGGGTTTCAAGCAAACCAACTTTCTCTAAATAATCAACAGGATGACAATGAAGCTCGTCTTCAAGATATGATAACTCCCACTCCGTTTCCAGGAAGTGTGTATGAACTCGAACGTTCCGTTCTATTGCCAAAGATGCAATAGTCTTCATGGCGGCCATAGGAACAGTGTAAGGAGAATGAGGGCCAAGTTGAACCGTTATAAGTCCGTTTTTCCCATGCCATTCATCGATAAGGATTAGATTCTCCTCAATTCGTTTCGGGTCATCACCAATAAGCCCTCTGGAAAGACCGCATTTCATCCCCATCATCTCTGCCGCCTGGGCTACTTGATCCATTTCAAAATACATATCGGCAAAACAAGTAACCCCACACGAGGCCATCTCCAAAAGGGCAATAGCTGTCCCCCAATAGATTCGCTCTGGAGTCAATTTGGCTTCAATAGGCCAAATCTGCTCTTTAAGCCATGTCATCAAAGGCGTTTCTTCCCCTAACCCTCGAAGAAGAGTCATTGCAGCATGAGTATGCCCATTCACAAAACCTGGGAGTAGTGCTTTTTTGCCATCACAATCTATAAGAGAAAAGTGTTCCTCTGCTATTCTTCCCGCTCCTTCTATTCGAGAGATATAGCCTTTTTCTACGAGTACATCACAGAGATAGGCATGAGACATTTGTCCGTCATAGGCGTAAACATTTTTAAAGAGACAGGCCATGTATTATTCCTCCCAGCTCTTCATATATTTTTCCTGTTCAGGAGTAAGGCTCTCCAACGAAATATTCATTGACGCAAGTTTAACTTCCATAACGCGACGATCAAGAGCCAGAGGTATTCCATAAACACCTGGCTTCATACTATTCGTAGCCAGGTACAGAGCAGCTTCCAACTGCAATGCGAAACTCAAATCCATAATTTCAATAGGATGACCGTCAGCACAGGCTAAATTTACAAGCCGTCCCTCGCCAAGAAGATGAACGTTCCGACCATCGTGGAAAGTAAAAGTCTCGATATTATCTCGTGTCGACTCTACAGAACAAGCTAGAGATAATAGATCTTCCTTACAGATTTCCACATCGAAGTGCCCGGCATTTGCTAAAATCACGCCACTCTTCATGAGCTCAAAATGTTCACGTCGAATCACACGAGTATTTCCTGTCAAAGTTAAGAAAATATCCCCCAAAGGAGCTGCCTGCTTCATATCCATTACTTGATGCCCATCCATGAGAGCTTCAAAGGCTCTGTGAGGATCTGTCTCCACAACAATCACAGTGGCTCCCATGCTGCGAGCTCGCATGGCCACACCTCGACCACACCATCCATACCCCGCAACTACCACTTTTTTCCCAGCAATAAGCATGTTCGTAGTTCGCATAAGGCCATCGAGCACCGATTGTCCAGTGCCGTAGCGATTATCGAAAAGGAATTTGCTATATGCGTCATTTACAGCAAGAAAAGGGATCTTTAAAAGGCCTTCCCTTTCCATGGCTTTAAGTCTTTTGACCCCTGTGGTAGTTTCCTCTGCTCCTCCTCGAACGCTTGATACAAGATGAGAAAATTCCGCGTGAAGGATAGCAGTTAGATCCGCACCATCATCGATAAGAATTTGAGGGCGAGACGTAAGAACATCTCTTAAATTTTCTGTATATTCTTTCTCCGTCATTCCATGATGGCTAAAAACATGGATCCCTTCAGAAACTAAGGCGGCACAAATATCGTCTTGAGTGGAAAGAGGATTACTTCCAGCAGTCCATACTTCAGCTCCAAGTTTTTTAAGGGTAAGGAGCAAACATGCCGTTTTGGCTTCAAGATGTAAGCACGCAGCAAGAGTCATCCCCTGAAAAGGCTGAGTAGAAGAAAATTCCTCCGATAAAGCATTGAGAACCGGCATAAAATGCCACGCCCACCGGATTTTTTTATAGCCACTTGGAGCCAATGATATGTTCGCAATGCGATCCTTCATAAGAATACTCCTCCTCGGATAAGAACTGATTGTTATAGCTTCGCCAAATTTTCAATAAAAGGCGGGAATACCACGCCTTTTTCAGTGATAATAGCGCAAATGAGCTGCGAAGGGGTTATATCGAAAGCGGGATTCCAAACAGGAAAAGAATCTGGAATAAGGGGACTCCCCAAAGAAGTTCGAACTTCAGTACCATCCCTCTCCTCTATACAAATATGAGAGCCAGCCTTCGCAGAGTAATCAATGGTTGTTGTAGGAGCTGCAACATAAAAAGGGATTTGATGGTAATGGGCTAAAATAGCAAGACTATAGGTACCTATTTTGTTCGCTGTGTCTCCATTGGCAGCAATCCGGTCGGCCCCCACAATAACAGAAGTAATGGCGTTTTTTTGCATTAATGCCCCCGCCATATTATCGCAAATTACAGTAACATCGAAACCATCTTGAAGGAGCTCCCACGCTGTTAGCCTGGCTCCCTGAAAAACTGGCCGAGTTTCGTCTACAAAAACCTTGATCTCTTTCCCATGTTCCCGAGCAGCTCGCAGAACTCCAAGTGCAGTGCCATATCCAGCAGTTGCTAAAGCCCCAGCGTTACAATGGGTTAAAACTATAGATTTTTGAGGGAATAAGGTTTTCCCCAATTCGCCCATCTGTCGATTCGCCTTTAAATCCTCTTCTAAAATTTTATGGGCTTCTTCTAGAAGTCCTGTAAACAAAACCTTGCTACCTAACGTTGCCGCTCGTTTTTTCATTCTATGAAGTGCCCCAAAAAGGTTAATAGCCGTAGGCCTGGTGGAAGCAAGTCTTTTCAACGCCAAATCTACGCTTTTTTTCTCCCCATGTAGGGCAGACAGGGCCACTCCATATGCAGCTGTAACTCCTATAGCCGGCGCTCCACGAACAGCTAAAGTCTCTATGGCTTCGGCGACATCTAGATACGAACTACAAAAGAGAAAAGACACCTTCCATGGAAGCTGTCTTTGATCTAGAATTTTGAGCCTGTTTTTCTCTGCATCCCAAGAAACTGGTGAAGGCAACGCCATCTACCTCTCCTCCTATGAACTTTGCACTTCTTCGATTCGAACCAGTGCTCGCCCATCAATAAAAGAAAGAGCCAACTTGTCCTCAGGGTGTAAAAGTTTCACCGAACTGACCACTGTGCCATCTTCTCTCGTACAGCTAATAAAACCGCGCGAAAGGATAGAGAGAGGTGAAAGGGCATTAAGAGCCCCTATCGCTGCTATTAAGGCTTTCTTGTTTTCCTGAAAACGGGCGGAAACGAGTCGAAGCATGTCTTTCCGAATATCAAAGAGCTCTTTTTCATTCTTTCGAACTAATGTGTGCATAATTCCCGTGAGCGCATCTTGAGAAAGATTCAGGTTTCTTTGTGAATTTCTAACATCGTTTCTCACGGCACCAAGCAACGAAGAAGAAAGATATTCTACTCTACGGAGAAGGTCAATTTTATCAGGAAAAAGTCGCTCTGCAGCTGCAGATGGCGTAGAAGCAGCTACATCAGCGGCAAGATCCGACAATGTCATATCGATCTCATGCCCCACTCCTGTTACAACAGGGAAGGGACAGCTTCGAATGGCCCGCACAACCCTCTCGTCATCAAAAGGATTAAGATCCTCTCGACTCCCTCCACCGCGTACAAGCATCACTGCATCTATGGAATTAAGAGTGCGGACTCGGCTGAAAGCCGTACAAATGTCTACAGGAGCATCGTATCCTTGAACAAGGCAGGGTAAAATTATAATGTCACACTGAGGGAAACGATTATGTGATACTTTTAATACATCTCGGATAGCAGCCCCTGTAGCTGAAGTTATAGCCGCTACTTTCTTTGGAATGTCAGGCAGTTTCCTCTTCAGCCGCAGGTCAAAGAGACCTTCCTTTTCTAAGCGTAAACGAAGCTCTTCTTTAGCTCGAGCAGCAGCTCCTACCCCAAGAGGTGTTAAACGACGCACATAAAGTTGATATGTTCCACGGGGCGGATACAAACCGATACGACCTTCAGCTAAGACTTCATCCCCTTTTTTAGGCCATGACGGGACACGAGCAGCATCAGATTTGAATAAAACACATGAAAGACGCCCTTCATCCCCAGTGAGAGTGAAGTATACATGGCCACTCGTATGTCTTGTAATCTCAGCTATTTCACCTACTACTACAAGATTTTGAAGAACTGCATCAGCATAAAAAAGGGCCTGTATGCGAGAAGTAAGTTCGTCAACTGTGAGAGTGGGGAGAGTCATCCCCGACATGATTTTCATCCTTTTCTGCTAGAGAAAGTGCTCGAACGATTCTTCCTAAGACTCCGTTTACAAATCGTCCAGATTCTTCTGTTCCAAAAGCTTTCGCCAATTCTACAGCTTCGGAGATAGCCACGGGGATAGGTATCATCTGCTTTATAATGCCCTCGAAAATGGCTAGACGAAGAGCAGCCCTATCAACAGCCACCATACGTTCAGGCCGCCAACCTACCACATGTTCTCTGATAAGAGTGTCGATTTCAAAACGAGAATCCCAGACTCCTTTTACTAAAACAGTTGCATAAGATACTACATCCGGTTCCTCATCGTCCCCGGGATAAAAATCAAGAATCTGATCTACTGAGTCACAATTACGAATATCAAGAGCATATAAAACCTGCAGAGCGATCTCTCGCGATCTGCGCCTTTTTTGGGGAAGGATGTTTCTACTCAACATTTACCTCCTGATGATCTCTCGAATATATTGTATAAAACCACGTATCGCTTTTTGACCATTATTAGAAAGGGCATATTGAGCCACTAAATAAGTAAGGATACCAACTGCGGCCGTCCAGAGGATGCCTCGAATACGCAAATGGACAAGAGCCGTTACTCCTGCGGCGCAAGCAGCCCAAAACCAAGGTTTCTGAAGTTGAACGGGAAGCTCTTTTCGAACAGCCTCTTTCTTTTCTTCTGTCCATGAAATATGGACACCTAACCCCATAGCAGAGAGAGCGTCTGAAAGCTTATCTTCCAGCATTTTAACTTCAAGAACATTATGGGGATGAGGCATGGATAATACAATATAAAGAGAACTTTCGCTTCTGGAAAGAGCCACTTCCTTGCACGTATAAGAAGGCATAAGCATTGCATTAATAAAAGCAGAAACCCCCTCCTTGGAAAAATTGATACTTCCAAGAGTTGTATTTTTCCAGTAAAGATACACGTCTCACCACCCCCAGGATACGACAGGCCGGCTTTTTAGCCGGCCTGTCGAACATATATGCTATCAAGCTTATTTCAAATCAGCTTCTTCGCCAGGCTCGGTTTTAACCTCATGACCTTCGACAGTATGTTCAAGATCAGGAGATATTTGCCCAGGCTGATTTTGTTGAGAGGTACGGTCGTCAAAAAAAACCCCCTGCACATTGATATTAACAGCTTTCACAAGGTATCCAGTATATTGCTCAAGATTGTTTTTAATAGACTCCTGTACATCCCACGCTACATCTGGAATGCGAAGACCATATTTCACCAAAACAAAAACGTCCACAGTAATTGTTGGTGGCGTAACGTTTTCTTCTACCGACACCTTGACCCCATCTATGGATTTCCGCCCTACTAAACCAAGTTTTGAAACAAGGCCGGGGCTTGCCGGTTGCACACCTGGGATGATAGTTAAAGTCTTTTTTGCAAGTTCGGTAATAACTTCTTCCGAGATGTGAACATTCCCCTGAACAGTTCGTTCCTCTACCATTCCTTGTTCTTCCATTAGAATTTCTTCCTGTTCAGTATTCCTCTCCTGAGATTCAAAATCCAGGTCTTCACGAATGTTATCCATCCCGTAACCTCCTATCCGGTTTTATTCTTCTGCCGGTAAAGCAAAAGACTCCCCACAGTTTGGGCACTGAAGGGGCTCGTCTTCTTCATACATTTCTGGTTGGTAGTAAAAAACATGGCCACATTTAGGGCAAGACACCGATTCATACGTTTCATCGAAGTCGCTTTCTTCCTCTTCCTCGCCACCTTCAAAGTCTTCCCCTACAATCTCCGCAAAAGAGCGCTCTAGTTTATCAAGATCTTCATCGAGCAGGGCCCAATCATCAGCAAGCTCTTCATATAAATCCTGCTGCTCTTCAATAAGATCTCCATGCTCTTCTATTTCCTCAGCTAGAGCATCTAAAGCCTCCGTCACAGCTTGAAAAGCTTTCACTGTTGTCTCATCTTTCATATTGAGACCAGCCAACAACCCTTTCAGAAATGCTATTTTCTCTTTAGCACTCATGGCCCGCCCTCCCCTATTTTCTATTTTTTAGCCCGCTCAAGATATTCGCCACTGCGGGTATCGACAACAACTGTATCTCCTACTTCCACAAAAATAGGAACTGTAACAGTGATGCCTGTCTCAAGAGTTGCCGGTTTGCCTCCTCCAGAAACAGTGTCACCTTTAAATCCAGGGGGAGTATCTATGACTTTCAGCTCTACGCTCTTAGGCAACTCCACACCCATAATTCGTCCTTCAAACATCTCAAGCTGCACCTCAAGATTGTCAGTGAGGTAATTGGCCGCATCTCCAAGTACATCTTTAGGGATATAAAGCTGATCATAAGAAACCATATCCATAAAAACGTAATTATCCCCTTCTTGATATAGGAACTGAGCTGGCTTTTCGTCATAGATAATTCTTTCAAATTTTTCTCCGGAACGGAAAGTGGTGTCAACGATGGAGCCTGTCTCGACATTCTTAAGCTTGGTTCGGACCACAGCCCCTCCACGCCCCATCTTATGGTGCTGATACTCTACTACTTCCCAAATGCCATCTTGCCACCTTACTTTTATTCCAGAATAAAAATCACTTGTGTCAATTACCTGACTCATTCATTTCGTACCTCCTAAAAGTTCAGAGCTTGATAACGGATCAGAGTAAGGATACCGCATATTAGTCTAGGATGCAAAGAGCAGTCAAAGTTCGTTTTCCGTTACCCTGTATATTTTTCATAGATGTATCCTTTCCGAGGTGCTATAACAACCTTATTGGATAAATTTTCTATTGGTTTCTTGATAACGTCAGTACATACTTTTCGAATAAATAAAGAAGGGACACGTTCTAAATCAAGAACCTTTTCTTCCTTTGAAGATGTTCCTTCCTCTTCAGGAATATACACTCTAGGTTGTAAAATATTCCGGAAACGGGTTTCAATAACCACAGCTTTTCTATGATCAGAGAGCTCTACTACACTTCCTGGCGGATAAAGTCCTAGCGTAGGTACGAGAGCCCGCGCTATAAAAGGATCAAAACGAACTCCAGCGTTCGTCATCACGAAAGAGAGCCGCTGTGAGCTGGTAGTAATATTTTGTTGGGATAGGGAATCAAAAGAGTTAGCTACAGCAACAATCCTTCCCATTAAAGGAATTTCTTCCTTTTTTAGTCCGCAAGAGCCCCTTCCATCCCACCTCTCATGGTGATAACGTACTCCTTCTAAAATATCCTCGTCCTCAACTCCTCCCTCTCTCATCAGAGCTTCTCCAAGGACTGTATGTTTTTCTTGTTCTTCTAGGGGAAGCGCTAATAAAGTTTTTCCAATATCATGCAATAAGCCAGCAATAATAGCCTTCTTGATAGTGTCCTTCCAGTGAGGAAATAGTTGCTTCGCTATAAAACCGCTCAATAAAGCTACATTAATAGAGTGTATAAAATATTTTTTCTCTTCTTTATCATCGCTTTGGAAAAGGGAGAGAGTAATGGAAGAAGCCTGACAAACTTCATCTTGTAATAGATTCCCTGCATACAAAAAAGAGCGAATGCCTTCGCGACGAACCCGCTTATTCTGTATATTTTTACAAAAAACTTCAAATTGATAGGATATAACTTCTGCAAATCGTGGACTGATGACTAGCAATGGAGGATCTAATTCGGGAAATATATGAGAAAAAGACTCGAAAGTAACTCCCTCCGATAAATGTTGAGGGCGAATCCACACCCATTCTATATGATGCCGTTCAAGATCTCTGATAATATCTGAATGCTTGGCAAAAAGAGATTGCACGTCAATTCCCTGTGGGATAAGAATTGCCTTATCCCGGCTCATTACATCTTCGACAATTATTCCTCTCCACTTCTCTAAATTTTTAATAGATACCTTAATAGCCTCCTCCACTGTCTCCCTCCGCAGTATATTTATTCGATTCTTTATAATATGGATCTATATTACACTAAAACAAAAAAACATGTACTCTCTTTTATGCTTTGTATTAACGGATAGGGAAACATACTATTTTTCCCCCCAAAACAAATTTATAGCTGTTTTGCCACAACTTTCTTTTATTCCAGTTGACAGCTTTTACCGTGAATGATAGACTGCATTTATTAATTTTCATTCTTTAATTAGCTGAAGTCCCGAAGGGGAAGGAGATTTTTATGTTTCGTATTGAGGACATGGTTCGTCTGGATAAAAATGAAAACCCTTTTTTGTTGCCCTCTTCTATCAAAGAAAAGGTTCTTTCCGCGCTCCGTGAAGTAGAGTGGAATCGCTATCCAGATTCTGGATATAAAGATATAAAGGACGCACTAAGCTCATTACTTCATTTCCCGAACAAATTCTTTGTTTTAGGGAACGGTGGAGATGAAGTTTTATGCCTTCTTTTCACCGCATATGTACAGCCAGGTGCTACTGTTCTCACTTTCTCGCCGTCTTTTTCCGAATACGCCCATCTTTGTAAGGTTTTTCATGCTCGGCATATAACAATTCCTATAGATATGACTGATGGGTTGTGTTCTTTTAATGAAAACCTTTTCTTTGACACTATGCAAAGAGAAAAACCAAGCCTCGTTCTTATTGATTCGCCTAATAATCCTACAGGAAAGCAAATGCCTCTCCAATTTATACAAAAAGTAGTTTACGAGAACAGTGCTATAACGGTCATAGACGAAGCATACGGAGAATTCGCTCCTTCTACCTATCTCGAAACATTGAGAGAACAAGATTTCCCCCAAAGGATCGTGGCACTTAAGACACTTTCAAAAGCATGGGGACTTGCTGGAATCCGCTTTGGCTATGGAGTTTGTCACCCTGATGTCGCTCATAAGCTTAACAGTATTAAGAGCCCTTTTAATATTAATGTCTTAACAGCTGAAACTGTTAAGATACTCTTAAGAGAACCTCATCTACTTATAGAGAAAACGCGGCAAATCTGCAATCTCAGAGATAGTTTTATAAAAAAATGCCAGCTTATTCCTCGCATACAAGTGTATCCAAGTAGCGGCAATTTTGTTTTTATTCATGTACCGGAAGAAGAACGTCAAATAAAGAAAACCTTTAAGGAAGCTGGCATCGCAGTAAAATTCTTTTGTATTTCAGGCACGAGTGGGTCTTGGATTCGTGTTTCTATTGGTATAGAGACAGATCTTGACAGAGTGCTGCACTGCCTTTCCCAAATAGTTTTAACGAGGAGGTAATAGTAATGGGCGAGAAGTGGAAGGATCAACTGACCGATCAATTGTGCAAAGCTTTCTTATCCTTGAACACTGAAGAGGAAGTATATAGCTTCTTGGAGGATGTTGCCACTATTGGAGAAATCCGAGCTTTAGCACAACGCCTTGAAGTAGCGAGATTACTGGATGAAAGCTATACATATCCTCAAATAGCGCAACGAACTGGGGCAAGCACAGCTACTATTAGCAGAGTAAAGAAATTCTTAGAGTATGGTGCTGATGGGTATCGCCTTGTGCTTAACAATCTCAAAGGGCAAGAAGAACAAGACGAAGCTTAATAAAATATTTTCAAAGAAATGGCTGTCATATTATTTATATGACAGCCATTTCTTATAAATGCTAAAAAATGCTTGAAGGAAAAACTACTTATTATCCCTTAGCTTGCCTGCAAACACACAAAGATCCGCTACGGAACACTGGGAACAACGAGGGTTACGAGCCAAACAAATATTCCTACCATGAGTAATAATATTCACATGCCCCCCTAAATAACGATGCTCTGGAACAACTTGCTCCATAACAGCCCCTATTTCCTCAGGCTTGCAACGTTCTTTAACCCATCCAATTCTTTTCGAAAACCGCGAAATGTGGGTATCTACAGGAAAAGATGGAAACCCTAAGTCAAAAAGCAGGACACATGCTGTGGTTTTGGCCCCCACGCCTGGAAGATGCAGAAGAAAAAATTTCGCTTCTTCCAAGCTCTTTTCTCGCAAGCTCTTCAAAGAATACGCCCCAAAGGTCTTATAAATTTGTTCTAATATCTCAAGAATGCGCTTCGATTTAACATCAGAAAGACCTGCGACTCGAATAGCTTCTCGAATATCTTCAGAAGAAGCTGTTGCTACAGACTCCCACGAGGGAAACAACTTCCTGAGGTTCATATATCCCCTATCGCGATTCTTATCATTTGTGTTTTGCGAAAGCACTGTCAAAATTAAACCATCCAAAGGCTCCTCGTGCCGCAAATGTGGAGGGTTCTCTTCCATGTGCCAACATTTTTCCAGTCGATCAAGAATCTCTAAAACATGGTCGGGGTTAGGAAGTTCTGTACATGACAATTTCAGCAACGCACATTCACCAGCCTATTCTTCTGTCTTCTCTGATTCCTTTTCTCCATCAATTCCAAATTCCTTTTTAAGTCGTGCAGCTTCTTTCATCCAAGAAACAAGTTGTTTTTTAACGAGGCCATGAATAGAATCTTCAGGATATACCCCTTGCTCATCAGGAGCTCCCGCTGGTTTTCCCGTAAGGATCTCTATTCCCTGATCTATAGTGTCCACTGCCCAGATATGGAAATTCCCCTCCGAAACAGCATCAAGGACTTCCTGACTTAACATTAGATGAATTACGTTGCGTTTAGGTATCATAACGCCTTGTCTCCCAGAAAGCCCCTTCGAATTACAATATCGGAAAAATCCTTCTATCTTCTCGTTAGCGCCGCCAATAGGTTGTACATTTCCAAACTGATCCACAGATCCTGTTACAGCAATTTCCTGCCGGAGAGGGACATTAGCAAGAGCCGAAAGCAAACAGTAGAGTTCGGTAGAAGAGGCGCTATCTCCTTCGATTTCACTATATGTTTGCTCAAAAGCAATACGGGCCGAAAGTGAAAGAGGCATATTCTGAGCATATTTCCTTCCAAGATAACTAGTAAGGATAAGGAGCCCTTTATTATGTATAGGGCCTGTAAGTTTAACCTCGCGCTCTATGTTCACTACCCCTTCTTGCCCCATATATACATTAGCTGTAATTCTTGAAGGATGACCAAAGGCGTAATCTCTCAAATCAATAACAGAAAGACCATTAATCTGCCCCACAGCAGCTCCTTCTGTTTGTATATGAATAACTCCCTCTTCAAAGGCCCTTTGTATCCGTTCCTGAATTAAATTGCTTCTAAATCTCTTTTCTTCTATGGCTTTGTGAACATGTTTAGCTTCTACAAGCTTTGCATTCTCAGCAACAGCCCACGCCGTAGATTCCACTATTATTTCAATAATTTTATTAAATTCCGTGGTAATACGATCTTGGTGATCAGCTAAACGACTGGCCCATTCAATAACTTCAGCCACAGCGTCAACAGTAAAGGGAATTTTCCCCTCCCTCCTTACAAAACTGCAGATGAATTGAGCCATTTGCTGCTCTGTTTCCAAATTTCGCGGCATGTCACTATCAAAATCTGCTTTTATTTTAAACATCTTTAAAAACTCAGGATCGTAATACTGAAGCAGTGCATATAAGTACGGAGTACCAACCATTACAACCTTCATTTTGATGGGGATCGGCTGAGGGCGCAAAGAAGAAACTGGTATAGCTCCATATTGTTCTCCCAAGTTTTCTATATTGGCTTCTCCCGTTCGGAGGGCACGTTTTAAAGCTTCCCATGACATAAAATTCAAGAGAACTTTTTCTGCGTCAAGGATCAAATACCCTCCATTTGCTTTTTGGAAAGCGCCAGGAACAATTTTATGGAAGTCTGTGTAAAGATACCCCTGTCTGCTTTCGTATTCTACTTTCCCTGTAAGATTGTAATACGTAGGATTTGTCTCCCAAATAACAGGCGCCCCATTCTCGGGGTCATTGGCCACAAAAACATTAATGGTATATCGACTAAAGTCTATCTCCGCAGACTCATCTTTTGCTGCAGCCACAAAAATATTAAAATTACTGATAATGTCTTCCGTTAAGTTGTCTATCCATTTGCATAATATCTCTGTTGTACCATACTTATCTTTAATGTCTTGCAGATATGGAGTAATTGCTGAGCGGCAAATTTCAGCCTCCAATTTGTTAATTTCCTCTTTTAACGCTTTCTCTAGATCTCGAATTTTTCTCAATGTATCAAGAGTTTTTTGAGAAATTTCCTCCGATTTGACCTGGAGCTCTTTCTGCTTTTCCTCTGGAAGAGATTCAAACTCGTCCTGTTGTAGCTCCCGCCGTGAAGTTTCTCCAGATTCACTGACTTCTTCAGTGAGAGGAATATTGACAAATCCTTGAGGCGTCCTTTTTAAAGCAAAACCTTTTTCTCCCGCCCAGGCCCGTACCTCTTCCATTAAAGAGTTAACCTGTTCCTGAAACTTTTTTACCAGTTGAGCCTTGGCATCTTCATACTGACTCTTTTCAAAGGCTTTGCTTATGGCAATTTTCAGCTCCTCAAGGAGATCTTCGAAAGCTGCTCCCATCTCTTTACCTTTTCCAGCAGAGAGATTGATAGCCAGGGGACGACTCGGATCATCAAAGTTATAAACATAAATCCAGTCGTCAGGGGCCTTTCTTTCAAGGGCCGTTTCACGAAGCCGCTCCAGAGAATAGGTTGTGCGTCCACTTCCTGGATTCCCTAGGACAAAAATATTGTATCCCTTACTCTCTACAGCAAGTCCAAAAGAAAAGGCTTTTACAGCCCGCTCTTGCCCAATAAATTTTTCAAGGCATGGAAGTTCTTCAGTCGTTTGAAAGTTAAGAGCATTTATATCTGCTCGTTTTCTGAGCTTCTCTAAAGGTAATTTACATTCTTCCGTTATGTTAGGCACGGGAACACCTCCTCAGATGAAATTATAATGCCTCCTCCACAGACAACATCCCTATTGTACAAAACTAACGATTGCCCCGGTGCTACCATAGGACTTTCAGATACAACCTGAACGCGAAGAGAATCCTCTCCTATCGATACCACTTTTACGGGGAAAGGGGTGGTTCTATACCGATGCTGGGCCATATATACCTCCCCTAGCTTTAACAAAGGAGAAATGACCGGGTGAACACACTGAACAAAGCCAGGATGGTGTTCTCTGGTATTGCTGACATACAAAATATTATGCGCCAGGTTTTTCCCCACAACAAACCATGGCCCCCCAGAAAGCCCCAAACCTTTCCTTTGCCCTATAGTATAGCGCCAAAGTCCCTGATGTTTCCCTAGAACGTGTCCATCTCCATCAACTATAGACCCAGGAAGAGAAGTTTCCTCCCGTATATACTTTCGCAAGAAGAGCATCAATCCCTGGGGGGCGAAGCAAACATCTTGGCTTTCCTCTTTTTTTACAACCCACAGTGGAAGCTTTGATGAAGCTATTTCTCTCACGTCAGCTTTCGTCATATTTCCTAAAGGGAAACGAATACTACGAAGCCATTCCATGGGAAGACGATATAACATGTAGCTTTGATCTTTTTTTATATCTCTTCCTCTAGCTAAAACAAAATCGTCATTATTAGAGAGGATACGAGCATAGTGGCCTGTAGCTACAAGAGGTATATTTTTTTCTTCTGCAACTTTGAAGAGAAGCCTGAACTTGACGGCAGGATTACATAGAATACAGGGGTTCGGCGTCAACCCTCTGGCATATTCAGAAACCACCAAAGATAGCACTCGCTGGGTAAAAATATCTCGCCCGTCAAGAGTAATAAAAGGGATATGGAGTTTTTGAGCAAGCTCGCAAGCTTGCTGCTGAGCTAAGCTATTTTCGGGGCCTGAGAGATGAAGGTAAAGCCCATATACATCATACCCGTCTCTTTTAAGCAGGAGGGCTGTCGCCGCACTATCAACTCCTCCACTCATGCCCACTAAAATTTTTTTCTCCACGAATAAAACCACCTAAAGACCAAACAATATTTTTCTCAACTGAGCAAGTCCTGTAGGAAGCAAGGCGGATCCTACTACAACTCCCCATTCTAGCGCTCCAAGAGGAACTATATCCAAAACATTCTGGAATACAGGAATATACGTAATGACAACTTGCAATAAGACAGAACCCCCTATACCCAACAAAAGCCACGGGTTCTCCCAGAACCGCTCTGGATGACTTAAAAGACTATTTTTACGCACGTTTAACACAAAGAAAAGCTGAGCTAACACAAGTGTATGAAAACTCAATTCCGTAGCTCGCAAGAAATCTCCCTTATGATACCAGAGAGACCAATAATATGCGGCAAAAACTCCACTCGTGATAGCTGCTCCATAGAAAAATATAAGCAGTTTATGGGACCTCGTAACAATATTTTCGTCTCTCCTTTTAGGACTACAAAGCATTACATCAGGTTCTGCCGGGTCAAGAGACAACGCGAGTGCAGGCAATACGTCTGTAACCAAATTGATCCACAGAATTTGCAAAGGGATAAGGATCGTAGGCAACTTGAGAAGTATCCCTAAAAAAACAGTGAGGATTTCGCTCAGATTACAACATAAAAGGAATAATACTGCTTTACGAATATTATCAAAAATTCGCCGGCCTTCCCGCACAGCTTCAACGATAGTACTGAAACGATCATCTTGAAGAATAATGTCTGAAGCTTCTTTACTAACCTCAGTACCCTGTATACCCATAGCTATCCCTACATCGGCCTGTTTTAAAGCTACGGCATCATTAACTCCGTCACCAGTCATAGCTACGACTTCCCCAGCTTTTTGAAGGCCTTTTACAATTCTCATTTTATGCTCTGGAGCCACTCTGGCTACTACAGATAGTTTTTTCGCTCGTGCAACTACATCTTCCTCTGACAAAGATTCAAGTTCTGAACCCATCATAGATAGAGAGTAAGGTTCTTTGTATATACCAACCTCCTTGGCAATTGCCTCAGCTGTCACTAAGTGATCGCCAGTAACCATAATCACATGTATTCCTGCTTTATGACAAAGAGTTACAGACTCGTTAACCTCAGGTCTCGGGGGATCGTCTATGCCAGCCACTCCTAAAAACATAAGGCTTTCAAGGGAATCACCCCAAGCTAAAGCTATAGTTCGCATGCCTCTTTGAGCCAAGACTTGTACGTTCTTATGCCACGCTATCTTGGTTTCCTCTAAAAAAGGGGCCGGCCCCTGCGACGTGAGTATAAATGGGCAATCATGGAAAACCCTTTCTGGGGCCCCTTTCATTGCCACGCCTTCATTGTGCCATGTAACCATTCGCATCGTTTGTGAGTCGAAAGGCTCTTCTGCAATACGAGGAAAATTGTTTCGCAAAGATAGTCTGTTTTCCCCAGCATAACGAAGAAGCGCTACTTCCATAGGATCCCCCACCGATTTCGTGTCGTTTATAGTTGCATCATTACAGAGGACAGCAACACGAATAAAAAGCTCCTCCGCCTCAGGTTGAGACAAATTAACTGCACGAACAGTCATATCGTTCATTGTCAGCGTTCCTGTTTTATCAGTACAAATAACAGTTGTAGACCCCAACGTTTCAACAGAAGCCAAATTCCGCACCAGGGCATTTATTTTTGCCATCCTGTGAACTCCAAGAGCCAACGTCATAGTAGCCACAAAAGGTAGCCCTTCTGGAACAGCAGCTACAGCGAGGGCTATGCCGGTACTAAGCATCATTAAAAGACCGCGTCCTTGAAAAATCCCTGCTCCAATAACAATTCCCGCAATAGCTATTGTTGCCCATATAAGGAACTGGCTAAATTTAGCTAAACGTTCTTCTAGAGGCGTTTCCTGAGAAGAGACCTGTTGAAGCATTCGACCTATTCGTCCAATCTCCGTCTCCATTCCCGTAGCAAAAACTGTAGCCCTTGCTGTCCCCTTAACCATATTCGTACCTGCATAAACACAATTAGCGCGGTCAGGCAATAGTGTTTCAATGGGAAGAGACTCTATGATTTTCTCTACTGGTAAAGATTCTCCTGTTAAAGAGGCCTCATTTACCGTGCAATTCGCTTCTTTGAAAATACGCCCGTCAGCTGGGATCACATCTCCAGCTTCCAGTACCATAATATCCCCTGGAACCACATCCGCAGAAGAGATTAGGGATATGTTCCCGTTCCGTAAGACTCGACAATGGAGGGAGGTCATGGATTTCAATGCCTGTAGAGCCTTTTCTGCTCGAAATTCTGTAAAGAATCCAATAAGGCTGTTCATAAAAATAACAACCAAAATAGCGATACTATCGAGAAGTTCTCCCATCATAAAACTTATAAGAGCGGCTACAAAGAGAAGGTAAACCATGGGGGAAGCAAACTGTCTGAGAAAAAAACGCCACCAAGGAAGAATTTCCTCTTGAGAAAGAACGTTGCCCCCATATTCCTTCCTTGCAGCCTCCACTGCTTCATCACCGAGCCCCTGTTCAATATCCACGCCCATACGTTCCAAGAAATCTCCGGCAGCTAAAGCGTAAGGAGCGGAGGGTTTCCCGTTCTCTTGGCTTTTCAATTAATACTCGACCCCCTTACGGCCATAGATCCCTTTCTGGAAAGGGTGACGGATCTCTTTCATCTCCGTAACGAGATCAGCATAGTCTATAAGTATTTGAGGCGGATTCCGTCCCGTAAGAACAACTTCTACATGAGAGGCGCGTTTCTTCAAAAGAGCAAGAAGTCTCTCTGCTTTCAAGAGCCCATAGTCAAGAGCAACATTGATCTCATCCAATATTACTATATTGAACTGCCCTCCCATAATCCATTTTTCCGCAATCTCCAAACCTCGCTGGGCCTCAAGAAAATCCACCTGGAGAGGAGCAGACTTGTCAACAAAATCAGGACGACCAGTCTGGATAATTTTAATTTCAGGAATACGTGATAAACTTACGAGTTCCCCATAGTGCGGCCATCCTTTCATAAATTGAACAATCCCTACTGTAAAGCCCCATCCTGCTGCTCGTAGAGCGAGACCAAGAGCCGCAGTAGTTTTTCCTTTCCCATCTCCCATATAAATCTGAACTAAACCTAGCTCTTCGGAGTGTTCTCTCGTCATATAGGGATTCCTCATTTCTTCTTTATTTTTATTCTTGAGTCTCTGCCCATCTTGATTTAAAATGCCCTGAGAATGGAGGTTTGTCAATGCTCAAGATCACAACTTTTTTAGTGACAGGCATTGTACAAGGGGTAGGTTTTAGGCCTTTCTGCGCCCGATTAGCTCAAGAAATGGCTTTAGGGGGAAGTGTTAAAAACACTTCCGATGGTGTGCTTATCACCTTGCGAGGAACTTCAGAAACCATCGAAAGCTATCTTCAGCGCTTACAAGACGAAAAACCCGGCCCTTCGTATATAGCGTCTATAGAATTCCTCTCAGATAAGACATGTTCAGAAGAGGATAATGGGAATTTTACTATAGAAAAAAGCCTTCGCCTTGAACATCAGCGGGTCCTCATCCCACCAGATATAGCAACTTGCGATGACTGTTTGCGGGAAATGAACGACCCATCAAACCGACGATATCATTACCCTTTCATTAATTGCACGAATTGCGGCCCTCGATATACTATTATTCAAGATCTTCCATATGATCGCCCACTCACGACAATGAGCAGTTTTACTATGTGCGAAGAGTGTCAGAGAGAATATGACGCCCCACTTAACCGACGTTATCATGCCCAACCTAATGCGTGTTCTCAGTGTGGCCCCTCATTATGGCTTACAAATAATAAAGGGAATATAATAGCTAGAGGTGAAGAAGCGCTTTCTCTCTGTTGTAAAAGACTTCAACAAGGGGATACTGCCGCCATTAAGGGACTTGGAGGGTTTCATCTCGCTTGTGATCCTTTTCAACACGAAGCCGTTAAAAAACTGAGAGAATCGAAACATCGAAAGGATAAGCCGTTCGCCCTCATGGTTCCTGATCTCAAACAAGCGCAACAACTTGTGTATATCACGAATACCGCAGCTAAAATTCTCTCATCGACCAAGAGACCTGTTGTCATTTGTCCTATGAGACAAGACACAATGCTCTCTCCACTCGTAGCGCCAGGACAAAATTCTTTAGGTATTATGCTTCCTTACGCGCCACTTCATCACCTGCTGTTACAAAATTTTGACGCTCTCGTTATGACTAGTGCTAATATGAGCGATGCGCCCATTATCTCTAACAACAAAGATGCATTGATTTCTCTTGCGCCTCTTGCTCAAGTTTTTTTAATGCATAATAGAGACATACATATGGCTATAGATGACTCTGTTATAGCCGCTCAGGGACGAGAGTATGTGGTTATACGAAGAGCAAGAGGATTTGTTCCCCTTCCCTTAGCATCTCCTCGGAAAGGCCCGGTAATTCTTGCTGCTGGAGCTGAAATGAAATCCACTTTTACACTCACACAAGATCGAACTATCTTCCCTGGCCAATATCTTGGCGACTTAAAACAGATAGGGACCATAGAGTATTACAGAAAGGCTCTCCGTCATTTCTTGAAGTTATACAACCTTCATCCTGAATACCTTGTTTATGATCGTCATCCTCAATATATTTCTCGGTCTGTAGCACAGGAAATCTCTGGAATAAGCTCTTCTCGCTCTATGGCTGTACAACACCATCATGCCCATATGGCAGCCTGTCTTCTTGAGAACCGTTTTAATGGTACAGCCATAGGTGCTATTTTTGATGGGACTGGATATGGTGCCGACGGAACAATTTGGGGCGGAGAATTTCTTGTAGGAAATACTCGTGATTTCCAGCGTCAAGGTTCTTTTCTTCCATGCCCTCTTCCCGGAGGAGAACGGGCCGTTTTAGAGCCCTGGCGTTACGCTTTTGCCATGCTTCTCTCTGTATACGGAGAAGAAGCTTGCCATATAGCACAAAATCTCTGGCCTTGGGCTGCCCGTTATTTAGACTCCCTTAAGGCTATTATGAAACACTCTCCCATCACCACTTCATGTGGCCGTTTCTTTGATGGCGTTTCCGCTTTATTAGGGATATGCCCTATCATTTCCTACGATGGACAAGCCGCTATGGAGTTAGAAGGATGTGCAAAAGGATCCGCTCTCGCCCCCTTCTCCATAATGGAAAAAGGACACCAGTTCTTTCTCGATTGGCGCCCCACTATACAGTGGCTTGTGGAAAGGAGCGCTTCCTTCTCTGTTGAAGAGAAAGCTGCTGCAATCCACGGAGGATTGGCTGCGGCTACAGCTGAAATATGCCGCTCCATTGCTGACAACAATGGGGTTAAATATGTAGCTCTATCCGGAGGGGTATGGCAAAACAGGCGCCTTCTCGTGCTCACCCTCTCTCAATTACGCCGAAGAGGGTTACTGCCCCTTACTCATCACCTTTTATCTCCTAATGATGAAAGCGTTTCAGTTGGACAAGCTGCGATAGGGCTAGAATATTGGGGTGAGGGCCCTTCTCAGTAGAGAAAGGCCCTTCTATAAAACATAAAATATTAATTTATCTATCGACACTCTCGGGAGCGTAGTCGATACCGCTGATTTTACATAGTTTCTTGGGGTGATGGATGGCTTCTACGTAACGAACAGTGCCGCTCTTCGAACGCATAACCATGGAAAATGTTCGTATCCGCCGCCCTTCGTACCGAACACCCTTAAGGAAGTCTCCGTCTGTTACGCCAGTAGCAGCAAAGAAAACATTATCTCCCGTAACAAGATCTTCAAGAGTTAACACCTGATTGAGATCAAGCCCTCTGGCCCGGCTCTCTTCCGCTTCTGCCTCATTTCTAGGCCAAAGCTTGCACTGCATATTCCCACCTAAACATTTAATAGCACACGCCGTAATTACCGCTTCAGGAGAACCTCCAATACCTACGAGGAGATCGGCCCCTCCCTGCTCTTTACATGTTAAAAGAGCACCTGCTACATCTCCGTCAGGGATTAATTTAATCCGAGCCCCTACTTCTCGTATCTGCTCTTTAACTTCGTCATGGCGGGGGCGATCAAGCACTACAACTGTAATATCTCCCACGGATTTCGACTTTTTTGCAGCAACCCTCTTGATATTTTCTCCGATAGGAGCGTCTATATCAATAACATCTGCCGCATCAGGGCCAGTTGCCAATTTGTTCATATAAAAAATATTTTTAGGATTAAACATCGTTCCCTTTTCCGATAAAGCCACAACACTTATAGCCCCTGGTAAGCCCAAAGCGGTAAGCCGAGTTCCATCAATAGGATCTACAGCGATGTCCACCTCAGGAGATACTCCTGTTCCTAAGCGCTCCCCATTAAATAACATGGGAGCTTCGTCTTTCTCCCCTTCGCCAATCACTACAACGCCGTTCATCGCAATGGTATTGAGCATATATCGCATAGCCGTTACCGCTGCACCATCGGCGGCATTTTTATCTCCTCTCCCCATCCAGCGACCAGCTGCCATAGCTGCAGCTTCTGTTCCACGGACAAGCTCGAGAGCCAAGTTACGTTCCGGCACTGACATTATGGCCCCTCCTATTCAGAAAATCTTAAAAATATTTCATCTATTGCCTTAAAATAGTAATCAATATCAAACAGCTTGTCGAGTTCATCTCTGGAAAGATAGCGATTCACCCGTGAGTCCGACCAAAGGAGGTCGGCAAAAGATCCTTCTCCGTGCCAACATTTCATAGCGTTCTCTTGCACCACTGCATATGCATCTTCTCTGCTAAGCTTGAACTTTTCTACGAGTTCAAGCAAAACTCTCTGACTAAAGACAAGACCTTGAGTCAGATACAGATTTTTTTCCATATTCTCCGGACTGATATCCATGCCTTCTACTATTTGAGACATTTTCTTCAGCATATACGTCACGAGATGGAACGCATCAGGCCAAATAATTCGTTCCACAGAAGAATGGCTTATATCTCGCTCATGCCAAAGTGCCACATTCTCCATAGCTGTAGAAGCATATCCCCTTAAAAGACGAGCCATCCCTGTTAGACGTTCACAAAGAATGGGGTTTCTTTTATGAGGCATAGCCGAGGATCCCTTTTGTTTCTTCCCAAAAGGCTCCATGGCTTCAAGGACCTCCGTTTTTTGAAGGTGTCGAATCTCCACTGCCATTCTCTCTATGCCGGCTCCGAGAAGTGCCAGAACATTCATGATATGAGCATGACGATCACGCTGCAAGATTTGAGTGGAGACCGCAGCTGGATGAAGACCAAGGAGTTCACACACCCGTTTTTCTATTTTAGTAGGGCAATGAGCGTATGTTCCCACCGCTCCAGATATTTTCCCATAATTAATTTGTTCTCGCGCCTGAAGAATTCGCTCTCGATCTCGAATAAGCTCGTAATACCAGTTGAGAAGTTTGAGCCCGAAGGTCATGGGTTCTGCGTGAATACCATGAGTGCGTCCAACACAGGGGGTATACTTATATTCTTTCGCTTTTTCCCATATAAGACCAGCAAGCTTATTGACCTTTTCCAAAACTACGTCGAGAGATTTTCGTAACATAAGGGAAGAAGCTGTATCGAGCACATCACTGCTTGTTAAGCCAAGATGGATATATCGCCCATTGGCCCCCACCTTTTCAGCTACAGCAGACACAAAAGCAATGACATCATGATGTACCTGGCTCTCTATTTCATAGATCCTCTCTATATCAAAATCAGCTTTCTCTTCAATATCTTTCAAAGCCTCTTCTGGAATAAGCCCCTCTTCTGTCCAAGCCTTGCACACTGCCAGCTCGACTTGAAGCCACGTCTGATACTTGTTGTGGTCGCTCCACATACGTTTCATTTCTTCTGTTTCGTATCTTTCTATCATTCCTCATGCCTCCTCATAGCCATATCTCTATGCCAATCCTCCCGCACTGCCGATAGGAAGGGATTATACCTGCCACTAGCAAAATCGGGGAAAGTGTAATCAAACGCAACCCATTGCTTGAAACGATAGCGCATTGTTACTTCCGCGAAAATACCTTCTGTCAGGTATATCCGATGGGCATGATCTTTAGTTGAAGCCAGAACTAATCGAGCCCCATTAATATATCCTGGATCAATATTTACGGCTCGTATGTCTCTTTCTTCTCGAGCGAGGCTACTCCGCTGTTCTACGAGGCCACTCTCCTTTTTCCAACGAACCAATTCATCCCCATTACGAAGACCTGGGAAGGAAATAAAGCGCCGATACAAGACAGGTGCAATATCATGATAATAGTCTGTTTTATCGAAGGGGAAGGCATCGCTAATTCGCTCAGGCTCTCCCCAAATAGGGGATAACGCCTGCAAAACCCACTGCCACCACCATTCATCTGGATAAAGAACTCCTGTAATCAATTTCACAGGATATATCATTCTGAAGACTCCTTTTCCTTTCTGAGACATAAGTGCCCTACTACCTTACCATCCCATATACACGTCATATATTCATCGGCGCCAAGAAGATCAAGGGGAGATGGCTCTTTTATTTCTTCATCGACGCGAAGAATTCGATACCCTGCTCTACGTTTCTTCTGAGCCCACGCCTGACCAACTGCGGCCCACCAAATCATATTTTCAGCAGTATCCAAATCGCAAGTGACATCATCAAGCATAAAAACATGGGGAGCTATTTCTATGGGGCATATGACCATTCTCCCCTCTGCGTTATCTATAGCCAACATGGGTTCCTCAGACTGCAACGCAGATTCTACTTCATCATAAGAAAAAGTGTACCCCTTTAAATGAGAACAAGCTTTTTCATTGAGAATCACTTTCTTTTTCTGAATGGCTAATAAAGGGATAGGAACACTCCACCATTCAGGAAGATCCCCTGTTTGGGAAGTAACCATTAGTTTAAGCTCCCCTACAGTAGAGATAGACGCTCCTCCCTCTGCTGATAAAAACAACACTGTTTCTTTATTGGGCAATGTATAAAAAGGAGTGTGAGATGGATCCTCTTCTTTTTCAAAGCTACGAAATAAGCTGGAAACGTGACTATCCTTTCCCGTCTTATGTAAAAATGCAACGAGATCCTCTTGCAGAAAATATTTATAGCGATTTTTCTTATGCAGCACTATTCTTGTAAGAGAGAAGCAAAAGAGTGCCCTCAAAACGATGGAAAGAGGAGACGAAAAAGAGAGACTATTAAGA
>NZ_DHCG01000002.1:129580-390623 GCF_002398115.1 Aminobacterium sp. UBA4908
AAGAGAGACTATTAAGAAGCTGCTCTTCCTCAGTTTTCATCACTATTTCTCTCCAGCAAAGCAGATACAAAAAGCTTAGGCTCAAAACGACGTAGATCATCAACTCCTTCGCCCAGTCCCACGTACCGAATTGGAAGGCCTAAGTGATGGGCTATAGCTAGAATAATGCCTCCCTTTGCCGTGTTATCATATTTAGATAAGATGACGCCAGTTAAGTGAAGGGCTTCATGGAAAGCCTGTGCTTGTGCAAAGCCATTCTGTCCCATAACTGCGTCCAAGACGAGAAGAATCTCTATATTTTCTTGATCCACTTCCCGGGCTAAAACTCGTATAACTTTAGATAGTTCCTCCATAAGATTATGCTTCGAATGAAGACGACCAGCTGTATCCACTATCAGGAGATCTGACGAGGATGCCCGAGCTGCCAGTAACGCATCATACGCTACTGCAGCAGAATCACTCCCTTGTTGTTGGGCTATAACTCGACTTCCTGTTCGCTCTCCCCAAATTTTCAGCTGTTCTATAGCGCCTGCTCTAAAGGTATCTGCTGCTCCCAACACTACCTTTTTCTCTTGGCGCCGAAATTGTTCTGCTAATTTAGCAGCTGTCGTGGTCTTGCCACTTCCGTTTACGCCAACAAGCACTACTACTTTAGGCTTTACATCAAGAACAATTTCCTTCCCCATGCCTTCTATTTTTTCAAGATGGCTTGTAAGCATATCTATAAAATAATCTATTAATTGATCCGATGTCTTGAGCCCTTCTTTTTTTACTACTTTTTGAAGAGACTCTATGAGCTCTTCCGTCAAATCTAAACCTACATCCCCGGAAATGAGAAGTTCTTCCATTTGCTCCCAAAACTCATCATCGATAGAGGTTCCAGAAAAGAGAGAAATGAGCCCCCCACTCCAACGATTTTTTACTCCTTTAAGCCCATTCTTAAGTTTATCCCAAAGAAACATGATATCCCCCCTATCCTAAGCTATTCACCGTTGGGCCCTTCTTTTTCGCTAGAAGAGCTCTCGTTTTTGGAGTTTTTTCCCCTTCGAAAAGGACGCCGTCCTTTCTTCCGCACAGGCCTATTTCGTTTAGCTACGCTATTTTCAGTGCTCTGTTCCTCCGATCTTGTTCCTTCACGATCTGGAGTCGCTAACTTATTATTTTGGGGTTTCTTTTTACGTCGCCGCCGACGTTTTATTCCTCCTGATTTAGAAACAGCTCCCGTTCCCTTCCTATTGTCGCCTTTCTTTTCTTCCGATTCACGATAAGGCGGGCATGGAACATCTTCCAAATTTTCTAAGACAGAATGATCATTTTCTCCTTCAACTTTCAATATCCCAATTGACGAGACATCCGTTATGACTGTTGCCATAACATCGTTCTCAGAGAAAACAAGGGACTCGCCAGATTCGTCCTCTCCCAAGACAGGAAGGGCCGGTATACCGCTCTCACCAATGGTACTATCCCATACTTCCCCTCTCATTACCGTCTCTTTAAAAGCTTCAAAATTTCGGGCTAGAACTAGTATTTCCGTCCCCTCAGGAGTCTTAGCCCGAAAAGCCTCATGCTGCAAATCAACGCCAAGAATAACGTAGTTACCAGTAGGGGTCTTAATTTTCGAGCCTGGGTTTGGAAGGTCTTTCCAAATAGAACCATACGTCTCATGCTCATAGGCCATACAGCACATAAGACGCCCACAAATCCCTGATATTTTTGTAGGGTTCAGAGCTAAATTCTGTTCCTTTACCATTTTGATACAAATAGGATCAAATTTATGGAGCCAGTATCCACAGCAACATTCTTTACCACAGGGACCAAGCCCTCTTACTGTTTTGGCTTCGTCACGTACTCCTATCTGACGCAATTCGATTCTTGTTTTGAATTCACGGGCAAGATCTCGAACATAGGCCCTGAAATCTACTCGCTGCTCAGACGTAAAATAAAAGAAAAGTTTCTTTCGATCAAGAAGGTACTCGACATCTACAAGCTTCATAGGAAGATCGTGTTGCGAAAGAATCTCTCTGGCTTTTATAAGCACGAGCTCTTCCTCAACCCTCTGGTTCCGATCTATTTCTAAATCTTCAACTGTAACCATACGGACAAAAGTTATATTCTGAAGCATAGGCTCTCCGCCCTTAGGCTGGCCCTCTGAAGTATCTTCCGTACACGTGTTCCTATAACGATCTTCTTGTTCCAATGAGAGCGGCCCTCCAACAACGGCCAACTCAAGCCCTCGCATGGTTTCGGCAACTATACGGGATCCTCTTTCGGGAGAAGGGGTCTCAATCTCTACAAGTCCTAAATATCTAGGCTTACCGAAAATCGTCAAATATATGCTCAAACGCAAAACCCTCCTTGAGTACTAATACTATATAATCCAAAAGCATGGACTGAGAAAGACGCCCTGTCTGGCTTAAAAGACGAAGACGTTCAATAGGTTCTATAAGATGAAAATGCCCCTCTGCCAAAGCCCAAGAACCCCACCGACCAAGTTGCATTTCTAACTCTTCTACCGAAATTTTCCCGCTATTTCGAACCCAGGCAAACCAAGACTCTTCAGAGTTTGGCATGACTTCTTGTTCAGGCACTGATTCATGTATAGTTGAAAGGTTCCAGCACCGGCTTTTGAGTGTGGGTAGCAGCCCTTCTCCTTCATGTATAAAAAGAATGACAGCATAACTCGGAGGCTCCTCTACCACTTTTAACAAGCTGTTAGCTGCACCTAACGGAAGGGTATCAGCAGCAAAAACAACAGCTAAACGACGGGGGGAAGCCACGGGACGAAGGGTAAGCTCCTCTGTCAATTGCCGACAAGCCTCAATGCGAGGCGCTTTATCCGTTGTCCCAGCCAAAAGAAGGTCTGGATGGACGCCTTCATGCCAAGCTAAACATGCATCACATACTCCACAGTTACATCTCTTCTCACATAAAATCAAATGGGCAAGTTCGGTCGCCACCGTAAAATGATACTGTTGGGGTACACGTAAAGCCAAACTTTGAGGGAATCGGTTTGCCTCAAGAGCCCTTGATAGTTCTGCCCACATAATACTTGATATTATAAAAAAAGGGAGATGAGACATCCTTTAATCTCCTCCACTAATCGTAAAGCTCTCATACGATTTCCCTCTCTGCTTAAAACCGCAGAGAGCTCCTGTAAATCTGTTTCTGTTTTTTCCATCAAAACAAAAATATTTTTATCATATCGTCTCCAGCGAAGATCTTTCTTCAATCGTAGTCGACCAGTAGCCCGGCGAAGCAGTTCTTTAACAACAGTTCTGTAGGTGCTTAATAGCCTTTCCGCAGGGAAACGAGATAGCTGTTCCCCCAGCTTCTCTAAACGATCAAAAAGTTCCTGAATTTCTGCGTCTTCTAAAGATTCGTCAAAGCAAGGGAAAACTTCATCTGCCCGCCGTTCCACCTTATAGTGGCCTGTCAAAGATTTATCTATCCCTGTATCTAATTTCCTATCAGAACTCCTTCGTACTTTCACTGGTTCAGAAACACCTCCAGAGAGTTCCAAATCTGATTGGCAACATTTTCTAACGATTGCGTTCCATCAATGCGAACAATTCTTTTAGGATAGCGAAGAGCCAATTCTTCGTACCCACGGCATACACGCTCTAAAAAACTTTTTGTCCCTGACTCTATGCGATCAAGAGAACTTCTAGAAGACTCTATCCTAGCAAAAGCCATTTCCAGAGGAACATCCATCCATAACGTTAGGTCTGGCTCAGGAAATTCACACCAAGAAAAAAGAGTTTCTACTTTTTCTTCCGGAATACCTCTTCCCCAAATTTGATAAGCTCGCGTTGAATCTGAGTAACGCTCACATACAACTATATCTCCCCGTGAAAGAGCCGGTACTATTTCCTGCCTCACATGCTCGCAGCGGTCAATTACGAAAAGAAATAATTCGCTCAAGGGGTGATAAAAATCCTCTTCGAGTAAAAGAGAACGAATAAGCCCTCCTTGTGCCCATCCGCCAGGCTCTCGGGTCCAAAAAACATTTTTCCCCGTAGACGCTGCTATTTTCTCGTTCAAAATGGCGGCCTGAGTGCTTTTGCCACACCCATCGATGCCTTCCAGGGTAATAAACATTTCTAACCTTCTTCCTTTTCTACAGCCACTTCTTGCCCATCAGAAGGTTGAACCTGTATTATTTTCCTTAAGAGCCCTTCCACCACAGAATCAGTCTTAAAGATACGCATTGTTCCTTCATTAAGGCGCCTCTCCTTAACCTGGCTCAAAAGCTCCGTGTCTTCCTTGGTGGGTATCATATCCTCAGGACTATCAGGAATTTTTGCATAGTTTAGTTCTACTATAACCTCATTATTTGTTTCCAAAGAGCTCATTTCTTTCAACATTTGATCAAAATTATCTATAGTTTTCCAGCCCTGTACAATAGCATCCTCTTCAAGAGCCATTATATTTCCCCCTCGAACAACTATTTCTACGGGCCCAGAAGCATCTTGGGGTACTGTAAGCTCTAATTTCTTCTTCGACTGCTTACCTCGGTACGGCCTGAGGGTAACTTCTACAGGTACTTTCTGGCCGGGAACAAAGATTTCTCCATCTATTTTCAATCCCTCTATAAAAATAAGCTTCGGTTGGCGGGTAATTTCCACAGATAAATGGATTCCCATCGGAGAAATTTCCATAAAGGGATTCATGGCTATGTTTTTCATTAAATCTCTCACTTCTTGCAAGGCTTCATCAGCTACGTCAGTTTCGGAGAAATACATATTACTTCTCGTCCAGCCCTTATAAATTTCTTTCCCTTCTACCTGGAGAGAAATTCGGGCCGTCCCCTCCCCTACTCGCCCCCATAACCTGTCAATAAGTCCTGTGAAAAGGGTACTGGCAAGATCCATGCCAAGGAAAGGATCTTGTACGACATGGAAGCGTTTCATATCTCTTTCATTTCTATCTATATCTTTAAAGCGTAGGGATGCTTCAATGGACGGAGCAAAATATCCTAAGCGCCCCCCTATGGCCTCGGCACGATCTTGGGTTACTGTTCCGACAATATGAGAAAAACTCCCCACTTTAAAGGGAGACTCTAAGCTGGGTACTACATTATGGACTTTCACCTTCACAGCAGGGAACGCCACAGCCCCTCTCCCCAGAAAAGGGTGCCCAAAAGCAAGAAATCGACCATCCTTATCAACAGATGTGATGGTGCCAATGGAACCTATGGTAACATCGCCCCACGCTAACAAAACTCCTATGGCCTCTCCAGGCGCAAAGGTCCCTTTATAATCCACCAATTGCTCATTCCCGTTGAGGCCACCTGCCAAAAACACTTTTTCCCCCAGACGTTCCCCTACCCGATTCGCTATCCTCTGGCTTACTCCTCCTACCTGGAGAGGAAGAGCTCGTTTTTCACTACCTGAAGATAAATTCGTATTTTCTGCGTTTCCTTCTGTAGTCTCTTCCGTATTTTCATTTTCAACACTATTCTCTTCCGCAGTTTCCTCGTTGTTTTCTGCTTCCTCCTCTTCAACCCCTTTTTCTGCATCTTTTCCATCTTCCTTCAAGGATAGAGGCTGAGGAAAAGAGGGGGGGTCCTCCGGCCACGCCCAGATAGACTCCATATCTTTAATAGGAGTCACATATCCTATGTTGTGCTCACTAAAATTAAACCCGTAACCAATAGCTCCTATCAATTTCCCATTAATATAAACCGGACTTCCACTCATACCTGCGGCTATGCCACCTGTCTTCTCTATGACGTTACCGCTGACCCGAACCATAATAAGGTGGCGAGGCCGACTTTCCATTTGGGGGACAATGCTAACAATCTCCACGGGAAAAGAAACTACTTCTTCCCCACGTACAACCGTCAACGCTGTACCCTTCATACCCGGACGAAGTTCTTGTAAAGGAAGAATGGGAGTTTTTGGAGAAAAAGGAGCCGAAGCGGCTATCCCCGCAGTTGCATAAAAAACAATTAAAAAGGTTAGGATAGGAACGTATAAAATGTGCCAACTATATTTTCTCTCCATCGGAACCATCCTCCTCTTACTTATTTGCGGCTTTGTTTCTTCCAGCGTAGATAGGCCATAATGAAGTCTTCCAACTCCCCATCTAAAACTGCCTGGACATTTCCAGTCTCGCAGCCAGTTCTATGATCTTTAACTAATGTATATGGATGGAGCACATATGACCGAATTTGGCTTCCCCAGCTAATTTCCTTCTTTTCTCCTCCTATGGTTTCTAATTCATTGTGGCGTTCTTCAAGAGCCCGCTGATAAAGCCTGCTTTTTAAAATTTGCATGGCTACTGCTCGATTCATATGTTGAGAACGCTCATTTTGACAGCTGACCACAATTCCAGATGGGAAGTGAGTTATTCGCACTGCAGAATCGGTCATATTCACATATTGCCCACCAGCCCCGCTAGATCTGAATGTATCGATACGAATATCCTCAGGGCGAATCTCTATATCCACATCCTCTGGAAGCTCCGGAACCACATCTACTGAAGCAAAACTTGTATGTCGTCTCCCCGCTGAATCAAAAGGAGATATACGGACTAAACGATGTACCCCTTTTTCTGATTTTAAATACCCATAGGCATAGTTCCCTTCCACAAGCAGTGTAACGCTATTAATTCCAGCCTCCGCATCTTTCAACAAATCCAAGATTTTTATGTGGAAGTCCTTTTGTTCTATCCATCGAACATACATTCTATAAAGCATGTCGGCCCAATCCTGAGAATCAAGCCCTCCTGAACCAGCATGAATCGAAAGAATGGCATTACCATGGTCATAATCTTCGTTAAGAAGCTCCAAAAGTTGCATCCTTTCTATTTCTTTCTTCAAAGCCACCGACCGACTATCAAATTCACTCTGGAGTTCCTTGTCATCTCCCTCTCGTAACATCTCTTCCAATGTTTCTAAATCCTGAAACTCAGAGACGACCTGACTCCATGAGCCTAGTTTGTCTCGTATCCAAGACAATTGCTGGGTTATGCCTCGTGCCTCTCCACTCCCCCAAAAAGAAGGAGCAACTGTCTTTTTTTCAAGCTCTTGCAAACGAGATTCCAAAAAAACGAGGTCAAAGGCTTTCCTGCAGTTCTTCTTTAAGGGAACGCAGTTCCTCCAATACTGTAGAGTTCGGGATATTAACCATAAATAATGAGCCTCCTCATCAATATACAACCCTCAGTTTCTTATTCAAGTGTTTCATTATATCATCCAGAGCCCTTCTCTCATCGACCTAATAAGGGAAAACACAAATAATTCCGCTGTAAATTATTTGTGGTATCTCATAGCTTCATCGAATAATTTCGATTGAAATTTGTTATAATTTCTTTCGAAGAAAAGGAGGATTGACCATGCGATTAACTGAACTATCAAGAACAAGTGGGTGAGCTGCTAAAATAGGTCCGGCGGACCTGGAAAAAATACTACGAAATCTTCCTCCAGTTCATGATGAAAGGATCATTTCTACTTGGGCTTCTGGTGAAGATGCTGCTCTCTGGATTATAGATGAAAAACGACTCGGTATTCTCACTTTGGATTTTATCACGCCAATCGTAGATAATCCGAGAAAGTGGGGAGAAATAGCTGCATGTAACTCTATCAGTGATGTTTTTGCTATGGGAGGACATCCAATAGTAGCTTTGAACATAGTAGGATTCCCTGTAAAAAAACTCGATATAGAAATATTAAGGGAAATCTTAGAAGGTGGGTATTCTAAAGTAAGAGAAGCCGGTGCTTTTCTAGTGGGAGGACACAGCGTAGAAGACGAAGAACCTAAATATGGGCTCGCTGTATATGGAGAAGTGGCACGAGAGCACCCATGGCAAGTTGTAGGAGCTCAGCTTGGAGATCTTCTTATTCTTACAAAACCTGTTGGGACAGGAATTATAGCTACTGGCATTAAAGCTGACATGATTGAAGATCCTCAAGGCCCGTCAGAGGCCATTCGATGGATGTCAACCCTTAACAATGTTCCTATGATTCTTTCAGAAGACCAAAAAATAGCTATCCATGCCTGTACCGACGTCACAGGCTTTGGTCTGATCGGACATGCATTGGATATGCTTTCCCTGAAGAATCTTAATTTAGTTCTTGGACTTCACAATGTTCCTTTACTTCCAGGTGTAATAGAGCTGGCAGAGAGCGGGTTGATTCCAGCAGGAACATACAATAACCGCATTCAATACGAAGATATGGTTCATGGAATGCAGGCTTTCCCCGATGAGGAAGTAGATATCCTCTATGACGCTCAGACATCTGGTGGGTTTTTGTTGGCTGTGAGCCCTGACAAGGCAGAAGGGATAATACAATCTTTAAAAAATGCTGGTTTTGAAAGAAGTATATGTATAGGTAGATTCAAACCGGGAGAAGGTATGATTGAAATCGTTGATAATATTTAGTACAATAAAGTTATCCAAAGATCCCCTCACATATGCGAGGGGATCTTTTGAAGGGGCAACTCATGACAAATTCTCAAACATCTCATAATTATATTCTGTTAACACTTTCTCTTTCTCTCTTTTGCGCCATGCTTGGCGTAGGCGTCATTAGTCCTATTTTACCTATATATGCTTCCAAACTTGGCGCCAGTGGTATTGTTCTTGGCTTTGTTTTTGGAACCTTTTCTTTTGCCCGAACCGGAGGGATGCTCATCTCTGGTGAGTTAGCTGAGCGCTTTGATCGAAAACTCCTTCTTGGTGCAGGCCTATTGGTCTACTCTTTAGCATCTCTCGCTTACGTAAGAGCCGACAATACAGTAGCATTAGTAGCCATAAGGTTCTTTCACGGCTTAGGTTCCGCTTTTGTTATACCAATAGCTATGGCTATTGGCGCCGACATTGCTGAAGAGGGAAATGAAGGTCGTCTTTTTGGGACTTTGCAAGGAGCTCATTTTTTAGGAGTAGGCTTTGGTCCTCTCATCAGCGGCATACTCACCGATCGATGGGGATGGCAACTCCCTTTTTACTTCATGACAGTCCTAACAAGTCTTGCTCTGTTTATGGTTATACGGAAACTTCCTCACAGGATACCTACTCGAGCCCAAGCTACTGGTCAAACGATGTTCCCTGCTATAAAAGGAATGCTACGAAATTGGGCACTCCGAATTTGTTTTTACTATCAATTCTGTTTTGCCATGTGCCGGGGAACCATCCTTATGCTTATTCCTCTTCTAGCTCAAGGATACTCTCTATCTTTTTCCCAAATTGGGATAATACTTTCTCTTAACTCCATAGCAACTGGAGCTCTGCAGCGGTTTTTCGGCCCTCTTTCCGATACCATAGAACGACATCGTCTGATTGTATTTGGTGGCATTTTATCTGGAGTTGTTTTCCTGGTTATACCCTATTTCCGCAGCTTTTTAGGGCTTACAGTAGCCAGTATCATTTTCGGGGTCGGACACGCTCTTTCCTCTCCTTCTTTAGCTGCCATCACAGCAGAAAACAGCGCTGAATTCGGAAGTGGGAGAACTATGAGTATTTTTAATATTTTCTTTAGTCTGGGAATGATGACTGGCCCAATTCTTGACGGATTTGTAGTAGAGTCTGGGCTAAAAGTTAGTCCCTTTCATATTTTAAGTTTTATGATCTTTTCCGCTACAATTCCATTCCTCTTTTTCCCTAAAAAGACAGCTAGCGGTAAAGAATCTGCTGTTAACTAGAAATCCTGTGAGATAAAAGGGACAGACAGTCGAGACGGTGTAAAGAATCCGCTGTTAAGAGCTAATTAGATGTAGCGGAAGAAGCTGCTATATTCCATATAGACAGATATTGGTCATATAAAGAAATAATAAGATCTTCCTCTATAGTAGGTCGCTTAAGGAGAATAATTTGAGAAGATTTGATCTTTAGCAACGTATCTTGCATACATCGAGGTGTTTGTGCATCGTAAACTACTGGAATACCTTGTTTTATAATTTCCTCTACTTTTTGTTTGAAGCTATCCAAAGACTCTCCATTTTTCCAAAGAGTTACATTCTCCCCCGAAGGACGCAATATTTCACATCGGGCTGCCCGTAAAAGCTCCCCATATGAAGCTGAGAGGTCGTAGACTTTTTTACCTTGCAGTAATTGTCTCCCAAGAAGGACTGTGCTCTCTAAACGCCCCTGAAACTCCGCTAGTCGCCGTTGGTAGAAAAAATAATGCTCTGTGTCGAGGCTGGAAAAAACATTCAAAATTCGTTGAGCAATAAAGGGAAGCACTGAGGGATCGGCAAAATAGCTATCTAACTTCTCTCTAGGGAAAGGAAGATTTCGATAAAGAACATACAGATTCTTCCTTTTTTCAGATATTCCATATTTTTGAGCGTCTGAATAATCTAATACCAGTAAGGGGAGATCTTCTGACATTTTTTTTGGCGCCACTCTTTTTTCCAATCCATCTTCAGACCACACTACCATAGGATGGACTGTTACATATACGCCCCCCATAAAATTGGACATAACAGACAACCATGGAGATGATACCCACAAGTCCATAGCTAAAGCTCTGCAAGGGACGAGGAACAATAGGAGCAAAAAGGCAAAAAACAACCTCACTTTTCTCGTGGGGGAGAATTTTTCATTCACTTTGTTTTTCGCAAATAACCACATCATCTACGCCGTCAAGCTCTTCCACTCTTACTTCCACAATTTCATCAGAGGAAGTTGGAACCTTTTTACCACAAAAATCCGGGTGTATTGGCAGCTCACGATGTCCTCGGTCTATTAATACTGCAAGTTGCACAGAGGAAGGACGCCCAAGATCCATAAGAGCATCCAAAGCCGCCCGCACAGTCCGTCCCGTATAGATCACATCGTCTACTAAAATAAGATTCATGCCACTGACATCGAAAGGAATGGAAGTGCTATGGACCATAGGTTGCTCGTGAAGCAACGTTAAATCATCTCTATACAAGGTTATATCAAGTTCTCCTGTGGGAATTTTTACTTTTTCTTGCTGGAGTAACACATCCTGAAGTCGCTTAGCTAAATACACTCCGCGCCTTTGTATTCCGAGTAATGCTATCCCTTCTGTTCCCCTGTTCCACTCTATGATCTCATTGCCAATCCTCTTTAACACTCTTTTTATATCATCTTTGGTCATTATAATTGCTTTTTGCATAAGATCCATGGCCAATCTCCTTTTCCTCCCCCCCCTCTATACCCTCTCTTTTGAGGAGGGATATTTTGCTCAACCCCTGGGCAGCTGCTTGAATCTCCGCTAGTTTTCGCGAGTGCCCCGTTCCACATCCAAAGATAACTCCATCTATTTTTAAATGTACGGTGAACTTAGGTAAATGCGAAGGCCCTTCAGAGGAGGCCACTACATAGTCAGGATGTCCCATTCCTCTTTTTTGAGTTTCAACTTGCAGAAGAGATTTAGGATCCTGATTTTCTTCATAAGGATTAACAGTAGACTGGAAAAAAAGATATCTGCGTATTACTTTTTGTGCTACCTGAAATCCACCATCATAAAAAACAGCACCAAACACTGCCTCAACTGCATCGGCAATAATAGAAGAGTTAATGCCTTGATGTTCTATTCCTTTCCCCACCCGAATAAGTCGGGGTAATTCCATACTTTTCCCCCATATAAAAAGAGCTTTTTTTCGAACAAGATTTGAGCGAAATTGAGTTAACTTCCCCTCGTCAAGATCAGGATACTCACCATAGAGTTCTGCTGAAACCACAAGCTCTAACACAGCGTCTCCTAAAAATTCAAGACGCTCATTATAATAAGGGAGGCCCTCTTCATAAGCATAAGAAGCGTGGGTGAGGGCCTCTTCTAAAAGTTCTCTTCTTAAAAAAGAGTATCCTAATTTTTCCTGAAAAGAGAGAAGACTCTGATTCCACCATTGTTCTTTTTCAGGACTATTCTTCACAGGACCTCTTACCTCTCGTACTTCTGGACAGCAACAACAGCATTGTGCCCACCAAAACCAAAACTGTTGACGAGCACTCGAGAAACTGGTTTATGCACCGCTTGAGGCCCTACCACATGAATATCACATTCCGGATCTGGCGTTTCATAGTTAACAGTAGGATGGACAACGTTCTCTACAATAGATTGAATTGCAGCTATCGTCTCAAGAGCTCCAGCGGCACCGAGACAGTGTCCAATCATAGATTTTGTAGAGTTAACCAAAATCTTGGGTGTATATTCTCCAAAGACGGTACGAATCGCCATAGATTCCATTTTATCGTTTAGACCGGTAGAGGTTCCATGAGCGTTAATATATTCCACATCTTCTGGAAGCCATTTTGCCTGACTTATTGCTTGGCGCATCGCTCGTACGGCTCCTTCGCCTTTTGGATCTGGCGCTGTAATGTGGCTAGCGTCACACGTAGATCCATATCCCACAACTTCGCCATATATATGGGCTCCACGACGAAGAGCATGGTCCAGTTCTTCCAGCACGAGAACGCCCGCACCCTCGCCCATTACGAAGCCATCTCGGTCCAGATCGAAAGGACGAGATGCTCGCTGAGGCTCATCATTGCGGGTCGAAAGAGCTTTCATAGCAGCAAAGCCAGCTATGCTGATAGAACGAAGAGCAGCTTCCGTGCCCCCAGCTAAAATAACATCTGCGTCATCTCGCTGTATGGCGTAATAAGCTTCTCCTATACTATTGGTTCCTGTAGCACATGCTGTGACAACGCATAGATTGGGCCCCTTTGCGCCGTACCGAATAGCTACGTAAGCCGTAGACATATTGCTGATCATCATAGGAATGAAAAAGGGGCTTACTCGCCTTGGGCCCTTTTCAATAAGGGTCTGAAAATTATTAAAAGTCGTCTCTATGCCGCCTTGTCCAGTTCCAATATAAACACCAAATTTATTAGAATCCAGGCTTTTTACATCCAGATGGGCATCCTCAAGAGCCATATCTGAAGCAGCTACAGCAAAATGGATCACCCGATCGGAGCGTTTTACCTCTTTATTGTCAAGCCAATGAGTTGGGTCAAAGTCTCTGACCTCAGCTCCGAAAGTTACAGGAAGGTCAGAGGCATCAAAGGTCGTTAAAGGACCGACGCCATTTCGTCCTTCTTCAAGAGCTTTCCAGAAATCTACTCTTCCATTCGCGATTGGGCTCACTACTCCAAGCCCTGTAATAACTACCCTTCTCAAATCACGTCACTCCTCACCGTTCAGGGATAGGGCACCGCGATGTTGCAATAGGCCGGGGGATCTATATTCCTCCGGCCCAGAAATGCCTTTATTCCAAATTACTCTTCTACTCCAAGCTTTTCGAGGGTATACTTCATAGCTTCCCCTACGGAAGTGAGCTTCTCAGCATCCTCGTCAGGTATTTCAATATCAAATTCTTCTTCAATACCCATAATGAGCTCAACGATGTCAAGAGAATCAGCACCAAGATCCTCCACGAAGGAAGCCTCGAGAACAATCTGGCCATCTTCAACATCAAGTCTGTCCATAATAATTTCTTTTAAGCGAGCAACAACTTCTTCTTTCTTCATTCTCCTTCACCCCCTTCCACTACTCTTCTTAACACATGGTCATTCCGCCATCTACGGCAATAACTTGACCAGTTACATATGCAGAATCATCTGAAGCTAGAAAAGCCACAACTCTGGCCACATCATCAGGAGTCCCTGCCCGACCAAGAGGAATCTGAGCCAGCATAGACTGTTTAATCTCATCTTTCAAGACCGAAGTCATATCAGATTCAATAAATCCAGGAGCAATGGCATTTGCAGTGATCCCTCTAGCGCCATACTCTCTGGCAACAGCTTTCGTGAAACCTACAATACCCGCTTTAGAAGCACAGTAATTAGACTGTCCTGGATTGCCAATGAGCCCCACCACTGATGAGATGTTAATAATCCTTCCCCATCGTGCTTTTACCATCTTCTTAATAGCTTGCTTTGTACAATAAAAAACTGATGTCAGGTTAGCAGCTATAACGTCTTGCCATTCTTCATCTTTCATTCTCATGAGGAGGTTGTCTCGAGTAATACCTGCATTATTAACCAAAATGTCTACCGCCCCGAGATTCCCCTCTATCTGCACAAACATCTCTGCTACCTGCTCCGGATTCGTTACATCACATTGTACAGCGAAAGCATCTACTCCCAAATGTTGCATCATATCGCACACATCCATAGCACTTGTGCCGCTCTTGTTATAGCTAATAGCCACATGATATCCGCGGGCAGCAAGTTCCAGCGCAATATGTTTGCCTATTCCTCTCCCCCCACCAGTGACGAGAGCAACTCGACCCATACCCATCACTCTACCACCTCCTTAAAAAGAGAAGTGATGGTCTTTATATCTTCTTCTGTAGCTACAGAATAGGTTTTAGACCCTTTTTGGCAGCGCTTGATAAGACCGGCTAGAACCGTTCCCGGTCCGAGTTCGAAATAAGTATCAACTCCTTGAGATGCCATATATTCAACAGATTTTGCCCATAAAACAGGCATATATGTCTGATGGAACAATGCATTCTGCACTTCCCGCACAGTGGAAACAGGTTGTGCGGAAACATTAGCCACAACAGGCCACTGGGGGGCTTCCCATTGGCAGCCGTTAAAAGCCTCTTTCAATTTATTTGCCACTGGCCTCATCATTTTGCTGTGGAAAGGAGCACTCACTTTCAACATCACTGCCTTACGAGCACCTCTTTCCTTCGCTTCCTCAACCGCTTTTTCCACAAAGGCCGTTGCTCCAGAAATAACAACCTGCCCTGGGGAATTATAATTTGCAGCCTGGCATTCTCCATGAGGAGCGATAGTTTTACACAGATCTTCTACTATATCTGACTCTAAACCAAGCAAGGCAGCCATCGCTCCTTCTCCCTCCGGAACCGCCTCTTGCATAAGAGAACCTCGGAGATGGACAAGACGAACTCCATCCTCTAAAGATAGAGCTCCTGCCACAACAAGAGCTGTATACTCTCCCAAACTATGGCCCGCTATATAGGCTGGAGAAAAGTGCAACCCAAATTCTTGAGAAAGAATCTCATAGACTGCCACACTTACTGTCAAAATAGCTGGCTGAGTATAAGCTGTCAGTGTCAACTTCTCTTCAGGTCCGTCAAATATCAACTGGCTTAAATGAAATCCCAAAGAACTATCAGCCCTTTGAAAGATTTCTCTTGCTATTGGGAACATATCGAAAAGGGATTTCCCCATACCAACTTCCTGCGCTCCCTGACCTGGGAAAACCAATGCATATTTCAATATACGGTCACCTCGACTCTCTAGCTCTCAAAACGGGGTAATCGAGTAATAACATCAGCTGCCTCTGCGAACATATTCTGCAAAATTTCGGCAGCTGGCCTCACATCATGAATAAGGGCTGAACTTTGGCCAGCCATCAGAGATCCCCACTCTATATCTCCATCTACCACTGCGGCGCGAAGTCGCCCTGTTCCCAGCTTTTCTATATCTTCAACCGAAGCTCCGCTTGTTTCTAGTTCTTCAAACCGAGCTGTCAATTTATTGCGCAAGCAACGAACTGGATGTCCCGTGCTACGTCCGGTAACCACATTGCTACGATCTCTTGCATTGATAATTGCTTGTTTGTAGTTTTGATGGACCGTACACTCAGTGCAACACACCATACGAGTCCCTATCTGAATTCCTTCTGCTCCAAGACAAAAAGCCGCACCTATCCCTCTCCCGTCTGCAATTCCACCAGCCGCAATAACGGGAAGTTGCACAGCATCCACAATTTGTGGGACAAGCACCATAGTCGTTAAATCACCAATATGGCCACCTGCCTCTGTCCCTTCTGCCACTACAGCATCTGCACCTTGCTTTTCTACCCTTTTAGCCTGAGCTACTGAAGCAATAACCGGTATAATTACAGTTCCCATGGGTTTAAGCTTTTCTATTACCTTACCTGGACTTCCAGCCCCTGTAGTGACTATAGGAACCTTATGTTTAGCTGCTAATTCTACTGCGTCATCAGCCGTAGGAGACATCAGCATAATATTAAGGCCGAAAGGCTTATCAGTTAACGTCTTTATTCTCTGGAGCTCTTGATCTAGTATCTCAGGAGGCATATTGGCTGCCCCTATAAGTCCCAAGCCACCAGCATTACTCACCGCTGCGGCAAGGGTAGAATTTGCAACCCATGCCATTCCCCCCTGAATAAGAGGATATTTGGTGCCGAGAAGTTGAGTTACTCTGTTATTCCAAACCAAAATATGTTCACCTCACATCTCGTACAAAATCGCTCCGTAAGTCATGCCTGCCCCGAAGCTCGATAAAACTAATTTTTGGCCTTTTACCAAATTTACACTATCAAAAAGCTCCGCCAATGCTAAAAATATAGATGCTGCTGATGTATTTCCATAACGATCAAGGTTAACGAAAGCTTTATCCATGTCCACATCCAGACGTCGCAAAACGCCCTCTACAATTCGGAGGTTCGCTTGATGGAAAAGCCACCAATCAATTTGATCGGACTGATAACCAGCAGTCTGTACCATTTTCTTCAAAAAAGAAGGGAGCAGTCTGTTCACGAACTTAAAGACGTCATTCCCCTTCATATGAACATAATGAAGCCCTTCACGGAGAGTCTCTTCTGAGGCAGGATGTTCTATCAGACCTCCTGGAAGAGTTATAAGATCCGACCTCGCACCATCAGAACGGAGTTCTGCTGATATAAAATGCCCCTGCCCCGATAAAGAAGGGCCTAAGACAAGAGCTCCTGCTCCATCCCCAAAAAGAACACAGGTATTGCGATCCTGCCAGTTTATAATACGGGATAACACCTCTGCTCCTACCACAAGGACTTTGTTCCAAAGTCCACATGCTATCCCGGAAACCGCCACCGTTATGGCATAAATACATCCGGTACATCCCGACTGCACGTCAAAAGCGCCGGCCCGAGATGCTTTAAGTTTTCCCTGCAATTTAGGAGCTACTCCAGGGAAAAGAGTATCAGGAGTATTGGTAGCTACAATAACCATATCTAGTTCTGATGGAAGGACGCCACTGTCCTTTAACGCCACCAGGGAGGCATTATATGCCAGATCGCTTGTTAGTTCATCGTCTCTTGCTATACGACGCTCCCGAATGCCAGTTCTTTCTCGTATCCACTCGTCACTCGTTTCCACCATTTTCGACAGATCGTCGTTAGTCATAATACGCTCTGGGACATACATGCCTGTCCCCAAAATTGAAACCTCACGTCCACTAAACAGGCCCATTTGTTATACCTCCCTGTTAAGCTCGTTAGATATCAGATCAACGCCTTTCTGAAGCACAAAGTTACGTGCAACTCGTATAGCACTGGCCACAGCCGGAGCTTTTGATCGTCCATGGGCTTTCACTACAACTCCATTTACGCCTAGAAGGGGTGTCCCTCCATGCTTTTCATAATCAAAACGACTCCAGAGATCTTTTAACATCGGAACCATAAAAAGAAGTCCTATTTTAGGCAACATCCTCCGATCGATCTCATCTTTAGCGATGGAATACACTGCCTGGATAACACCTTCAGCAAATTTCAAGACAACATTTCCAGAAAACCCATCGCAAACAACTACATCAGCCTTACTAAAGGGAATTTCGTCTCCTTCTATATAGCCGGTAAAATTCAAAGCGCTCGCTCTTAATATTTCTCTTGCGCTCGCTATAACCTCATCGCCCTTTATATCTTCTGATCCGTTAGAGAGAAGCGCCACTTCTGGAGAAGTAACACCCAGAATACATTTTGAATAAATATCTCCCATGAGAGCAAATTGAAAAAGATTTACTGGTTTTGCCCGCACTGTGGCGCCTACATCAAGCAAAAAGGTATATTTATTTAGAGTGGGAAGAGCAACACCCAAAGCAGGCCTATCAATTCCAGAAATACGTCCTACTACAAGAACACCGCCAGCCACTATGGCTCCTGTATTTCCTGCAGAAACACAGCCATCCACTTCGCCACTTCTCGTCATTTCCATGGCAAGACGCAAACTAGAATGCCTCTTCTTGCGAATACTTTGACTAGGGTGATCATCCATAGCAATATACTCTTCAGTATGAACAATAGATACTCTTTTCCGTACCGAATTTTCAGCGTTAGTAACGTAGGGTTCAATTTGGCGTTGATTCCCCACCAGAATAATCTCAAGATCCTCAAATTCTTTACAGGCTAACAAAGCACCTTTACAAAGCTCACGAGGAGCGTTGTCGCCCCCCATTGCATCGAGAGCTAGCAACATTATAAAAAGTCCTCCCCTCTAATCTTGTGGCTCGAGGGAGTCGATGGCAACAGCAATAAAACGGCCGACAAAAATTTCCTGATCGCCAACCCGAGTTCTTACGCTCACTATATATTTATTGTCTTTATGAACACCGACTTTTGCCCGAGCAATTAACACATCGCCCACTTTGGCATGCCTCTTATACTCGCCTCTCATAGAGTCGATTATAACCATGTCTGCTTCCACTACAGCTATAGCTATAGAGCTGGCTTGAGAGTAGACATAGTGGTCGCAAACATAATCCGTGTGACGGAACGCCATTTCTTTTTTCGTCTGAAGAACAGATAGAGCCCATTTATTAGGTTCGAGCTCGAGGAGATCGCCTACAACCTCACTCTGTTTTAAAGAACGGAGCTTACTTGTTGCCCGCTGCGCCATATGCTTGGTCCTCTCTCGCAACTCTGGAACGCCAAGCAATGCCCGGTCAAGGCGAATAGTGCTGACACTAGCCTTTAAGGCTTGTGCCAGTTCTTTGTCTGTATAAAGCGGATTTTGTTCAAGGAGTTTCAATAGTTTTTCCTGCCTGAGTTTCTTTTTTTTTGAACGGATAACAAACTCCCTCCAGTTTTAAGACCAGGTATCAACATCTGATCTGATGACTGGGTCAGTATAATATTTTTCTTCCTGCCGGTCAAGAAGATTTTCGCCTATAGAGGGCAGAAAAGGACAAAGCGAAAGCTCGCAGTTAGCGTGCATATACCTCACCATGAGCAACTATCAAGGACAGAAAAAGAATAAAGCGGAAGGCTTACACTATAAATGCCTTCCGCCATCATTTTTGCTTTTATATTCGTTACTGTAGCAAACTTATGCTTCTTCCGTTACTTCTTCAGATGTAGAGACAACCTTGCGGCCACGATAATATCCGCACTCGGGGCAAGCACGATAGTTCATAATCATCTCCCCACAATGAGGACATGTGGTAAGCCCTGGAGCAGTAGCAGAACCAAGCCAAACAGCCTTCCGTTTATGTGTACGCGCATGTGATACTTTTCTTTTAGGTGTTGCCATGTCAGTTCCCTCCTTTACTTTAAACTTCAGAATCTTCGTCTTTAAACTTCAGCAAGTCCGCGAGACGTGGATCGATATTGTTTTGGCGACAACCGCAATCGCCCTTGTTCAGAGAAGCTCCGCAAATAGGACAAAGTCCTCGACAGTCCTCTTTGCACAAAGGATTAGTGGGGAGACTTAAAATCAAGCTTTCCCACACTTGTTGCATAATATCCAATTGCTTCTCCAGCATATCAACCCTTACAAGATGCTCGTCATCTTTTCCAGCAGCAGTTTCTTTATCTCGCAAAGAGTAAAGATACATGAAATGTGTCTTCAATGCAATATCTGTCATCTCAAGACATCGAATACAGGGAACTGAAATAGTCGAATCTAAATATATATCCACCATCAACGACTCATCAGCCCAACGAGACTCGGCGTGTACATGAAGGGGCGTTTTAAAAGAATAAAGCTCCCCCACATAAGAGATTGTATCTCGAATAGCCACGTCCCAATCCATTTCTGTGGTACCGAGATGCACATCCTGCTCTGGAATTTGCATTCGCAGCGACCAGTCAGATGGCAGATCACTAATAGGCACAGCAAACCCTCCTCATACAGCCCCTAAAATACTCCTTATTTAAGTGTTTCTACGATGCTTTGAGTATCTCGGGCGATAACCAACTCTTCGTTCGTAGGAATAATAAGCACTTTGACCCGAGAGTCATCGGTGCTGATAAGAGTTTCTTTCCCTCGAACATTATTCTTTTCCGGGTCAATAGAAATACCCAAAAAGTCCAAGCCACTACAAACCTTTTCTCGGGCTGCTGCGCTATTTTCACCAATTCCAGCAGTAAATACAAGTACATCTATACCGCCCATAGCTGCTGCATAGGCACCAACATATTTCTTAATGCCATAGTAAAGCATGGACTCTGCAAGCTCTGCCCTCTTATTTCCCTTAGAAGCTTCTTCTTCAATATCACGAAGATCACTGCTCACTCCAGAGATGCCAAGAAGGCCGCTTTCCTTGTTGAGAATATGGCTCATTGCCTTAGGATCAATATTTTCCTGTTCGGCAAGGAACGTCAAGAGAAGAGGATCAACGTCTCCAGCTCGTGTTCCCATTATAACTCCAGGAAGAGGGCTAAAGCCCATACTTGTATCGATAGATTTACCTTTATCTACTGCCGCAATAGAGCTCCCGTTACCTAAATGACAGGTAACTATTTTAAGATCTTCCACTTTCTTCCCAAGGAACTCAGCAGCTCTGCGAGAAACGTAATAGTGGCTCGTACCGTGGAAACCATATCTGCGAACTCTATATTTTTCATAGTAATGATAGGGGACACCATACATATAGGCATAGCCAGGCATCGTCTGATGGAAGGCCGTATCAAATACCCCCACCTGAGGCGTGTTGGGGAGTACTTCCTGCATCGCTTCAATTCCCATAAGGTTAGCCGGGTTGTGAAGAGGCGCAAGAGGCACGCATTCCTGCAACGCATCAACAACAGCCTTATCGATCAAGACAGAACTTGCAAATTTTTCACCACCATGTACCACTCTATGGCCTACGGCTCCAAGCTCGTCAAGGCTCTTGAGCACACCATGTTTCTCATCGAGAAGGGCATCGAGAACTAACTTTATACCAACCTTGTGGTTGGGAATATCTACGTTCTGAACGATGGGATCCATGCCAACTTTCGTATGTTTAATACGAGATCCCTCTATCCCTATACGCTCTACAAGCCCCTTAGCCAGTACGTCCTCTGTCTCCATATCAAAAAGTTGGTACTTCAACGAAGAACTGCCGCAGTTAATAACTAAGACTTTCATTATTTCTAGATTCCTCCCTCTTCTTGACCTGATAGTATTCTACAAGGTATCTTAAATGGATCATAATCAAAGAAAGCGTGATGACGTATGAATCCCAAAATTGTGGGAATCATCGCTGAATATAATCCGTTCCATAATGGACACTTCTACCATTTAAAAGAAGCCGTGAAGCGAACAGAAGCTTCAGGGGTTGTCGTTGTTCTCTCCTCTCATTTCACACAACGAGGAGAACCGGCTTTCATCGATAAGTGGCAAAGAGCTGCTTCTGCTCTTGAAGCCGGAGCTGATGTCGTTATAGAACTTCCAGTTTTCTTTTCGTGCCATAATGCCGGCATTTTTGCAGCAGGAGCTGTAGACATTCTCGCTGCTTGCAAGTGCGTAACTCACCTTGCTTTTGGTATGGAAAACAGCAACTGCCATATCTCCACAATCCTTGACATTCTAATTCACGAACCCGAACCTTTCAAGAGAGAACTCCGCAACCTCATGGATGAAGGATATTCTTATGTCCAGGCTAGAGCTATGGCTCTGGATAGCATTGTAGCCGGAGGCGGACAATTCATTTCTCTACCTAATAATTCTCTAGCTCTGGCCTATCTCCGCCGCATTAAAACCCAAAAATACCCTTTATATCCTCTCGCCATAGAACGGGTGGGGTATGGTTATCATGATCCCCATTCAGGAACATGGGCCAGCGCAACAGCTATCAGAAAAGCTTACTGGAGCGGTAACTACAAACAGGGAGAGAAAGGAATTCCAGAATTCTCCAGAAAGATCATTAATACGTCTCTTAAAAGCGGCCGGTGTCTTCTTTCTTTCGAAAACCTATGGCGTTTTCTTCAAGTATCCCTTATTAGATCTACCCCTAAGGAAATAGCGAAATACGCAGAGATGCGGGAAGGGCTGGAAAATCTCTTCTACAAACTGGCCTTCACTAGTTCCTCTTGGGATGATTTTTTCTCAAGGGCAACATCTCGACGTTACACAAGAAGTACTCTGCAACGCTTAGCCATTCATTTCCTTCTTGGACTGACTCATTGGGAAAATCGAGCTTTTCAACGTTTGGGGCCACAATATATCAGAATATTAGGATTCTCAGATCGTGGACAGGATATACTACGAGAAATAAAGAAACACGGCTCCATCCCTCTTATAACGAGGGGACATATGCCTTCATCCAAAGGGCCAGCAGCCCAACTCCTCCAGATAGAAAATAAAGCTTCGATTTTATGGGAAAACCTAGTTCCCAACTCTATAGTTAACCACGAAATCAAAGCCACCCCTTTACGCTTTTAGGGTATCCTTTTTACCTCTGACTTTGGATGGGACGAGGAAACCGCTCTCGAAGCCTCCTGTAAACTCCAGGTGGAACCATCTCCTGTACTGGCCCCCCAAAATTGAAAATCTCTTTCACGGCACTGCTTGAAAGATAAGAATATTTAGCGTCAGTAACAATAAAGAGCGTTTCTATATCCGGGGCTAGCTGACGATTCATTAAAGCAAGTTGGAATTCATACTCAAAATCAGAAAGGGCACGAAGTCCCCGAATAATAATGCGGCTCCGCTCCTGACGCAAAAAATCAACAAGCAGCCCATTAAAAGAGCTTATCTTCACGTTGGGGAGATGACTCAAAGCTTCACGAGCCATTGCTTGGCGCTCTTCCACCGTAAAAGCAGACTGTTTCTGAGGATTCAATAAAACACTGACTACCAACTCATCAAAAAGGGCTGCCGCTCTCTCTGCGATATAAATATGCCCGTTAGTAATTGGATCAAAAGACCCTGGGTATACAGCCCTAATAGGGCGCCTCATCGGGAGTCCTCCTTCCTCTCCTTTTTTAAAAATGTCAGGACAGTATCTCCGTACGTACGACGGTCATCAAGCACAAATAAATGTAATGGCACTTCAACACACTCTCTTACTGAGTGCTCTATAATTAACACTCCATCGTCCTTCAATAATCTTTCGTATTCGGTCATAAGTTCGATAATTTTAGAGGGCCACCCCTCCTCATAAGGTGGATCCGCAAAAACAATATCAAAAGAAAACTCTCTTCTCGCTAACCACCCAAGCGCTCGACGGATGTCCATAGAAAGAACAATAAAATCTGTATCCTCTCCTCGAAACATTTGTCTAATAGCAGTTGCTCTTTTTCTCAGCAATTCTACTTCTACAACAGGTCTGGCACCTTTTTCATAAGCATAAAGCCCTACGCGGCCAGATCCAGCAAATAAGTCAAGAAAAGCCTTTCCATTAAGGGAGTCAAGGATATTAAACAACGCTTGGAGCACCTTTGAAGATGTGGGCCGTACATCTTTCATTATCCCCTTCCTCCATATAGAGCAAAAGGCTTAATGTCGAGTACCGGCGTTCCATCTATAGCATCAAGGCCAGAGACGTGAAGACAACACCCCTCTTTGCGCTTTAAAACACATCGACTGACACCAAGGAAATTAGGCCGTCGAGGCGAACACGTGGCAAAAACCCCTTTTAAGGGACGCGCCAGATCTCCTTTGGGATGAACGTGGAAGTGGAAAGACGAAGATCTATGAAAACGAAAAACTATTATGATCTCCTGTCCCTCCCTAAGGTCATCTAATCCCAGCTCATAAAAAGGTTTAATCTCGATCTTAGCCTCTACATCTTTCAAAAGATCAGGGTGAACCGGGTCTTTCACTGGCGAATGAACAACCCCTATAGGGTAAAAAGTACACCCCTTCACTGTCTCAACCCCTCACGACGCAATCGTTCGGCAAGGTAAAATATAGATTTCTTGACTGCTGGCGTACGATACACCAAGCAGCTTCCATCAAGCTTAATAAGAGTTTCTTTCTCTTCTTTCACTATTTTCAAAAAGAATTTTTGCTCAAAATTTCCGTCCGTAGCAATTGTTTCGAGTAAAATAACTCCTTCGGGAGAAAAATAGGAATTTCGATATGTCCAATGACACTCGTTTTCACTCTCGCTCTCTCCTTTTATTGTTTGAAAAAAAGAGCGACTCCAATCTATAACATCAACTTTAGTATGCATCCTCTCACCTTCTTTTACCAGGCGCTCCATTAAAAATGTTTCTTTCTTGCGAATCTGTATCCTATAAATATCTTTCCCCTGCGCCAACCATTTTCGTTCGTATTTTGTAGTAACAGGCCGGACAGGATTTTTAACATAAGAATAAAGAACCAATGCTGGGTGAACAGATAAAACATCCCGTACTTCCAAAGCATACCACTCTTCATCGGTAACAAGCTCAAAAATTCCATTAGGAGCCAAGACTCCTGCAAGCACATCAGAAAAGCCCGGAGCAGTAACCCTTCGCTTAGAGTGGCGAGACTTCGGCCACGGGCAAGGGAAATTCATATATATTTTATGGATAGATCCATTCTCAAAACATTCCCTCATAAGAAATCGGGCATCTCCACACATAAGATATACATTCTCAAGTCCTAACTGTCGTACACGCTTTGCCGCTTTCAAAACGCATGTTTGGGAAACCTCAATACCAAAAAACGTATCGTCCGGATATGTCCGAGCCATATGGACAGGAAATTCTCCATTCCCAAAACCTATTTCAACAACATTTTGCCCTTTCCCAAAAGAGGAAAGATCAAAAGGGATGCTCATTATTTCTGGACGCAATATAACGCTCTCCAAAGGCAAGGAAATCACTAAAACGCCTCCTCCTCTTACATCTCTCTTCGCCGTGAAAAATAAAGCAGATAGATTATAACAGCCTTTCATAATCCCTTGGGAATTAGTTATTATAACAATGATAAACCACGAATAGAATGTTAATATAATAACATTGACAGCTCCTTTCGTTGTGATAATATGACCCCAAAGAAGGGAGCCTTTATCTCTCTATTTAGAAAAAATTGATTAGAGTAAAAAATGCAAAAACAATGCACTTGTGTGAAAAATGTCCATCTCTTGTCAAAATTTTTCCTTTATCAATACCTATTTCTTTTTTAGCACTTAATTATTATTATATTTCAATAGAAGGGCTTATACTTATTGGTTGGACCAGTAGTGAAAAAGCTCATGATTGAAAATACTTAGAGGGGGTACATGAATGGCTAAGCAGTGGAAAACAATGGATGGAAACACAGCAGCTGCACACGTTTCCTATGCGTTCACAGAAGTTGCTGCAATTTATCCGATCACGCCTTCTTCACCTATGGCAGAGGTTATCGATGAATGGGCAGCTCATGGAAGGAAAAACATCTTCGGACAAACTGTCGATGTAGTTGAGCTCCAGTCAGAAGCCGGAGCATCGGGAGCAGTTCACGGCTCTCTTTCTGCAGGCTCTTTTACTACAACCTTTACTGCATCTCAGGGGCTTTTATTAATGCTCCCCAATATGTACAAAATAGCAGGAGAGCTGTTGCCCGGTGTTTTTGATGTATCTGCACGAGCTGTTGCCGGACATGCCTTGTCCATTTTCGGAGACCACAGTGACGTAACAGCTTGCAGAGCAACTGGATTTGCTTTCCTTGCTTCTGGAAGTGTTCAGGAAGTAATGGACCTTAGCGGAGTGGCTCACCTTGCAGCTATTAAATCAAGCATCCCGTTTGTTAACTTCTTCGACGGATTCAGAACTTCTCATGAAATCCAGAAAATAGAGGTTATGGAGTATGAAGATCTCGCTAAATTAGTAGATTGGGATGCTGTAAAACGATTTAAAGCCCGCGGCTTAAACCCCGAGCGGCCTTATCAGAAAGGTACGGCACAAAACCCTGATATTTATTTCCAGGCAAAAGAAGCAGCGAACAAATTTTACACTGATCTTCCTGACATGGTGGAAGAATATATGCAGGAAATCACAAAAGTCACTGGTCGAGAGTACCATCCCTTCAACTATTATGGAGCTCCCGATGCTGATCGCGTCATAGTCATTATGGGTTCGGCCTGTCAGGCGGCAGAAGAGGTTGTAGACTATCTCAATGCCAAGGGAGAGAAGGTAGGCGTCATTGAAGTTCACCTTTATCGTCCTTTCTCCGCTAAATACTTCTTTAAGGCCCTGCCCGCTTCTGTAAAGAAAATAGCTGTTCTTGACCGTACTAAAGAACAAGGTGCTCTTGGTGAGCCTCTCTATGAAGATGTAAGAACACTCTTCTACGATAGAGACCATCAACCGATTATTGTCGGTGGCCGATATGGTCTTGGTTCTAAAGATACCACTCCTTCCCAGATTAAAGCTGTATTCGATAATCTTAAGAATGAGGAACCTAAAAATCATTTCACTATTGGCATAGTAGACGATGTAACTCACACTTCTCTTGAGGTAAAAGAGAACATTAGTACAGCTCCAGAAGGAACCATTCGTTGCAAGTTCTGGGGGCTTGGATCTGATGGTACTGTTGGCGCTAATAAAAACTCCATTAAGATCATTGGAGACAACACAGATATGTACGCTCAGGGATATTTTGCCTATGACTCGAAAAAGTCTGGTGGAGTCACCATCTCCCACCTACGATTCGGGAAAAAACCCATCCGCTCTACATATCTCATAGATGAAGCTGACTTTATTGCTTGCCATAAGCAGGAGTACGTACATCTCTATGACATCTTGGCGGGTTTGAAAAAAGGAGGCACCTTCCTTCTGAACACCCAGTGGACTACTATAGATGAGCTGGAGAAAAATTTACCTGGAAATGTAAAGAGATTCCTTGCTCAGAATGATATTAAGTTCTACATTATCAATGGAGTTGATCTTGGCGTAGAAATAGGGTTGGGTAACAGAATCAATATGATTATGCAGTCCGCATTCTTTACGCTCGCTAATGTCATTCCTATTGATGACGCAGTAAAATATATGAAGGATGCTATCAAGAAAACCTACGGTCTAAAGGGAGAAAAAATTGTCCAGATGAACAATAAAGCCGTAGATGCGGGTAAGGACTCTCTTATAAAAATCGATATCCCTGCAAGCTGGAAAGATGCGGAAGATGAGTGTTGCTGCTGTGGCGAAGAGAGACCCGACTTCATTAAAAATGTCTGCGATGTCATTAACAAACAGGAAGGAGATAAACTTCCTGTAAGTGCATTCGTTGGCAGAGAAGACGGCAGCTTCCCCTCCGGCACAGCTGCTTATGAAAAACGAGGAGTGGCCATCAACGTTCCTGAATGGCTGAAAGATAAATGTATTCAGTGCAACCAGTGCTCCATGGTTTGTCCTCATGCTGCCATTCGTCCCGTGCTTCTTGACGAAGCAGAAGCAACAAAAGCTCCCAAGACTTTCGTCACAGTAGACGCTAAAGGGAAAGAGTTTGCCGGGCTGAAGTTCCGTATGCAGGTCAACTCCCTTGACTGTTTAGGATGCGGGAACTGTGCAGATATCTGCCCTGTAAGCGCTCTTGAGATGAAACCTATCGCTTCTCAGACTGAAGCAGAGGTCCCTAATTGGGATTTTGCCATAACAGTATCTGACAAATCCCATCTCACAAACAAAAACACGGTGAAAGGCAGCCAGTTTGCTCAGCCTCTTCTTGAGTTCTCTGGTGCTTGTGCTGGCTGTGGAGAAACACCTTACGCAAAATTAATAACCCAGCTTTACGGAGACAGAATGCTCATTTCTAATGCTACAGGCTGTTCTTCCATTTGGGGAGGCTCTGCTCCAAGCATGCCATACACCACCAATGCGAAAGGCCAGGGGCCAGCTTGGGCTAACTCGCTTTTCGAAGATAATGCTGAGCATGGTTTTGGAATGTATCTCTCTGTGAAAAATACAGTAAAGCAGCTGACAGCGGTTGTACGAGAGCTTCTCGCTCTGGATATTCCTACTAATATAAAGGCTATTTTTGAAGAGTGGCTAATTTCCAAAGACGACGGAGAGAAATCTAAAGTGGCTGCTGGGAAAATATATTCCATCCTCAATAAGGATCTTGGCAGCAAAGAAGCAAATGAGCTTCTCGCCAAAGTAGCTGAAAAGAAAGACTATCTTGTGAAAAAGTCTGTCTGGATCTTCGGCGGAGACGGTTGGGCATATGATATTGGTTTCGGTGGCCTTGACCATGTGTTGGCTTCTGGAGAAGACGTGAATGTCTTTGTGTTCGATACAGAAGTTTACTCCAATACTGGTGGGCAGTCATCTAAGTCCACACCTACAGCTGCTGTAGCGAAGTTTGCTGCATCCGGCAAGAGAGTTAAGAAGAAGGATCTTGGCCGTATTGCCATGACCTATGGTTACGTTTATGTAGCCCAGGTAGCAATGGGTGCTGATAAGAACCAGCTTATGAAAGCTGTAACTGAAGCTGAAGCTTATAAAGGACCTTCTCTGATCATTGCCTATGCTCCATGTATCAACCACGGAATTAAAGTAGGAATGGGCAAATCTCAGGCTCAGGAGAAGAAAGCTGTAGAAGCTGGTTACTGGCATCTCTATCGCTATAATCCTCTTCTTGCTGAGGAGGGTAAGAACCCCTTTATCCTCGACTCTAAAGAACCTAAGGCCGATTTCAAAGAGTTCTTGATGAGCGAGGTCAGATACTCTTCTTTGATGAAATCCTTCCCCGACATTGCCGACCAGCTCTTTGACAAAGCAGCCAAAGAAGCAAGAGAGAGGTATGAAACCTACAAGCAGTTAGCTGAAATGGGTAAGGAAACAATAAAAACTGAAGCGTAAATAGCTTCACGTAAATGAAACGTGAGAGGCAGTCTTCTTAAGAGACTGCCTCTTTTTTATCCTCCAGAACACGTGGACAATTTCTAATAGAAAGACCTTCTCAACTCTTGACCACGAGAGGAAGATTAGGTACAATACCCAAGTCATCGGGACGTAGCGCAGCCTGGCTAGCGCACCTGCATGGGGTGCAGGTGGTCGGAGGTTCGAATCCTCTCGTCCCGACCATGAATATACAAGGGGCGCTAAATCTAGTAGGCGTCCCTTTTTTGTGTCTTTTAACCATTCTCTAGTTTTTTCTCTCCAAGGGCTAAAAAGCCCCCAGCAGGGGGTCAAAAACAAGCGGATTTTCAATGTCAAAGCCTTACATTCAAGGGGGTTGATGACATGGGATATGCCACTGTGGGTAACATTAAGTCATTTCCGCCTAAAACTTGGCGGAATGCATACAATGTCCGTTTAAAGATCTTACGCTTTTTTTTTATACTGTGTCTCATAAGGCGGGGGAAAGTCCCATTTCGCTGAAGCTCAACATTACGCCATATCCCCAAGGGTAACGCGATCATTTGTATCTCCGTCTTTGCTTGTTTGCGCTTACTTTTGATCGCTTGCCTTCCCATCCACCCCCAAACAAGACACAAATCTTACATTTTCTGCAAGAAGGTGCTATGATCGTTTGAACAATATTGACAATTATGTTATTTGCTCGATAGTAATACACCTCGTTGTTGGGTGGTCAACGTTGGGAGAAAAAACAAGGTGCGTTTACTATAGACTTCCTATCACAAAAAAGCGCTCAATGCGAAAACTCGGATTACGTGCACACCTGATCGTAGCGCCCCCGAATTAATGGACAGTATAAAGAGACGATATACTGGAGATCAGAGAGGTGCCGCAGAAGATGGGCAAATATTACACACCGGATTTCAAACTTGAAGCAGTAAAACGTGTGAAAGGGAGGAAACATTAATGAGAACCCGTAAAGCGTTGCCTGTTCTTATGAGTCTTCCGTGTGTTATATTAATTCTTATCATCTTCATCCTGCCGTGTTCTGGCAATGTCGCTAATTACCCGAACACAGTTTCGGCCGCAAGAGAAATAATATGGGAAACTATTATCTCTGGAGGGGGAAACTCCGCATCGGTAGCAGTGATGGACAGGGGCAATATAGTGTATTCGGAGGGATTTGGACCGGCAGACCGCTCACTTAACCGTCTCGTGGACAAAGACACTCGGTTCAATATAGGCTCAACGAGCAAAATGTTCGCTGCCGTGGCAATTCTGCTGCTGGCAGATGAGGGTAAATTAAGCCTCGAAGACCCTGTGGTAAAGCATATACCTGAATTCGTAATGAAAGATCCCCGATACCGGGACATTACAGTGCGGATGCTTTTCAATCATTCTTCAGGCCTGCCTGGCTCCACATTTGTTTTTGGGTACAAGGCTGACAAGGATCACCGGACCCTATTGCTTGAAACACTGAAGAATGCGGATCTCAAGCACACCCCAGGTGAAATGAGTATTTACTGCAATGACGGTTTCACCCTGGCCGAGATGATCGTTGAGCGGGTTTCAGGGAAGTCATTCGCCTCGTTTGTCACCGAAAGAATATTTACTCCCCTTGAGATGTGGAACTCGAGTGAAAGTGTCGGCGTTACTGGAGGAAAGATTGCCGAATTCTACGATGAAGAGGGGAATAAATATCCCCCCGAGGTAGTAACGGTGCTGGGCGCAGGCGGACTCTCCTCCACTCCGGAGGACCTCTGCCGGTTTGGGGACAGTTTTGCCCCCGGCGGAAAGAACATTCTTTCAGATTCCTCGCTAAAGGATGTTTTGAAGGGACAGCCTACCCCCTTTTCTTCTTTACTGAAGGGGGATGCCCTTTTGGACGCCTTTGGGTGGGATTATGCACTCCTTCCGGCCTATCGGGAGAATGGGTACCAGGTTCTGGGTAAAAGCGGCGGGACCTTGTTCTATTCAACCAATCTCCAGATTCTTCCACAGGAACGGATGGCGGTTGCAGTGATTTACTCCGGACAAGCTAGCGCCGCGGAAGCTACGTTCCGTATTATGGAGGCGCTCATGAAAGACAGGGGGCTCCTCGAACCGAAACCGGTTTTTCCCGTCAAACCTCAAAAGCCAGAGCCTATTCCCGATGAGTTTTTGAAACTCGAAGGATTCTATGTAAACACACAACAAGCTGTTCGCATGGTCTTTGACAATGAGAGTCATACGCTGAACGTCTACTCCCTCGCTTCTCCTTCGGAAGACGAAGAGTCGAAAGAGAATAAACAAAAGCCGATTCTTTCACTGGTTCACAACGGAGGCTTATTTCATGATTTTGCAACTGGTTACCGATATTACTTTCTAACGAAAGAAAAGACAGTTTATCTTGTCGCGGAAAAAATCCCGCGGTACGGGGCAGATATTCCCATGTTCCAGAAGATCGATCCAGTAGAAAAAACAAAAAGTCTGTCAGTGGAAATGGACGGCAGGTTTTGGCTGATACGCAACGCTTCTCAGTATGTGCAACTTCCTGATGTTTTGCTGGTAAAATCCGAAGTATACGGCGATCTTCCCGGGTATGTGAAATTCTTTGGAGTGAACAGGGCGGAAACCCCCGACTTTGGGGCAATTGCCGCAACAGGCTTCCGCGATCAGTGCAATATCCAGCTCTATAAGAAAGACGAAGCTATCCGTTTGAAGGCAATCCAGTTCGTTTATTCAAGCGAGGATATCGCAGGAACGCTAGTACCGGGGGAAAATACCATAATGATCGGATCTGAAGGCGAAAACGAATGGAGGAAGGTCGAACAGGGAGGTATTATGTCCATCGAAAAGCCTGCAAATGGCAGAGTGATCGTTTTTCCCGGACGGCAGGTGGAGAAAGTTTACGACAGCATTATAGACAGCAGCGAGCTCTTCGTACCTGGGGGAAGCCTAGTGTTCCTGGCAGGAGAACCAGGAGATCTGTTTTCGATAATAGTGCGGTAAAATTTTCCGTTTTTTCCCGTTACCAATAAAAACGGCGATAATAAATTCGACAGGCAAAGTATACTTCTGAGGACCCTTTTTCAGGAGGATGCAGATGGCGTCTACTATATTTCCTACTTCTTTGTTCTAAGAATGTTTGCGCTCTCTATAATTTATGGCATAATACGAAATCGGTTGATGAATAAGGAAAATAGATGCGGAGGAAAAATGAAAGACCAAACGTTTAAACATAAATCAAGCTTAGGACAAAATTTCCTACAAGACAAAAACATTCTGGCTCAGATTGTCAAGTGGGCCTCTATTGAGGAGACAGATATTATATTGGAGGTTGGAGCTGGACAAGGCGTCTTAACCCAACAATTAGCGTTGTCCCCTTGTGCGTTTGTTTTTGCTCTGGAAATAGATAAAACACTTCATGAATATCTCGACCCACTTGAAGAACAATATAAACCTCGCCTTTCCATATTTTGGGCGGACGCCATAACATTCGATTACGAAAAAAATCTGCCGGCTATTCCTAATAAGGTTGTCGCAAATATCCCCTATCACATTACTACTCCACTTATATGGCGTCTTCTTGAGGCTTTTTCAGGCAAGGGGTTACAGTCTATGCTTTTTATGGTTCAAAAAGAAGCTGCTTTACGTTTAATTGCTCCTCCTAAAACTAAAGATAGATATCCGCTAGGTATTACCTTAGAATTGATGGGGGTACAAAAAATATTGCGAAAAGTACCGCCTCAGGTATTTTTCCCTCAACCTAATGTGGAATCTGCCGTTATAAATATAAAAGTTGAGAAAAATTTTGATTTACCCAGGCAAGAAAGTTGGAGAAATCTTCTCCGCGCCTCTTTTGCACAAAGAAGAAAGACATTGATAAATTCAGCAGCTCGAAATGGCATTGATAAAGAAAGTCTCATAGAAAGTTTCTCCACTCTTCATTTCCCACCTACTTTAAGAGCTGAGGATTTAACAGGAGAAGAATGGCTTGCTCTTTGGAAATCTCTTTATAAAAAAATAACATAAATAAATGGAGCCCTTTCTCTGTAGAAAGGGCTCCATTTTTACGAAAAAAATTTAAAAATTCCTACTCCACTTTTTCTTTAAGAGCCTTACCCGGTCTAAAAACAGGAACCTTCTTTGCAGGAATCTTAATAATCTTTTTGGGGTCCTGAGGGTTTCGTCCCTCTCTGGCAGCTCTCTCTCGCACTTCAAAGGTTCCAAAACCAACAAGTTGAACTTTATCGCCCTTGGCAAGAGAATTCTCAATAGCCTCCAATACTGCCCCCACGGCGGCACCAGCTTCCCGCTTATTCAAACCTGTTGCTTTGGCAACCGCATTAACAAGATCTGTCTTTGTCACCCTAAACTACCTCCTTTTCTTTTGATTTAATATAAAGTCTTGTTACAGACACGCTTTGCGACGATTTATTATTACCAGTAACATGGCATATGGTCAAGTCCGAATTTCATTTTATTGCCTTATACGCCAAAAAAGTCGCAGTGGGGATCCATCAAAAGTAGACATTTCTCTTATTTTGTTTTCTATATGTCTCTTAAAAGATAGAGGAACTATTTCTGGATCATTTACAAAGAAAACAAATGTTGGAGGTTCTATTTCTATTTGGGTGCAATAATAAATTTTAAGGGCCCGTCCACGCTTATTGGTAGGAAGCGATTGAAAGGCCAAAACATCTCTCATAAGGCGATTCAATTCTGTAGTACCTATGCGACGCTTACGATTCCCGTGGACAGTAACAACAGCTTCTAAAAGTTTGTGAAGACCACGTTTAGTCAATGCTGAAACAAAAAGAATAGGTGCATATGTTAAAAATGGCATCTCTTCATATATTTTTTTCTTCATTTCATCCCCAAGTTTAGGTGACACTTTAAGGGTATCCCACTTATTAACTACAAGAATAATTCCCTTCCCCTTTTCTATCACCTGGGCTGCCATTTTTTTATCTTGATCAGTAGCCGGTTCGGAAGCATCCATAATAAGCAAAGCTACATCACTACGATCTACCGCCTGAAGAGTTCTTACAAAAGAATAATATTCAAGATCGCTATCAAAACGGCTCTTTTTACGAAGCCCTGCCGTATCTATAAGACGAAAGTCTCCCTTCTCTGTCTCTATAACAGTATCTGTGGCATCTCGAGTCGTTCCCGGGATATCACTGACCAGAACACGTTCGCCTCCAGCTAGAGCGTTAATAATACTCGATTTCCCTACATTGGGCCTCCCAACAATAGAAACGCGAATTTCGTCAGGGTTCACTATTTCTTTTTCTTCCGCTGGTAAAAAAGAGGCAACCATATCGAGAAGATCATCTATATACCGTTTATGAAGAGCGCTGATCCCTATTACATGTTCAAAGCCAAAGGTATAGGCATCATAAACACGATCTTCATGCACTCCATCATCGAGCTTATTAGCCACTACAACAACAGGTTTGCCAGACTGACGAAGAATCTGCGCCACATCTTCATCCATCCACGTTGGCCCTTCCATCCCATCAATAACAAAAAGTATAACCTGGCTTTCCTGGATGGCTAAAGTCACCTGTTTACGAATTCCATCCACTAGTGGATGGTCATCACGAATAAGGAGACCACCCGTATCAACTATATAAAAATTTTTTCCTTTCCACTCTACTTCTCCATAAATTCGATCCCGAGTCACCCCGGGCATATCGTCAACAATAGCTTCTCGACGTCCAAGAATTCTATTGAAAAGCGATGATTTCCCTACATTAGGGCGACCCACAATAGCAACAATGGGCATAGTCTCGCTCCTCCTTTAAAAATATCCTAGTCAATCCAAAGAGCCACGCTAGGAAAGCCCTCTTTAGATCGAGAAATATGAAACCAAGGTTTCAGTATGTCCATCAACGCGTTAGGGTGACGGACAAAAACCCAGAGAGAAGGATCTTTATCCCCTGGGTCCATAACTTGTACTTCGTGGTTTTGCATGTATTCTAACAATGGCTTTTTCATAGCCAAAGAAGTTGTTATCTCAGCCATCATGCTATAAGGGGGGAAATCAAAATCCTTTCTTTCTTTCAATTCCCTGTGCCAAAACATATCCCATCCCCTCATAAGCCCTCGCTGCCAACCTTTACCAGGTCGGCGCGACTGAACAATAACCTTACGATCATCGGCTCCTATGCCCCTCCAACAAGATTCCCATATAAGCCGAAAAGCATCAAAACGGGACCGGTACGTTACTTTTCGTGATTCGCTATCTGCATCAATCCAGCCTATTAAACCTACCATTACTTCATCACTTAAAGAAAGAGCAAGCCTTGAACCGACAACGATACCACCTTTTTTTAATTTTAAAAGCGTTTCGCGAAGAGCCTTTTTGCTTACATTCTTATCTGAATGCCATTCTAACACGGGGATATGGGCGCCAACTAGGGCTTTAGCAATAGGCGTTATGGTCTCAAGCCCAGGACGCCGACCTATAAGCAGCAGGCTTCCACAACGAGGACATCGCTCGGGCACTGCCGCAGAATACCCACACAAGGGACACACAAGACGAGAGGCTTTCTCTTCAGCACGAAGAAGGACTCCACAGTGATGACATGTCAGTGTTCCTCCGCACTCCTCACAGGAAATTTCCCCTGCATATCCTTTGCGGTCAAGGATCCAAAGGGCCGTATGTCCCTCTGAAACACAGTTTAACGTTCCCTTCACCAAAGATTCACTTAGAGGTATCGAATGAGAAATACCCGGAATTTCCGCTTGCCCGGAACATTTCATATCAACAAAAGTAAGTCTGGATTTTGGCGAGTAGCTATTCCTCCCCAGCTTTTTGTAAAGATACACTTTAGATGAGGGCAAACGACCTCCAAGAAATATAGAGCATTGAGCGATACGAGCTCTCTGCATAGCCACAGCACGACTATGAAGATGAGGGTAAGCTTGCATGCGATAAACAGGGCTGCTCTCTTCATCCACTAGAATAGTATTTAACTGGGGTAAGGGAGCAAAAACAGCGCCAGGACCCCCAACCACTGTATTAACTTCACCGCTACGAACCAACTGCCATGCTTCCCACTGTTTTTTCCCTCCACTAGAGGGCCAAAAAACGACGTTCGAGAATCCCTCAGCCTCCATACGAGCACAAAAAAGCTCGGCTACTCTTCCTTCAGGGAAAAGGAGAAGGGCTGGACCGGGGTTTTCCTTGAGGTGAGATATATATTTTTTATAACGCCCCTCATCTTCCGGAAAATAACAATACTCTTCTGCATAACGTTTTACAGGTCTTATGCCCCCCCCATTCGCGAGAATCTTACTGTCTATACAATCACCTTTAAGGAGAAAAGATGGAGACATTACTTTAAGAGCAGTTCCTCTCCCACAAAAAAAATAAGCCCCAATCCACTCACTTAGAAGCCAAAGATCTTGGGGGAAAGGAGAAACCGAATCTATCACTGAATGGAGAGGACGAATACGATACGTCTTAGAAGAATTCTTTTGTTCCGAAGCAACGCCTAACGAAAAACCGATACGTTTTGAGGGTCCCATGGGAACAGAAACACGGACTCCTTCTGGAAGCACATTCTCACTGCTATAAGTAAGGCTGTTCCACCATGGACCAGGAACTGATACCTCCACTAAGGTCAATGGCTCAGTCTCCCCTGCCAAAGATCCGCCACTATGTTCCAGATATGCCATGCCACTTCTTCTTTCGAGCCTTCAAAATCCGTAATGTCGCCCTCTCTAGTAATGATTTTTACTCGATTGGTATCCGCGGCAAAACCGGCATCTGTAGCGGTAATATCATTAGCTATGATGAGGTCCAAATTCTTTCTTTCCATTTTTCCTCTGGCATGTTCTACTAAATGACCACTCTCTGCCGCAAAGCCCACAAGAATCTGATGTGGCCCTTTACGCTTCCCCACCTCTGCAGCAATATCGGGATTTTGAACTAACTCCAAACTGAGAGTATCCTTCCCCTCCCTTTTTATCTTTTCTTCAGAGGTATGAGCTGTTCTGTAATCGCTTACAGCAGCTGCTTTAACGATTACATCCATATTCTCCATCTCTTCTATTACAGCATTACGCATTTCAAGAGCAGTCGTCACTGATCGAAAAGATATTCCGTGAGGGTGTGGAAGGGAAACAGGACCAGAAACAAGTTGTACATGTGCTCCTCTATACCAAGCTGTCCGAGCAAGAGCAAACCCCATTTTCCCACTGCTCGGATTACTGATGAAGCGAACAGGATCCAAAAACTCCCATGTCGGACCAGCTGTGATGAGAGTAGAAACTCCATCGTAATCACGGAGGGGAGAAAGGGCACGCCATGCTTCTTCAACTATAACCGATGTGTCAGGCAGCCGCCCCTGCCCCTCATAACCACAGGCTAACGTTCCTGATTCCGGATCTATAACTTTGTAGCCTAATTCTGCCGCTCGTTTTACATTATTTTTCGTAGCCGGATGTTCTAACATGTGCACATTCATGGCGGGAAAAAGAAGAATTGGAGCTTTTGAGGCCAAAACGAGAGCATCAAGAAGCATTTCACCCTTACCCTCTATAAGACGTGCCAAGGTTTCGGCTGTACAGGGGGCGACAATAACGACTTCAGCCCAATCAGCAAGATGGATATGGGGGATCTTCCAACCATTTTCATCTGAAAGGAAATCCCTTTGTCTCCATACTCGTCTTCCTGCCAAGGTTGAAAGCACCATAGGGCTTACAAAAGCTTCTGCGCTTTCTGTCAAAACAACTTCTACCTCACAGCCAGCTTTTACTAAGGCTCGAAGAATCTCTGGCGCTTTATATGCAGCTATACCTCCTGTAACTCCTAATACTATCCGTCGCTTATCCTTCCATTTGAGCATTGGAACCACCTGAAAGAAACCCCTCAGAGCGCGATTCAGGGAGATGAATTTTGATGTTAGCTTTTTCAAAATCTCGAATTGCATGAGAAAGATACTGCTCAGAGTTTTCTTCAAGTACACGGCTCTTCTGTTCGCTTACTCGGCGAGCCCAATTTGCTACAAGGACTGTTAAGAGGTACTTGTTACTTACTCCAACTTTTTTCTCTAAGTCATCTATGTCATAAAATTTCATAGAGGAACCTCCTTTTAACGATTAATTCTGTAATTTAAAATTATTTCTCGAATTTCCATAACTGCCCGCTCTACTTCATCATTTACAACTACATAATCGTACTTCTCAGACATCTTCATCTCTTCTACTGCGTTATGCAACCGTAATTCTACTGCCGAATCCTCTTCCGTCCCTCTCTTTTTAAGTCGACGCTCCAGTTCCGCTATAGATGGGGGCATAATAAAGATAAGGACACACTCAGGACATGCGGACCGAACCTGAAGAGCTCCCTGCACATCTATTTCAAGGACGACATCTCTTCCTTGGGACAGCTCTTTATCCACATCTGATTTCAGAGTTCCATAACGATGATCATGGACATGAGCCCATTCAAGAAAAAGACCTTGATCCACTAGACTTTTGAAATATCCCTCGCTTATGAACCGATAATCCGCCCCATCCACCTCACCTGGCCGAGGATCTCGTGTTGTGCATGAAATGGAAAAAATAAGGTCCGGCATTGATTCAAACAACCTCTTGCGGACTGTCCCCTTTCCTGCTCCACTTGGCCCTGACAGGACGAAGAGCCTTCCTCGCTTATTCTGTTGCCTCATCGTCTGGCTCTTCTTCAAAACGGTTAACGATCGTCTCCGGCTGTATAGCGGAGAGGACCACGTGGTTGCTATCCGTTACGAGAATAGCCCGAGTTTTTCGGCCTTGAGTAGCATCTATAAGGCGCCCTTCATCTTTGGCCTCTTCTTTTAGACGTTTTATAGGAGCTGAACTCGGATGAATAATCGCAACGATCCTTTCAGCGACAATCATGTTTCCGAACCCAATATGAACTAATCGATAGGACATGGCCATCACTCCACATTCTGTACTTGCTCTCGAATCCTTTCAAGAGCTGTTTTTGCTTCTACTACTAGCCAACGAATATCCGAATCCGTTACTTTAGAGCCTATAGTGTTAATTTCTCTATTCATCTCCTGGATAAGAAAATCCATCTTCCGTCCCTCAGATTCTGAAGATTTCAGTATAGATTGAAATTTTTTTATATGGCTCTCTGCTCGAGTAAGCTCTTCAGATATATCCCACTTATCCGCCATAAGAGCAATTTCTTGAGCTATGCGACCTTCATCCAAATCTGGGCCGTTTTCTTCTAAGATTTTTTTGATACGCTCTCGAGTTTCTACCATAGCCTCATCTCGCGCATTTATCCATCTGTTTTGAATATTATTTAGAAATCCATGAAAGGAAGAAAGGTGCGTATTTATATCCTCTTCCAGATGCGCTCCTTCTTTTTCACGCATAACTTGCAGTGATGACACAGCCTTCCTCACTATGTCTTCAAGGGCTTGCTCTACTTCTTTCTCCATATCTTGTCTGTTCGATGGAGAATCTGTAACTCCAGGAAGATGAAGCAAAGAAACAATGTTTATTGGATCAGATATGTGGAGATCTTCTTGAATCTTTTGAATTTGATAATAATAATTTTTCAAGATATCAGAATTTACGGTCACGGCCAACAGATCAGAGGGCCATGTGACATCTACAGACAAACGAACTTTCCCACGTCTGAGGGAACTTCTTACTTGATCGTTAATAGAAGGCTCACAAAAAGATAATTCTCGGGGAAGACGAATAGAAACATCCAAGTACCGATGATTAATTGAGGATATCTCTACAGAGAGCGTCCCCCACTTAAAACTTTCACTTTCTCTACTGAACCCTGTCATGCTTAAGAGCACGATGAATCCCCCTTCATTTTCTGCCTTTTTAGTTCGTATCAAACAACAAACGCTCTACCTCTTCAAGCAAAAGAGGAAGCCCCTCCCCTTTCAAAGCACTAATAGGAACCACTGGGGTGGAGCTTCGTGCCTGGATCTGAGCCAGAAGATATGGAATTATATCTGTATCCATCTTGTCTACTTTATTAAGCACTATAAGTCGAGGGATATCTCCCGACTGTATCTCAGCAAGAGTGGCCTCAACTACATCAAGAGTTTCCATTATATCTGGAGCGCTTCCATCAAGAACAAGAAGAATCAACGCCGAGGCAGATATTTCCTCAAGAGTTGTCCTGAACGCTGCCACTAAGTCTGGAGGGAGCTCTCGAATAAAACCAACTGTATCTGAAAAAAGTATTTGATGGCCTTGAGGGAGCCACACTTTGCGAACATACGTGTCCAGTGTAGAAAAAAGCTGATCCGCTACAAAAAGGTCCCGACTCGAACTTAGCTGCCGCAAAAGGGTAGATTTACCACTATTTGTGTACCCAGCCAGCGCTACAGTAGGGAACCCAGCCTTTTGCCTCCGATCCCGTTGGAACGTTCGTCTTTTACGCACACGTTCCAATCTCTCATTAATACCTCGAACACGCCTTTCGAGCTTCCGTCGATGCCGTTCAAACTCTGTTTCTCCAGGCCCTCGAGTTCCAATCCCCCCGCCCAGTCGGGACATTTGACGGCCCAACCCCTTCAAATGTGGAATTTCATATTCACAAAGAGCAAGTTCCACCTGTAAACGAGCTTCTGTAGTACGAGCTCTTTTCTCAAAAATTTTCATGATAACAAAAGGCCGGTCCCAAACATCCAGCCCTAGAATTTTCTGAACATTAAAACGTTGCCCTGGAGTCAGCCGCTCATTACACACAAAGAGATCGGCCTGTACTTCTTTGCAAAATAAAGCCGCAGCCTCAATCTTCCCCTTCCCCAGCATATAAGCTGGATCCGGTTTCTCTTTTTTTTGAACAATCTCTCCTACAACAATTACCCCAAGGTTCTTAAGAAGCATAGCAAGTTCATCAAGTAAAGTTCGATAATCAAAAGGGGCTCCAGGAGAATCGAGAGCTGCCACAACAGCTCGCTTGTAACTTTGATTCTTCTGAGTATCAATTAGTTTCTTCAAGTTTTTTCAGCGCCTCTTCAACATCCTCTAATAACTTGAGTCGGCCCTCTTTGGAAGAGAGTCCTATTGTCCTCTCCGATGGAACTATAGCTGGCCCAAACGTTACTTTAATTCGAGTAGGTCGAACGAAACGGGCGCCAGGAGGCATGGATTGAAAACTCCCCTGGATATATGCTGGTATGATAGGAGCACCGCTCTTCATAGCTATCAAGGCGACACCACCCTCTAAGGGTTGAAGCCCCCCATCTCGGGAACGAGCCCCCTCTGGGAAAAGAAGAACATTTTCCCCTTGTTCTAAGAGCTCTAAAAAAGCCTTTAATGCCGCACCGGCACTTTGACTATTCTGTTTTACAACTGGAATGGCTCCTAATATCCGAATAAGTAGGCTTAAACCTGGGATTGTAAAAAGCTCGGATTTAGCCAAATACCTCAGCCGCCTCGGGAAAACAGCCCCGATAATCACAGGGTCTAGATTACTGCAATGGTTCGCCGCCACTATTACTGGCGAAGTAGATATAAGAGATTTTTTCCAGATAACAGTAAGTCTATTATATATTTTTAACACTAAGAAGCAAAACAGTTTTGCCAGCTTGTAGAATAAATGGTTCATAAAGCCACCTGTTGAGTATGTTCTTTCACGATATGAATGATTTTAGCAACAACATCTTCAATAGTCATATAAGACGTATCGATAACCACAGCGTCTGGAGCTTTGCGAAGGGGAGCCGTTGCACGATTCGTATCAAATTCATCACGACATCGAATCTGGCGAAGAACTTCTTCGAAGGTAACTGTCTCTCCTCGTTCGACAAGTTGCTGATAGCGTCGCTCTGCCCGAACTACGTCACTTGCCGTTAAAAATATCTTTACAGCAGCATCGGGAAAAACAACTGTTCCCATATCCCTGCCATCAGCTACGAGTCCTGTCTCTTCGGCTTGTTCTCGTTGCGTGGCAAGTAAACAGTCCCTCACTGCGGGAAGTGCCGCATACCCCGATACTATGCTATCTACCCATGGTGACCGAATATGTTCTGTCACGTCGGCACCATTAATATAGACACAGCCATCTCCTAAAGAAACCTTAATTTTAGAAAGCACGATGGCTAATTCTGCACCTTCCGTTGGCTCAAACCCCATAGTATTCAAGTAAAAAGCAAGAGCCCTGTAAATAGCGCCCGTATCAAGATAATCCAGCCCAAGATCCTCCGCTACCCGTCTGGCTACAGTGCTTTTGCCAGCCCCCGCTGGCCCATCAATGGCAACAACCAGATTTTTCATTCTCATCGATTACAAATCTCCCATCTCTTCCAGCTCTTGCGTTGCAACCGTCACAAAATCAACTATCTCTGAAAGTAATGCTTCGTAATCAGAAATACCAAGCCGATCAAAAACATCCGGATAGAGAGGATACTGAAGGCCTTCTGCTCCAATACCAACCCCTAACATAAGGCATAAAGAATTGGCAAGATGTACAGTATCTATAAGGGGTTGATGTTGCTTGACTTCATCAGGAAGGCGATCCGGCGTATGATGGCAGGCTGCAACGTACTGATATTGTTCAGGCAATCCCCACTTCTCTACCAAGAGCGAACCTACAAGAGCGTGGTCAAAACCTAACACCTGAATTTCAGCGTCAAGAAACGATATTTTTTCTTCGTCTATAAGTTTCATGATAAGGCTATATCCAAAGCGAACGTAATCGTTTAAAACCACCTTTCCTATATCATGAAGTAAACCGCCGACATACGCTTCTTCTGGTGTGGTTTTTCCTGCCCTTTGGGCCAAATATCGAGACGCATAAGCTACAGTAAGGGAGTGCCGCCACAATTCCCCCCGATTAAGAGCATAACCGTTAAGACTTTTATCCATAAAAGAGTATACTGAAGCAGCAAGTACAATATTACTTATATTTTTATACCCTAGAAGAGAAATAGCTTCCGCAACACTGCTTATCCTTCGAGACATACCGTAAGCTGCTGAGTTCGCTAAACGCAAAGTACGCACTACAAGCCCTTCATCACGAGCCAGACTTGTCGCTACATCTTTGGCGTTGCTTTCAGGGTCATTCAATAATCTGAGGGTCTCTATAACAAACTGAGGGAATGATTTTATTTCTTTAACACGATTGACTATTCGCGATTTGATCAATTCCCTGGACCGATCGTCCATATAGGTCATAATTCCACCCTCCGTATCTATGTGAAAGAGCTTAAACAAAACCACCTTGTTGTATCTTTTTTAATAATACATCTTGCGACAGCTTAACTATGTGCCCTGTTTTAAGGTTTCTTAGTTCCATTCTACCAATTCTTCGACGAATAAGCACCCTTACCCTGAATCCGAGTTTTTCGGCCATTAATCGGATCTCTCGTTTCAATCCTTCCCCGATCTGGATAAAAAGCCACATCCCCAACGGTTCTCGTTTTAAAACTTTCACGAGAAGCGGGCGAACAAAACCACCCTCAATGGTGACCCCTTTTCTCCAAGATACAAGATCTCTTTCAGAAACCTTCTTATTCAAAAAAATCTCATAACTTTTAGGTATATTCGACGAAGGGTGCATTAGGAAATGAGCAAAATCCCCATCATTTGACAATACTAAAAGCCCTTCACTCTCTTTGTCGAGACGCCCTACAGGAAAGACCCTCACCTCTTCATATTCTTTCGGCAACAATTCTATAACAGTTCTATCGAAGGGGTCTTCTACCGCACAAACAACCCCTCGTGGCTTATTCATAACAATATATACTTTTTTCTCTGGCACAACTTGAGTACCATCTACACAAACAACGTCATTCTCATTGACGATTATGGAAAACTCACAAACAATTTCACCATTAATAGACACTCGCCCTGAACGAATAAGATTCTCGGCCTTGCGGCGAGATGTCAGCCCACACGCTGCAAGATAACGATTTAACCGCATTATTATTCATTCCCCTTCATCCTTTTGCGGGGCAAATTCTTCCACTTCTTCTAGCGTAGGAAGTTCTGATATAGCCGATAGGCCAAAATGCTCTAGAAAAGCGTCTGTCGTCCTGTACAAGAGAGGAGAGCCCGTTCCTTTTCGTCTCCCGGCAATACGAATAACCCCACAAGAAAGAAGAGTTTCTAGTACTCTTTCACAGCGCACTCCCCGAATCTCTTCTATCTCCGCTCGCGTTACAGGCTGATTGTAAGCGACAATCGCCAAACACTCCACTGCTGCACGGCTCAAACGAACCTTCTGATGAGAAACTATCTCTCGAAAATCAGAAACTATACCGGCCAGATCTGGAGCTGTACATATCTCCCAGCCTTCCGCCACTCTGCACAGAACGAGGCCATGACCATCAGAATAATGAAATGAAAGCTCCTGTAACGCGCCCTCTACTTCTCCTCGTTCTCTACGTGTAAAGCAAGCCAGTTCTTCAGAAGAGACAGGGGTCGTCGCTACAAATAAAAGAGCTTCAATTTGTTTGGCAAGAGATGACAACATCTCCAAACAGCTCCTTTTGAAACAGGTCGATTTTCCCTGTCCTAGACATTTCCAGAAGAGCCAACAACGTTACTACCACCACTGACACGGAAGAAGTTTTTTCCAAAACCACTGAAAGAGAGAGGCTCGCATGATCCCTCAAATACGTAGAAAGTTCCTCTATTTTTTTATCTATCTGTACCTCTTCCGGCACAGCCGAAGGGATCCCCTGCCAACCTTCAACGATTCTTCCCCGTAAAGCAGCCTGCAATGATTCCTCTTTTTGATGAGAAGCGAGCATTTCCCACCACAAACGACACAAGCTATAGAGATCACCTACATCATATACTGGAGCTTCTTCAAGCAACATTCTCCTAAAAAAACGATCCCTATACTCTTTTCTTTCCATAAGCCAAAAAGATACTCGTCTGTAAGGGCGATATCGAGATAGCTGTTGCAAAAGCTCTTCCTCTGATAGAGGCTCTTCTTCCGATTCACTGCACGACAAAGAGTCATCCTGCTCCTGTTCCGGAAGGAGAGCCAAAACTTTCTCTAACACAAGCCCTGCAGCAAGGGAAAGAAACTCCGCAATAACGTACAAAGAAGTCTTTTGTGAGCGAGCCAAGTAACTACCATAGATCCGCACTAAATCTGAAACTCGAATCTGGGTCGCTTGAAATTGACGGCTCTCCACCAAGTAGCATAACAAATCTAAGGGCCCTGAAAACCCCTCTACTTCTACCTGGAGAGGAAAGGTTCCTTTCCCTACCATATACGTTCTCTACTTTCTCGGAACAAACCCGATAGCTTCTACTATTTCATCAATAGTCTGCTGAGCAATTACCTTAGCCTTTTCAGCACCAGATAAAACAATATCTCGAAGGTTTTCTGCATGAGATTCATAGTAACGTCGACGCTCATGGATAGGAGCCATAATTTCCTTAATATGCGCCATAAGCATTTTCTTGCATTGTATGCAACCAATCCCTGCAGTTTTACATCCTTTTATAATCTCCTGACGCTGTTCCATATCGTTGTTAAACACTTTATGAATATCCCAAACGGGGCATTTTTCAGGATCGCCTGGGTCCGTACGTCTCTGTCGTGCGGGATCGGTTATCATGGTACGAATTTTCTCCCACATTTCCTCTGCAGTATCTGAAATATTAATGGCATTCCCATAAGACTTGCTCATCTTACGACCATCAACTCCAGGAACCTTTGGGGTTGGGGTCAGAAGTGTTTGTGGCTCTGGGAAAATGTTGCCATAGAAATTATTGAAACGCCGTGCCATTTCTCGGCTAAGCTCAAGATGGGCATTTTGATCTTCACCTACTGGAACCATTTCTGCTTTATAAAGCAGAATATCGGCTGCCATAAGCACTGGATAGCCTAAGAAGGCATACGTGCTTAAATCTTTATTCTGTATATTTAAAATTTGCTCTTTATAGGTCGGATTTCTCTGAAGCCATCCGAGAGGTGCCACCATGGACAGGGCTAGATGAAGCTCTGCATGCTGAGGGACATGAGATTGTACAAAAATAATGCTTTTCTCTGGATCAAGGCCCGCCGCAAGCCAGTCTAGAAGGGCTTCCTTACTGTTATCCCTTATTTTGCTACTATCTGCATAATCTGACATAAGAGCATGCCAATCTACAATGCTATAAAGACATTCATATTCATTCTGTAGCCGAACCCAATTAGTAAGAGCCCCGGCTAAATGTCCCAAATGAAGCTTTCCTGTAGGGCGCATGCCACTAAAAACTCTTTTAGCCATGTTTTCTCCACCTCATTTATTTATAAAAAATCTCTTTTACTATTCGCTTACAATCCTTAACGGCCCTTTATCCTCCAATTCAAAAACAACTATTTCAGGAGTCCTCAATAATGCTGCAAGGGAGGCCAAAGAGAAACGTTCCATTTCTCCATGATCAACTATACACAAAGATAGACCTGCTGAACAAGCATCCAATATCTGATGATATTTCATATCAGCTGTAATAAAGACCTGAGCTCCCTTGTCCATCGCCTCTTTCCAAAGATCTCCACCAGATCCTCCACAGAGAGCACCATGACACAAAGGTTTATTCTCATCTCCATATCCAACTACCCAAGAGAGATTCCACAAAGAACGAAGACTTGCCATGAGATCCCTCAAACATAGGGGGTGGATCAATTCTCCTACTGCACCAAGACCCCACGTTTTTTCTTCAGGAACTAAGGGAAGGAAACCATCTTTAAAAAGAACTCTGCCTAATTGTACATTAACTCCCTCCGGCGCTTTGTCCCAGTTTGTATGAAGACTTATAATAGCCAGATGATTTTCAAGGGCCCAAAGAATTGCTTGGCAGAGAGGTTCCTTAAGGTCTATTTTCTGAAGGGGAGAAAAGATCAGGGGATGGTGGACTACTAAAAGGTCACATCCTTTTTGGACCCCCTCCTCTACCGCTGACAGAGAGGGATCTAAGGCTACGCCTATTTTTGTTACAGACCATTGAGTGTCTCCTGCCATGAGACCTACATTGTCCCAAGACTCCGCTTTCTCTAAAGGAGCAAACGACTCGATCCTCAGAAGCACTTCCTCAACATTCATAATAGACCCCCAGCTGCATATAAAAAAATGCCGCCTCCTGCTGGGAAACGGCATTTATCTTCAATGGTGGGCCTACCTGGACTCGAACCAGGAACCTTCCGGTTATGAGCCGGTGGCTCTAGCCACTTGAGCTATAGGCCCAAAAAAGAACGCTGCCAATTATACGCCTCTTTCCCCCTTTATGACAAGCCCCTAATTCTTTATTTATAACATTATTGAGAAAAGGTGGGGGGAAATCTGTATCTAATAATCTATTCCTCTACAGAAATACAGCCGACTGGACAGCTGTCTGCCGCATCACGCACACACTCGGCACCTTCCGGCTTCATCACTTTCGCTACCCCGGCATCTTCGTCGAGAGAAAACACCTCGGGACAAATCTGAGCACATACGCCACAACCGATGCACTCATTTCGGTCTAAAGTCACATGCATGAAGACCGGTCACCTCCTCCTGAAACAGGATTTTATCTCAGGTAAGGGAGGGAGTCAAACTCTCTGCGAAAAATCACTCCCAAATACACACTTCAGGAGAAGACTTCCCCATCCCCTTAAGCCTCAATAAGGCTGTATAATTCGACACTGCCTTCTCTTCCGGTTCTGCCGCTGCAAGAAAAACACCAATGCCACAAACTTCAGCACCAAACTCTTTTGCTACGAGCAGCATTCCTGCGGCAGTACTGCCTCCCCTCATAAAATCGTCCACAACAAGAACCTGGCTTCCGCGTTTTAGTTGTTTGGTACCCATGTACATAGGCCGAACCTCTCCAGTTTTAGTGGGGAAATGCACAGCCACAGCAGATCCATCGCTAGGTCGATTGCGGAAACGACAAACGGCCAATGGAACACCTAAAGAATATGCGGTAAAGAGCCCAAGAGGGATACCTTTCACTTCTGACGTCATGACAATATCTGGTTTCGCATTCTGAAAAAGAGTAGCCATAGCAAGCCCTAAACGAGAAGCATAGTATGGATTGAAAATAATATCGCTATAGTAGATGAGACCGCCAGGTAAAATCCGATCCTCGTGAGAAAGTAAGGCTACTATTTCTTCAAAAAACTGCTTCTTCATCTCATCTGACATGGCTGGGACAAAAGAAGCTCCTCCAGTCCGCCCCCGGTCAACTTGAATTCCACCAAGCCCCTCCTGAGTTAAAGCTGCGTCAATCATAACTACGTCATCACTGATAACAGTTTTTGAAACCCCAAAATCTCCAGAGAGAGCTGTGAGTGAAATTTGCCGTGATGGTGCTACCAAAAAACGGGATACTGTCCGAATAAGACGTTCCGTTCTCTGTCCTTTCAACGATCATCACTCCATAATAGAATTTGTTCAACCCAATTAAAATTTTTAAATCGGGAAAGCCGTACTTGCAATTTTACTGGATCAAAAAGAGCGAAAACACTACTTCCACTCCCTGAAAAGCCATAAGCTAACGCTTTCTGTTCCTCGCTAAACCTAAAAAAATCTTCATACTCAGGGTGCCGTTTTAATAGCCATGGAGAGAAATCATTGGGCAGGAACCCCACTCTCTTCTTTTGTGCAAGTTTCTCATATATGCCGTGAATTTCATCCAGACACTCTGAGGTATTAAGAGGGAATCCCCCCTGTTTTTCATAAAAGGAATCTAGCCCTGCATATGCTTCCGCCGTAGCCACTCTCCATTTAGGTATGGCTGTAACAACCAGAAAAGAAGGCAACGCCGGCCAAAGTGTACATTGATCTCCTATCCCCTGAACAAGAGCAAGAGAAGAAGCGCTTAGAAGGAACGGAACATCTGCTCCTATCTGAGAGGCCAAACCTGTAGATATTTTTATACCATAATACTTCTCGACCCAAGAAAGAAATGCCGCCGCATTCCCACTTCCTCCCCCTAAGCCAGTTCCTGGAGGAAGGTTTTTTTTCACTTCAATTTTGAAAGGGGATAGACACATTTTTTCTCTTCGCAAGACACGAAGAGCCTTTTCTAAAATATTTTCCCCTTCTATCTGCATATTTCGAGTCGTTACAATATCCTTAACATTATCTTCTTCCAGAGTTGAAATTGTCAATAACTCAGCAGATGGAAGACGTAAAAACAGAGAGACCAACGAATGATACCCACTTGGCAGAACCCCTGTTATTCGAAGGGTCAGATTTATTTTCGCATCTGATTGCACGGAATATGTTACCAAAGCCCTACCCTCCTCTATGTATATTGCCTCGACATACATACGAAATGCCCTGGCGTTTCGTACGCCAGGGCATTCAAAGCTGCATTACAAGGCTATTTATTATGGTTTCCGGACAATGGCACGAGCTCTACTTCTTTTGTCAAAAGCTCTGCATAACTAAAGGAGACTTTGCTATCCTGCGACTCCACATATAAAGTAAAGAGATTCGGATAAGTCTCAAGGACAATCCCTTGTTTTTCCTCTACTTTGCGACGTCCTTTGGATGTCCGGTATTTCACACGTAGACCCTTGTACAATGCTACTTTCTCCCGAATTGAGGCAAGGTTTCCAGCCATCCAGGGTCACCCCTAATATTAAGTTTTATGAATTATAACACAAAATCGCATAAAACACAAACTATGAGGCTAGAACCTTGCTAAATTGTTACCTTATCATTGACTTTTTTTCTCTAAGCGCTGCAAGAGTAGAATTCTTTTCTCTCCAACTCGGCGAGTAAAGCCCTTAGCATCCATATATTCCAAAAGAGGAAGTATATACTTACGACTGCTCCCCGTAATGTCACGTACCGTGCCTATCGTTATGTTATCTTTTATTTCCTTAAGGATATGAAGAAGCTTGTTCTCTACCCGCTGTGACAGTACATATTTCCCTCCCACAAGAGATGCCTCTCCTCGCTCCCGTATATCCTTGAGAAAACGAGAAAAATCTTTCTCCTTCATACCTAGCCCTTCCTGAACTTCTTCTATCATTGGGAGCTGAAACTCTTTTTCGTCACAAAAGGCATTGAAACGATCCAGATCCTTAAAAAAAGCAGAATCATCTTGAGGTGCGAAATCTGGAAGCCTTACTACATTCTTGTTTGCTATCACTAACACGCCATCAGCTTGCAAGTGATCAAGAAAGGTACGAGCCAATCTGCGCTCTACAGTTTTCAAAGGCCCGGTCAACAAGTCATCTATAATGGCTCCTTCCTGATGAGGACGCTCTTTATGGAAGGAGTGCAAGAATGATACTGTCCTCTCTAATAGATCACTGTACTCGCTCCACGAGACATAATAATCGGCCCCAGCTGAAAGAATAACTATTTTTTTTCTTTTTTCCAAACTTTGGGCCAGTTTATCCAAATCTTCCGGTAATTCCTGAAGGGCAAGCACTCCATCACTTTTTTTAAGGATTCCGTGTGAATGAACTTGAATTTCCAATCTTTTCTCAGAATCCTCAGCTTCCAAGAAATGGTTAAGGCCATCCATATAATCTTCCTTGGCGCCTTTCCCTTTCGGCTTGTGCCCATAGGGAGACAGTATTTTGCCTCCACCAATAGTGACAAGGGGACTGTAAAACCTGATAACAAATCGTTGATCTATGGAAGCTACAATATCTTCTTCCATTACGAGCTGCGCTACCGTTTTTTCTCCAGGCAAAAGTTTTGTCTTGTCAAAAAGAGATACCCTGGCAAGCACATCTGCTGTACCTACATGAAGCCTTACCCGCTGCCAATGGGAGAGAGGTTCCGACGATGACGATAAAAGAGAAAGCTCCACATCACAACATCGAGTGGGGCGGAATATTTCTTTGGCGCAAACAATATCCCCTCTGCTCAACTCTTCAAGAGATACACCCGACAGGCTAATGGCCACTCGTTGTCCGGCCCAGGCCACATCTACGGAGCTCCCATGAACCTGCACACTTCGAACTCGAACGTCTCGGTTCAATGGCAAAATAGACACATCCATCCCCGGAGAAATCTGACCTCGGTAGGCCGTTCCCGTTACAACGGTTCCAAAACCAGAGATAGGGAAAGATCTGTCGATAGGCATAAAGAAAGGGCCTTGGCGAGTTCTGACTTTCACTCTATCCACAAGAGCACTCAACTCTTCCATAAGCTTAGGGATATTCTTTCCCGTCACGGAAGAAACTGGTACTATAGCCTTTCCTTCCAAGAACGTCCCTCGTACAAAGTCTGCCACATCCTCTATAGCAAGATCTAATAGCTCTTCATCTACTAAATCCGCTTTAGAGATGGCAATAAGACCATCTGAGACACCAAGCAAGTTAAGAATGGCAAGATGCTCTCTCGTCTGCGGCATAACGCCTTCATCTGCAGCAACAACAAGCATAACAGCATCTACACCAGAAGCTCCTGCCACCATCTGTCGAATAAATTTTTCATGACCTGGTACATCCACCAAACTTACAATACGCCCATCTGAAAGTTTAAGGGGAGCAAAACCCAGCTCAATTGTAATACCTCGTTTTTTCTCATCATTGAGCCGATCACAATCCACCCCTGTAAGAGCTTTAACAAGGGTAGTTTTTCCATGGTCAATGTGTCCTGCCGTGCCCAAAACTAAAGAAATTTCGCGGTTATTCACAAATTCCCACCTCCCCAATAGAAGAGAGAGATTCCACGATCCGACTCTCATCGCCCTCCATTAATGTACGGCAATGAAGTATCAAACAATCCTCTGACGCTCCTGCCACCACTGGCATGGCTGCATTACGCAAAAGGGCTTGGAGGCTTCCAGCACTACCTAATGCAGGGATCTGCAACGCCACCCCATAGCCTTTTATGATTGTGGTTGGGAAAGCTCCGCCACCTACTGCATCTTGGGTTTCCACCACCGTCGCAATTATATGCGGGAATCTTCTTTTCAGCATGCCCCTAAGACGCCGAGCTCTCTTTTTTAAAGTTTCCAACTCCAACGTAAGCATCTTTAATGTGGGAACCTCTTGCCACCGATCCTGAAGGTACATTCTGAGAATAACTTCAAAGGCTGCCAATGTCATTTTATCTACGCGCAATGCTCGTAGAAGGGGGTACGTTCGCAATGTATCCACAAGCTCTTTTTTCCCTACAATAGCTCCGATTTGAGGGCCACCTAACATCTTATCGCCGGAAAAAGTTACAAGGTCTACTCCCGCCTTAATACAATCTCGAACAGTAGGCTCTCCCACCAACCCCCAAGGAGAGAGATCCACAAGAACACCACTCCCCAAATCTTCCATGAAAATGAGGCCATTTTCTTTTGCAAAACAGCTCAATTCTTCTCTATCGACTATGGCGGTAAAACCCTCTATCTTAAAATTGGATGGGTGAACTTTCAGAACCATGGCGGTATTATCAGAAAGGCCTCGATGGTAGTCACGAAGGTGCGTCCTATTTGTCGCTCCTACCTCTACAAGACGGGCTCCTGAGAAAGCCATAATATCCGGTATTCTGAAAGAGCCCCCTATTTCTACCAACTCCCCCCGAGAGACAATCACTTCTTTTTCCCGAGCCAGCGCAGCAAGACATAAAAGAACGGCACCTGCGTTATTGTTAACGACAATGGCAGCCTCAGCCCCTGTTACTTGGCAAAGCAGCCACTCTACGTGAGCATTCCGCTGTCCTCGTTTCCCCTCTAGCAAGTTAAACTCAAGTGTATTGTACCGAGCTGCAACGTGACTTACAGCCTCTACCGCTTCCTGGGGAAGACAGGAACGGCCCAGATTAGTATGAACAACCACCCCAGTAGCATTCACTACAGCTTGCAGGCCTGGCGTGGTTCGTCTCTGTAAAATGGCCTCAGCTTTCGTGTTCACTCCTTCTAGAGAAGCGTCTACTGGCACGTCTTCTAACACTGCTTTTCGGACTTCTGAAAGAATCTGTGAGAAAACACCTTTTACCATTTCCCTGCCAAGCTGTCTTTCGTATAAGAAAACCCAGGGTTGGTTTAACAACCCGTCCATAGCGGGAAGTTTTTTTAAGATTTCATTTTTCTTTGCGTCCATATGCACTCCCTGCCTTCCTGTGCCTCATCCCTTCCCATAGCACCTTCCTATGAAAATGTGCCCGGCGTCACCGTCTCAATCAAATCCAACATTTCGAGCTCCTCACAACACCTTTCTATGAAGAAGTGCTGGAAAAAGAGAGAGGGATGAGATACATTTATAATTGTTATTCCCAAACAAGGGTATTATAAATTACGAGTCTTTATCATTGTACTCGCAAGACAGGCAGATATACAGACCTGTTATATTTCTTAAAATAGAGAACGGAGGATATGATAATGAAAACTGAAATTGACGCTCGGGGGAAAGCATGCCCACAGCCGGTTATAATGACCAAAGCCGCAGTTGAAAAAGGAGAAAAAGAACTTTCCGTCTTAGTAGACAATGACGTAGCGGCTTCCAATGTTCAACGGTTCTTGACCAAAGAAGGCTTTTCCGTATCCCCTCATAGGGAGGGGGACACTATTGTCATTGAAGCTCTTGCGGGAGAAAACACTCATGCTCGACCCCAAGAGAAATCTGCCCCTTCTTACCCTTCAAAAGGGAACAAAGAAGAAGTGGCTATATTTATTACAAGAAACATTCTCGGAGGTCACGACAAAGAATTGGGAGAAGTCCTCATTAAAGGGTTCCTCGGCACTTTGGCTCAAATGGACTGCCCTCCCCGTTTTATAGCCTTTATGAACGAGGGTGTACTCCTCGCATTGAAAGGGACATCTACGTGCGACCATCTTCTAGAAATGACGGAGAAGGGGACAACTATTCTCGTGTGTGGAACATGCACAAATCACTTTGGAGTAACCGAGCAAGTTGGAGTGGGAACTATTTCTAACATGTTTGAAATTACTGATACATTGCTCAAGGCAACAAAAGTTATTTCGATATAAAATCGACGAGGTTCCGGAACGGAAGAGAACTAAAGACGGCATTCATTAAAAATGATGCCACTTCTTCCGTTCCCTTCTCTGGCTTTATTTCATCTAAAAGGTCTTCAGGAACTGGAACATAAATTGCCCCAATGTTATCGTCAAGTTCATCGCGACACGCCATAGCAACCCCTTCGTCGAACAAAACAATCCATCTAGGGAATGTGATCCCCAAAATAGTCCATTCCATATCAGGGATATCAGACGATATTCCCAGACTCATAGCGCTATCCTGGACTTTTTTCTCTTTCTCCAACCATACCCCCAATTTGTCCACTTCCTGCCCTACAAACATAACAAAGGTTTCGTTATTCTGCCCTGCAGCATAAATACGAACCATCGTATGAAGAGGGAAAAACAGCGTAGCTTCCTCCCTCGCCATATAGCTAAGGGCACCTTGAAGGTTCTCGCTTACCCGAACTCCATAACTTTGAGGGTACAGGGATTCTTGAAAATAAAAACGAGGAATGCGCAAAAGGATATGTTCAAAAAAATTTTCATCGCCAGAATAGGTTTTTAAAAGCCAATACATTCCCTCACTTCCTCACTCTTTATATGATGAGAGACCATATAGAGTTAGCAACTCGCATTCCCTTTTGGGAGAGTGCCAATGTTTCGCCGCTGAAAGCAAGACATTCTGGTGGCACATTTTCCAAATTATTTAAAATATCCTGGAGTAACACCTCTCCATATTCCTCGCAAAAAGACGGTAGATGGATTCCATAACGGGTTCGCAATGCCAAAACAGCTGCCTCTCTTCCCCGCTTCTCCCTCCTCAGGCGTTCTTCTCCTGCTAAGGGAGAGATGCCAGATGATATGCGTTTCAAATATTCCTCTAGCGTTCTCACGTTCCAAAAACGAGTCCCTCGAAAATATCCCCATGCAGAAGGCCCAAGAGGCAATACATCTCGCTCGAACCAATAGGCTTGGTTATGACGACACTCTTTCCCCTTTCTAGCGAAACTCGCTATCTCATACTGAAGAAGCCCCTTCTGTTCAAGATACCACTGAGCCCATCGATAGTGAACATACCCATTCTGAACACCTGTTGGAGGAGTCCGCCCCCAGAGGGATCCTTCCTCAATGGACAACTGATAAATAGAGAGATGAGGTATCTCCAAATGGACAAGGCAAGAAAGAGACTCATGCCACTTTCTCAACGTCTGATTTGCTAGTCCAAACATCAGATCGGCGCTTACATCAAAACCTTTTTCTTGTAAAAGGTCTAAGGCGCGCAAAGCCTGCAAGGCCGAATGGGGTCTCCCCAGCCAACGTAGCTCATCGTCATGGAGACTCTGGACACCAAGACTTACCCGTTTCACTCCCCACTCTCTCCATATGTAGCAATGTTCTCCCGTTAAAGAATCTGGGTTCCCTTCCACGGAAATTTCCACATCTGGGGAGAAAACGATATGTTTCTTCAATATCTCAATAAGACGCTCCCACTGCTTCGAAGATAAAAGCGTAGGGGTTCCACCACCAATATAAAGTGTCGATACGTTCAGGGGGCCCCCCAGCTTCTCTTGCCACCCTCGTAACTCTACGTCAAGAGCACTTATAAAATCTTCTTTCTCTCCTTCGTTGCCCCATATACTATAAAATGCGCAATAAGGGCACTTCCGTACACAGAAAGGCACGTGCACATACACAGATAAAGATGTTATTGTTCATCCTCCTCATCCACTTTAAGGAAGGCTAGAAATGCCTCTTGAGGAATGGATACTCTTCCTATCTGCTTCATCTTCTTTTTTCCTTCCTTCTGCTTCTCAAGTAATTTCCTCTTTCGGGAAATATCTCCTCCGTAGCACTTGGCCAACACGTCTTTACGAAGGGCTTTTACGTTTTGACGAACAATGACTCTCCTGCCTATGGACGCCTGGATGGGGATCTCAAAAAGTTGACGTGGAATGAGCTCCTTAAGCTTTCGAACCACTGCCTGCCCTCGATGATAGGCTGCATCCTTATGACATATAAAAGAGAAGGCATCTGCCGCTTCGTTGTTGATCAACACATCTACCCTCACCAAGTCAGCTGCTTTAAAACCACGATATTCATAATCCAGCGAGGCGAACCCACGAGTCTGAGATTTGAGCTTGTCATGAAAATCAAGAATAAATTCAGCCAGAGGCAGATCGTACACTAACCGTACCCGCTCTGGAGAGAGATAGTCCATAGAGATAAAGGTACCTCGCTTATCTTGGCAGAGCTGCATAACTTTCCCAACATATTCTGAAGGAAGAAAGCTCGTTAAGCGAATGATAGGCTCTCTCACCTCTTCTATCTCAGAAACATCCGGGAAATCCGAGGGACGATGGGCTTCTATTGGCTCTCCTTTTTGGGGCGTAATCTCATAGACAACGTTGGGAGCTGTAGCGACGAGTTCCACTCCAAATTCTCTGCGCAGCCGTTCCTTGGCTACATCCATATGCAAAAGGCCCAGGAATCCGCACCGAAACCCGAACCCCAATGCGACAGAGGTTTCTGGATCGAAGGTAATTGAAGAATCGTTGAGGGTTAATTTTTCCAGCGCATCTCGAAGCTGAGGATAATCGTCTCGCTCTACCGGATAGAAACCGCAAAAAACAACAGGTTTAACTTTTTTATACCCTGGGAGAGCCATTGCACATGGATTATTCCCATCTGTAATTGTATCTCCTACATGGGCTTCTGCTACTGTTTTTATATTAGCAACTACGTAACCTACCTCTCCAGCAGAAAGACTCTCTACAGGCTCAAGAAGTGGTTTGAATACCCCAACTTCCTCTATTTGATACATAGACCCCGTAGCCATAAACTTCACCATCTGCCCGGCTTCCAGCGTACCGTTCATCACTCGAACGTAACAAATGACCCCACGATAGTTATCGTAAACAGAGTCGAAAATCAGGGCTTGAAGAACCCCATCTACATCCCCAGTGGGAGCTGGAACTAATGCTACTATCCGTTCAAGAATATCCTGAATGCCAATTCCTTCTTTCGCACTGGCCAGGATAGCATCTTCAGCATCAATGCCCACTACCTCTTCTATTTCGCCTTTCACTGTTTCTGGATGAGCCGATGGAAGATCTATCTTGTTTATTACAGGAATGATCTCGAGATTATGATCTACAGCCATGTAGGCATTAGCTACCGTCTGTGCTTCCACACCTTGAGAGGCATCTACAACCAAAAGAGCTCCCTCACAGGAAGCAATTGAACGAGAAACTTCATATGTAAAGTCTACATGTCCGGGAGTATCAATGAGATTTAAAACATACTCCTGGCCATCTAACGCGCGATAGTTCATACGTACCGGGACCAGTTTTATAGTAATGCCGCGTTCTCGCTCCAGATCAAGGGAGTCGAGAAGCTGCGACCGCATTTTACGCCCTTCGACTGTTCCCGTATATTCAAGGAGCCTATCGGCCAATGTAGACTTACCATGATCGATGTGGGCGATAATACAAAAGTTTCGAATTTTTGAAAGATCCATATTAGGAAAATTCCCTCCGCTTCTTCTTTTTCGAAGACTCAAGATTCTCTATAAAAAAACTCAATCCAACGGGCCATCTATTGAAAAAAGATCACTTACAGCTCAGGATAATTGATCTCAGGCATGTCACACCTCGAAAAAACATCCCTCATCAATATAGATTTATCCAGTAACCAATCCACCCAATGGACCCAACCTAAGAAGTACGTCAGCTATAACTACAGCTTCATACTGAGAAATTATACCTGAAAAGGCGAAACACACATATTCATATCGTTTTGACGAAAATACAACTACTGCGGGTTGAAAACCCGAACCAAGGCGAACAATACTCCTTGTCAATAAGGTGGCACATACATAGAGGCAAAACTTTGCTATCCCCATACGAACGCCAGCCCTACCCTCAAAAATGAGCGCAGTGGATAGCATATATCCCTCCATCTCTTTTAACATAGTATCATTCCCTTCTTCATTCCGGGGGAAATTTTATATTGACATTTAAACAAACTATCACGATAATGTAAGCATAACAATTTTGCCGGAGGTGCTTTCTATGGAAAAAAGAGAGCTATTATATGAAGGTAAAGCAAAAAAAATGTTTACCACATCCGATTCTGACACGCTTATAATCGAGTATAAGAATGATCTCACAGCTTTTAACGCTCAAAAAAGGGGCTCTATTGAAGGGAAAGGGTCTCTCAATAATTCCATCAGTGCCGCTCTCTTTGAATATATGAATAAAAATGGCATTCCCAACCATTTTATAAAAAAAATAGACGATGTGCATCAGCTCGTAAAAAAAGTACGAATCCTTCCCGTGGAAGTTGTCGTCCGAAATATAACAACTGGAACACTCTGTAAAAGACTCGGTGTACCTGAAAATGTAAAGCTCCCCCGTCCTCTAGTGGAGTTTTATTATAAAAGCGATCAGCTTGGCGACCCCCTCATCACAGAAGATCATGCTGAACTTTTTGGATGGGCCTCTAAGGAACAAATTACATTCATGAAAGAGACCAGCATCAAAGTAAACGCTCTCATGAGCGCTTATTTTGATGCCATAGGCATTATTCTTGTAGATTTTAAGCTTGAGTTTGGAGTGGATTCCAATGGCATTTTGTTCCTCGCTGATGAAATGTCTCCAGATACCTGCCGATTCTGGGACAAAACAACCATGCAGAAACTAGACAAAGATAGATTCCGCAAAGATCTTGGCGATGTTCTTGGGGCATATCAGGAAATATGGCGACGAATTTCTGAAAAGGAGGGGCACTAATGATATTTCATGTAAAAATTCTAATTTATCTAAAAGATGGAGTGTTGGACAGTCAGGGTAAAGCCGTAGCTGGCTCCCTGGCTTCTATGGGGTATAAAAATCTGAGGGATGTTCGCATAGGACGTTATATTCAACTTTCCATCAATGCTCAGAGTGTAGAAGAGGCCCGAAAGCAAGCAGAATCCATGTGCGACGATCTTTTAGTCAACTCACTCATTGAAGATTTTTCAATTACAGTGGAGGAATAGTCGTGAAAGCAAGTGTGGTTATTTTCCCTGGAAGCAACTGTGATCATGACGTCATTTATGCCTTGGAGCACGTGATTAAAGCCCATGTTCAAAAAGTGTGGCATAGAGAAAAAAATCTTCCGGAAAAAACGGATCTCGTTGTATTACCTGGTGGTTTTTCTTACGGAGACTATTTACGAACTGGTGCTATGGCAGCTCGTTCCCCTATTATGGGGTCAATAAAAGAATTTGCAGAAGATGGAGGGCTCGTACTCGGAATTTGTAACGGGTTCCAAATTCTGACAGAAGCGGGGCTTCTCCCCGGGACCTTACTCGCAAATAAAAACTTGAGATTTATTTGCAAACCATGTTATCTCAAAGTAGAACGTACAGATCTCCCCTTTACCAACCTTTATAAGCAAGCACAGGTGGTCCAATTTCCCATAGCTCATCATGAAGGCCTTTATTATCTTCCCAGCAAAGAGTTAGAAGAGCTTGAAAAAAATAATCAAGTTGTTTTTCGTTACGTTTCTCCTGAGGGGAAATGCGGGGAAGAATACAATCCGAACGGCTCTCTTCATGACATTGCGGGTATTACAAACTTAAAAGGAAATGTTCTTGGTTTAATGCCCCACCCGGAACGGGCCAGCGAAGAAATACTTGGTGGTACAGATGGAATTCTTACATGGCAATCTATCGAAGCCTGGATTGCAAAGGAAGGTGTCTGATATGGATTATCGCGCAGCTGGTCTTAGACGAGAAGAATACGAAGAACTCAAGAAGGTTCTTGGCCGTGAGCCCAATGAAACAGAATTGAGAATTATGGGGGTCATGTGGTCAGAACATTGCAGCTATAAATCTACAAAACATCTGCTTCGCAATTTCCCTATAAAAGGAGAGTTTGTAGTACTAGGACCTGGCGAGAATGCCGGGGTCGTAAATATTGGCGAGGGATGGGGCGTTGCATTTAAAGCAGAAAGTCATAATCACCCATCTGCCGTTGCTCCCTACCAAGGAGCAGCTACTGGCGTCGGCGGAATTATTCGCGATATTCTGGCTCTTGGAGCAAGACCGGTAGCTTCTATGGACGGGCTCTTCTTTGGTGCTCCCGACAATCCCAGAACGCGGACTTTAGCCAATGGAATTGTGGAAGGGATCGGGGGGTATGGAAATGCAGTAGGAGTTCCAACTGTAGGCGGGAAGACCCTTTATGATTCCTGTTACACTGACAACCCCCTCGTCAATGCATTTAACCTCGGACTTGTACGCCTAGACAGCCTCGTAAGCTCTCAAACAGCCAAACCTGGTCTTCGGGTTCTCATCCTCGGCTCTAAAACGGGACGAGATGGTATAGCGGGCGCAGCTTTCGCCTCTGCAGAACTATCTGACGATACGAAATCTAGTCGTCCATCCATCCAAATAGGTGACCCTTTCGCCGAGAAGCTGCTGATCGAAGCTTGTCTTGAGCTTCGAGACAAAGGACTTATTGTAAGCATGCAGGATATGGGAGCTGCTGGCATCACGTCTTCATCAAGCGAAATCGCTGCAAAAAGCGGTGTCGGAATGATTCTACACTTTGATAAAGTTCTCCTTCGAGAAGAAGGTATGACTCCGTGGGAAATAGCCCTTTCAGAGTCTCAGGAACGGATGCTCCTCATCGTTGAACCTAAGGATAAGGAAGAAGTAGAAGTTATTGCTAAGAAGTGGGAACTCGACTGCACTGATATTGGAGAAACGGTACTGGGAGATCAATATACGATTATGTGGGGCTCAGAGATCGTTGCAGAAATGCCAGCCTCTCTTATAGGAGAGCGTTGCCCTTCAATATCCTGGCCTTCCCGACGCCCTGAAAATCTGGAGAATAGATGGGAGTTCCATATAGAAGAGCTTCCCCTGCCGAATAACTTCAATACAGCCATCCTTGATCTTTTAGGCACTCCATCTTTAGGGGATAAAAAATGGATCTATCAACAATATGATCAGATGGTTCAAACCAACACAGTCCAAGGGCCAGGAGCCCCAGTGAGCGTAATACGAGTAAAAGGGACGGAACGTCTTGTAGCCATGGCTATGGATTCAGATCCGTGGAAATGCTATCTCGACCCCTATCGCGGGGGTGCTGAGAGTGTGGCCAAAACAATCCGAGCCTTGACAGTGGCAGGAGCCTTGCCTCTAGGACTTACAGATTGCCTCAATTTCCCGTCCCCCGAAGTACCTGAACAGTACTGGGAGCTCGAACAAGTTATAAAAGGGATGGCAGACTGCTGTCGGGAGTTGGAATGTCCTGTAGTGTCTGGAAATGTAAGCCTTTACAATGAGAGTTCTTCTCAGCGGATTTATCCGACGCCAGTAATAGGGACAGTAGGAGTCATAGATTCTTATTCCTCATATCTTCCAAGCGGACAATGGCAGGAAGGGGACATACTCTTCCTTGTAGGTGCAATGAACCCTCCTCTTTCAGGGAGCCAATATGTACTTCAAACCACTGGTAAAGTATCTGGACGTCCTCTTCCATTTGTACCAGAAGCTGAAAAAGATTTTTGCGACAGAGCTTTACAAACAGCTAGAGAGGGACTTGCGCGAAGTGGACGAGCCATTGCCGGTGGAGGTCTGGCTATAGCCTTGGCCAAAGAGGCGATTGAATCAGGGATAGGAGCAACCATTGCCTGTTCATACCCAACACGAGGCGATGTGTTTTTGTTTGGGGAAGGATCACCACGAGCTATTTATGCCGTGCCCTCATCAAAAGTAGACCAGTTCCTTTCCACGTGGAAAGGGTTCCCCCTAATGGAACTAGGGGCTGTGGGAGGGAAAGACTTGACATGCAAAAATCTTTTCCATATCTCTGTTTCTGCTCTTCGCCAAAGGTGGGAGGGGAAATAAATGTGCGGTGTCTTTGGGGCTTTTTCTCATAATGGGCACTCCGTTCTAGAAGACGTCTATCTCGGCCTCTATGCCTTGCAACATCGGGGGCAGGAATCGGCTGGCATTACATGGATCAACAGTGATAATACCATGCATTCCCAACGTGGGAACGGTCTCGTACACCTTGCGCTCGATCAAAGCGAATTGGCAAAGATCAATACGAACTGCGCTATTGGCCACGTTCGTTACTCTACTGCAGGAGGCTCGGACATTAATAATGCCCAGCCTCTTACTGCCAGTAATTCGAAGGGATCTGTGGCAGTAGCCCATAATGGGAATATCACCAATGCTGAAGCCCTAAAACAGTATCTTGAGAATAGAGGGGCTATTTTCCATTCTCAAACTGACACAGAGGTCTTGCTGCATCTTATGGCCCATCAACCTCATAAACCCTTTATCGACGCTCTCATAGATTCGTTGCGACGACTGAGAGGGGCTTATTCTCTCGCCATCATCCTTAACGGCACACTCGTAGCGGCAAGAGACCCTTGGGGGTTCCGACCTCTCGTTCTCGGTCAGCGAGAGGATATTACGTACATCTCGTCAGAGACCTGCGCCCTTGATCTGGTGGGAGCTCAAGTTATTCGAGAAGTTTCTCCCGGTGAAGTAGTGGTTATAGACAAAGAAGGACTTCACTCTATAAAAATACCAGTCCAGGTAAAACGGCACTATCAGTGTTCTTTTGAGTATGTTTATTTTGCCAGGCCTGATAGCGTTTTAGCAGGGAAATCTGTTTATGCTGTACGAAAAGCTCTGGGGCACTGTCTTGCCCATCGCGCACCGTGTCCAGGTGCTCATATGGTTACGGGAATGCCAGACAGTGGAACTATAGCCTCTATGGGCTTTGCGGAAGGCAGCGGCCTCCCCTACGAAAAAGCCATTGTCAGAAATCGTTATGTAGGACGAACATTCATTGATCCTACCCAACGAGTTCGCGAATTAGGGGTCAGGATAAAACTAAATCCCATTACGGAACTTACTAAGGACCGAAAAATAGTCGTTATCGACGATTCTATTGTTCGAGGTACTACCAGTCAGAGAATTATAGCGATGATCAGATCTTGTGGCGCCCAAGAGATTCACGTGCGAATATCGTCGCCTCCTGTATGCTTCCCTTGTTACTACGGAATCGATACACCAAGCCGAGTCGAGCTGGCTGCGGCTCGAATGGATATAAAGGAATTGCAAAAGAAAATCGGAGCCGATTCATTGCAATATATTACTGAAGAAGATCTTATAACCGCCATTGGGCTTCCTAAGAGCGAACTATGTACCGCCTGCTTTACTGGGGAATATATGGAAGGAGAAGAGCCGGATGATTTGGAGTTATAAAGAAGCTGGAGTAGATATTAATAGCGGGAATGCATGGGTAAAGACAATTGGACGCATTGTCAATTCCCAACCTCGAGACCCTAACGTTGTGGGGGGAATTGGGGGATTCAGCGGACTCTACCGCATTACAGAAGACCTCCTCTTAGCTGGATGCTGTGACGGGGTGGGGACGAAGCTTGAAGTAGCCAAGGCTGCTTCCGACTACAAGGGACTTGGACAAGACCTCGTAGCCATGAACGTAAACGACCTCATTACATGCGGCGCTCGCCCTCTATTTTTCCTCGACTATATTGCCTGTGGCTATCTTGATCAACACGTACTGGAACCTATTGTTCAGGGTGTGGCCGAAGCATGCACAGAAAGCGGCTGTGCACTCCTTGGAGGAGAAACAGCAGAAATGCCAGGCGTCTATCCAAAAACAGGCTTCGATGTAGCTGGCTTTGCCGTGGGCATGGTCTCTTCTCGATCAGTTATAAATGGAAGTCATATTACCAAAGGAGATATACTTGTGGGGCTACCGAGCTCCGGAGTTCACAGCAACGGTTTTTCCCTTGTACGAAAAGCGTTGCTAGAGGGGCCAAAAGCTCTGCCTCTCCACGAAGTCCTTCCAGAACTCGAAGAATCTTTGGCAAAAAACCTACTACGCCCAACTCGCCTCTATCCTCGTATTGTCATGAAAGCACTCGAAAACCATGAGATACGGGGAATGGCTCACATTACAGGCGGTGGGTTAGAAGAGAATATCCAGAGGGCTCTTCCTTCAGGACTGACTTTACGCCTAGATTTTTCTGCATGGGAAAGGCCGGCTATTTTTAACCTTATAGCCAATGCCGGCGTAGAAGAGAAAGAAATGCGGCATGTATTCAACCTCGGCATCGGTTTTTGTTTTATTGTTTCACCTCAAGATAAAGATTCTCTTGTCACCTTTCTCAAAAAAGAAGGGGAATCTCCCATTGTATTTGGAGAGGTAGTCTCGGCATGACGGCATCAGTTGCCATTTTAATTTCCGGCAAAGGGACAAATATGAAAGCCCTGTTAGACCGGAAGGAGTCAGGAGACCTCTCCTGTGAAATCCCCTTCATTGCCAGCGATACATCAAAAGCGGAAGGGCTGCTCCTGGCACAAGCCATGGGAATAAAGACAGAAATTCTTCCTTACAAAGAGAAGGGGAAGGAAGAAGCTGAAAGGGTGCTTGACGAAATGTGTCGTTCTCATCATGTCCAATGGATTGTTCTGGCAGGTTTTATGAGAATTCTCTCTCCATGGTTTGTAAACAGATGGGAAGGAAAGATACTTAATATCCACCCTGCTCTTCTCCCCTCTTTCCCTGGGAACAGAGCTATTTGGGATGCATGGGAATACGGCGTTAAAGTAACAGGGATAACAATTCATCTTGTAGATCGAGGCATGGATTCCGGCATTATTCTTGCCCAGAAAGCCATAGTCATCAAAGAGGAGGACACGCTAGACAGCCTCACAACGAAGATTCATGAGACTGAACATGATCTTTATTGGAAGACCCTCAAAAAGGCAATAGAAGGTCGATATTCTTTTGACGGGAGGAGAGCCATTAATGACAGCTACTAAAAGAGCCCTCATTTCGGTTTTTGATAAAAAGGGCATTGTGGATTTTGCAAAAAATCTTATAGAGCGGGGATGGCAAATAGTATCAAGTTCTGGTACAGCCACAAAGCTCCGGGAAGCAGGAGTTGAGGTTCTGGAGGTTTCAGACCTCACTGGTTTCCCCCATATTCTTGGAGGGCGAGTTAAGACTCTACATCCCCTCATTTCCGGAGGCATTCTTGCACGCCGCCAGCTTCAAGAAGACATAAAAGATGTTGAACAATACAACATCCCCCTTATTTCCATGGTCGTTTGCAACCTGTATCCCTTCGAAGAAGTCGCTAAAAAAAGGGCCCATATAGATGAACTTTTAGAGAACATAGACATAGGCGGAGTAACTCTTATTCGAGCCGGGGCTAAAAATTATCCTCACGTTATTATACTCACAGACCCGGAAGACTACTCTCGTGTGCTGGAAGAACTGGACGCTGAAAGTGACGTAACTCTTCCTACCCGGCAAAATCTGGCATTGAAGGCTTTTGCTCACACTGCTGCCTATGATGGTGCTATTTTCGATGGTCTCTCCCAAGAACTGGGAGCTACCACAGAATTTCGCAAAGAACTATCCATACCCTTAAAAGAAGTACAGACCTTACGTTACGGGGAAAATCCCCATCAAGAAGCGGCTCTTTATCTTCCCCGCCTGGAAGAGCTGCCATGGGAACAGCTTGCAGGAAAGCCTCTCTCGTATAACAACATTCTCGATCTTGATTGTGCCATGAGAGGAGCCGCCCTTCTTCAGGACGCTCCTGGAGCCTTAGTTATCAAACACACCACCCCCTGTGGCATGGCTTACGGGAAAACATCGAAAGAAGCCTACGAAAAAGCCTTCCGCTGCGACCCTCTTTCGGCATTTGGCGGTGTTGTAGGATTTTCACGCCCTCTTGATATGAATACGGCGCGCTCTATCGCTCAACACTTTACGGAAGTAATTCTTACTCCAGATATTTCTCAAGAGGCCCTCGCTTTCTTAAAACAAGAGAAACCTTCTCTTCGCATCTTGAAATGGCAAGGAGGCCGTGTGTTCCCCTGGCAAGTAACCAGCACTTGGAGTGGATTCCTTGTACAAAAAGACATGCTTCCACCTATTCCGAATCCTGATAAAGGCACATGGATTGGACCGAAACGCGAAGACCTTTGGGATGATCTCCTTCTCGCCTGGAAAGTAGCATATCTGTCAAAAAGCAACGCAGTGGCTATAGTAAAAGACGGCGAAGCCGTAGGAATAGGCATGGGATTCTGTAGTCGCGTTTTTGCAGTAGACTTCGCGACCCATCAGGCCCAAGAGAGAGCTAAAGAAGCTGTAATGGCCAGTGACGCATTCTTTCCCTTCCCTGACGGAGTAGAATCTGCAGCAAAGGCTGGAATAACGGCCATTATACAGCCTGGCGGATCTGTTCGAGACGATGAGGTTTTCGCGAAAGCCCAAGAACTTGGAATCTCCATGTTCATTAGTGGCTGGCGAACATTTCGTCATTAAAGGAGGGAATAGCCCATGAAAGTCCTTGTTATAGGCGGAGGTGGGCGAGAACATGCTCTGGTATGGGCCCTCTCAAAATCTAAACTCGTAGAGGAAATTCATGTGGCTCCAGGCAACGCTGGTATGCGAGGAGTTGCATTTCTTCACTCTGTCCATAGTGAGGGAACAGAAGAAATTCTCGATCTCGCTACACAAATAGACCCTGACCTTATCATTATTGGTCCAGAGGCCCCCCTTGTAAAAGGAGCCGCCGATTCTCTGCGAAACAATGGATTTACAGTGTTTGGACCCGGGAAAACCGGAGCAGCCCTGGAGGGAAGCAAGGCTTTTGCTAAACAGTTTATGAGCCGATGGAACATTCCCACCGCTCCTTTTCGCTTGTGTACAACTTTGGAAGAAGGGATGGAGGCCCTGAAAAAGCGTCACGCACCGTACGTTATAAAAGCCGACGGCCTCGCTGCAGGAAAAGGAGCTTTTGTAGTCGGCAATTTAGAAGACGCTCAAAGCATAATTTCAGATCTCCTCGTAAAAAAGACATTAGGTGCTGCTGGAGAAAAGATAATAGTGGAAGACTATATGCCTGGCCTTGAGCTCACTGTCCTTTGTGTCAGTGATGGGAAAGAGTATCGCATCTTGCCTCCAAGCCAGGATCATAAAAGGGTCTATGATAATGACAAGGGGCCCAATACTGGAGGAATGGGGGCATATTGTCCTGTTCCCTGGGCTGGATCCTCCCTAATGGAACGAATTGAGAAGGAGGTTATTTCTCCAACATTTGAAGGACTCAAGAAGGAAGGGATACCATATTGTGGCGTCCTTTATTTTGGGCTCATGATCGACTCTCACTATAAGCCCCGCGTCGTAGAATATAATGTGCGTTTCGGAGACCCTGAAGCCCAGGTTATTCTCCCGGTCCTTAACGTAGACTTCGCTCAATTAGCTGTGGCTGCCAGTACAGGCGCACTTTCTACTCTTCCCCCTATAGTAGCAAATGGATGGGCCGTAGACGTAGTTATATCGTCTGAAGGATACCCTGGCCCTTACAAAAAAGGGCTTCCCATCTCAGGGCTTCATGAAGCAGCCGCGTTAAGGAATGTCCTTCTTTTCCATAGCGGTACATCTTTAAATCAAGGAGGAGAAACAGTTACGAATGGCGGAAGAGTTTTGAATATAGTAGGACTTGGCCTTTCATTAGAGGATGCTTTGGCACGATCTTATGAGGGAGTAAAATATATCCACTTTGAAGGTGCACACTATCGGCGGGATATTGCCGCAAAAGCCCGAATATAAGGAGGAAGAGAAAAGCTTATGGACACAAACAAACAGACACCAGTTGTAGGTCTGGTCTTAGGTTCTAAATCAGACTTGCCTGCCGCGCATAAAGCAGCAGAGATATTAGAACAATTTCACGTTCCCTTTGAAATAACCATAGCTTCAGCTCATAGAACCCCTGAAGATGCGGCGCTATATGGGCAAAACGCCGAAAAACGAGGATTGTGCGTTATTATAGCCTTGGCAGGCCTATCTGCAGCCCTCCCGGGAGTCTTGGCTGCTCACACATTACTTCCCGTTATCGGCGTTCCTATTTCTGCGGGATCCTTAGGCGGCTTGGATGCCCTTCTTTCTATTGCACAAATGCCTCCTGGCGTTCCTGTAGCTGCCGGAGGCATAGACAGCGCAAAAAACGCAGCTCTTCTCGCATTGAGAATTCTTGCCATCAATAATAAAGAGCTTCGTGAAAATCTGGCTCAATACACTGCCTCAGAAGCCGAAAAAGTACGCAATGCTCGACAAACAATAGTCGACCTGCCAGTAGCCCCTTCAGAAGCTTTCCAAGAACAATAATGCAAACAATATAGGACAGTTTCGAGAAAATATCTTTACGTTCCGGAGCTGTCCTGTCTTTTATTGCATCTATACAAAAGCACAGGCATCTCAAATCTTAAAATTTACTCTTTTTGGTAACCCACCATGGAGCCATATTTGTATCTTGATGTCCAAGGCCAAATATCTCCCACAACGCTGAAAAAGCACCATGAATTCGATTGGCAAAGGCAAAAATAGGAACCAGAGGAAGCCAAAATACCAGTAACAGGTCCTGCCTCGGCCTTTCTGAGAGTAGGAGGACAAAAACGAGGAAGAGAATCACCATTGCCGCGAGGTAAAACAAATACACTAAAGCCATAGTTCCAGCTACAACGCCCAAGGGATAAGCTATAAAGAGATACGCAGTATAAATGACAACGACCACGGGCATCACCACTTGAAACAAGAGTCCTGTCCAGAGCAAGGCTATAAAATTTTTCCACCCCACTAATCGTGGTGAAAAGGTTCGCCAATGCTTTCGGAAGTACATAAACGACAGATCTCCATCCCAACGAAGCCTCTGTTTGAAAAAGTCCCTAAATGTATCTGGGACATGGGTAAAACCCATGGCTTCAGGATCAAAAACAATGCGAAAACAATGATATCGACCCAAATAATTCTTCACTCGCAGTGTAATATCCAGATCCTCAGCAGTTCCGGCATCCCACCCGCCAATCAGCTCTAAAACGGAACGGCGAAAAACTCCAAAAGCCCCCGAGATATTGTTGACCAGCCCAAAAGCGCTAAGTCCTGTTTTGGCAGCCTGAATAGAGAAAAAATATTCTATCGCTTGAAGTCTGGTAACTAAGCTGGCCCTCACATTTCGTACCCGAAGACACCCAGCTACACATCCGACCGTGGGATTCTCAAAATGTCTGGTGGCACGTTCTACCATGTCATTGTCGAAAGATGTGTCGCCATCCAAAGCCATGATTATTTCACCATCAGCAAAGTTCATTCCCGTATTGAGAGCCGACACTCTGCCGCCTCTTTGCCACTTTGGTACCACCTTTAAAACTCGGTTGGGAAGCCGATCCACTTCGTCTTTCATAGACAAAGCCGCACTGTAAGTCTCTTTATTAGCCGCAGCACCGTCTATAATAGGCACAATCTGGATCCGACCAGGATATAACTGTCTGGACAGAGAACGAATAGTCTGTTGCACCGCCTCTCCTTCACTGTAACACGTTATTAGACAGGAGACAGAAGGATAGTAACTGCTTCTCCAAGGAACTTCGTTCATCCGAAGTAAACCGTAACGAAGTACTCCCATCAAAATTAGCAGATAGACAGGCATTTCCAGAAAAAGGACAAAAGGAATGAATCTGAGAATTATTTCCCACGTCTCAGAGACCAAAGGAGCTTCTAAAACCAGAGCAATAATTTGGAAAAACGGCTCAGGTATTAGCATCAGGACTCAAGTTCCCCTAAAATTCTGGCAAGTAAAGATGAAGCGCTCTCCCCCTCTCTCATATTCTGAGATGAAGAGAATGCTACCAGTTGGAATTGGGGCTTAGGTGACGTTTCTGCTAAATTGACTAACTCTAATATCCGGCCACCCACTACAGATGCCCCTGCTTCATCTGTCATAGGCAAAAGAAGCAATAATATACCAGTAGCTGTCCTGGTCGTAACATCAGTATTTCGAATAAGCTGCCTAAGCCGCTCCGCTAATGCGTCCACAATTTGAGAAGCTCTATGACGGCCTAGTTTTTCGGAAACCTGAATTAAATTTACAAACCGAACACCTACCACAGAGAAAGTTTGATCCGGGTAGCGACGGTTCAACAAAATCATCCAATCTAAAAGTTGGTTAAAATACGCGGGAATAACGTAGTTCAGCCGATCTAGAAGAGCATATACATCATCAATGGACCCAACCCTAGCTGCAGCTCGCCCTTTCTCTGATATTCGGTAACCATGAATTGTATTTACGAGAAGTTCCTCTGGATCTGACCTCGTTTGGCAACTGAGGCAATCCACAACAACATGGGCCTCTATGAATTTATGTCCGCAATCGTTGCACAAAAAACTCTCTAAAGGATGATCGTAATCCGAACCTAAATGACGAAGGTGAGTACCACAGAAAGGACAACGATAACCATTCTCCTGGAGAAAATCATCTACCGGCCCCACCCTGCCACAAGTAAAACAGTGAATAAACTCTTTGGGAACAATATCGATACTCCCACAATTGGGGCAAACGTCGATATAATTGAGATGAGTACATTGGCACTTGGGGCACGAGCGTATGCGGTCAATCAAAGGTCCTTGTGACAACAAACCTCTATCCCTCAAATTTCGAAGCCATTGCCTCGTCTCGCTCTCACCACCCAAGAACTCGGCAATGGGATACCTATATGCGTCGCAGGTAAAAGGCTGTAGCAAGGGATTCAGTCCCTCTTGTCGAAGAGCCAAATAGGCCAAAAGACGAAAATCTCTGCTCAGCTCCAAGCTTCCCCGGTCCACTTCATTCAATTTCCCCCACATATCTGCCGTCTTTTCCCAAGCTTGATCTAAAGACTTTATAGCCCCATCGGTAAAGAGCGCAGAATCGGAATCCAGAGATGGAGAGCAAAACACAGGCAAATAACAGGTTTCTGGGATCTTTCTGATCTCCTTGACCGCCATTAAAACAGTCTCTTTAGAAAAGTCCCCATCTAGAATAACTCCATGAACAGATCGTATTTTAGCAACCAGATCTTCCAGCGTATCTACATCTATAACCCCATCTTGAGGCGCAAAAGAAATATTGCCGCAGTTGACAAACCGAAGAAGCCGGATCTCTTCCATAGATATGACACCTTCCTCACTGGTAAAAGCAACTACCACGGCCATCTCCCTCCCCAATGAACAGTTACAGGAAGCCCCTCCACCAAAAAGGCCTCCGGAATGGGAGAACGTGTACTGAGGGTAACCCGTACTGTCTGACGAATCTCTGTCAGAGGTTTTGAAAGAGACGATGGCGCAGGCTCGGCTAGAGTAGGTCTCCCCACAGGGAAAGCCTCCACCATCGTTCCTTCAGGGAAACGTATTCGGACTTTCTTACCCTTCTCTACGAATCCGAGATCTTTAGGGTTCAGGAAGGTAACTATAGATGCAGTTTGAGGGTCAGCCACTACCGCTAAAGGAGCCCCCTGAGCCAAGGCTTGGTTCACAACAGCAAAAACAGCCAAGACAACTCCTGACACGGGAGACGCTAAAGCTACCCCACCCATAATATCTGCCATAGCAGCAAGTTCTCCATCAATTTGCGCCAATCTAACCTGTTGAGATTTATACTCTCCAGAGGGAGCCAATGCTAAATTCAGATCTATTTTTGCCTTAATCACATCAGATTCAGCTCGAAGTACCCTCTTCTGAGCCTCGTTGAGGTCAGCCTTTGTAGCTGCTCCAGCATTAACAAGTTCCTGAATCTTAGATCGATAAGCTTTTTCTTCTTTCAAAACTCTCTCCGCTAAAACCAAAGCATCCCTGAAGGGTTCAGTAGAAATGTGACGGCTCGCATAATCCATCAAGACTTTTCTTTCTGCTGTCAGAGGGGCTCTTTTCATCTCCAGCGTAGGATCCGCTACTTTAGCCATCACGTCTCCCAATGCTATATGCTGGCCTTCTCGAAGATGAACCTCCATTAAAACTCCAGATGTTGGGCTGTTAATCGGGGTTTTCTCCATAAAGATCACCCCAGGAGATGTAGCCCAAAACACCCCTACACTTACCTTGGCTATAAAAAACAGCAAGGGGCTAGAGACCAGCAACACAACAAAATACCATCGCCACCGCGGAAAAGTTCTTCTAGCTGGAGCATAAGGAATTCGTACCCCTTTTTCCTGAAAGGGATCTCGACTCTTCCCAGAAGTAAACCGCACTTTCATCGGACCATCTCCTCATAATCTTTCCAAGCCTGAACAACCACACCCCGGTAGTTCTCTTCTTGGAACACTCCGTTGTAATAGGCAATTCGACTCCATAGAATATCCCGTCCTAAGGTGGCATAGCTTTCGCGGGGAGATAAAATAGACTCCACACTTTGTGCTAAAAGTAATGGAAGATCCGGGTATTTTTTAAGAAGGGCTCCAAATCGATCTGTCACCATATCCACGTTGGTGGAATAAAACATCACTGCTACGTCCTCCATAGACAACGCCACTAACCCTCGCCCCATAATTTCTCCTAACTCCCCCTCCAAATAACGAGGATGGACAGAAAGAGATAGAGGAAGATCTGTATTATCTCGAACAACCTTCAACGTTTGGAGCAATTCCAGAGCAAGCTCAGACCTCTTAGACGCAGCACCAGGAAGAGAATCTGGCTCTAAATCTACGTGAACCCCCTTAAAAGGGAAGGGGGCAAAGAAACGGATTAGTTGAACAAGCTCCATTCGATGCTCTGGCAAAATCCAGGTAGGATCGCCAAGCAAAAGATCAACTTGAATTCCCATGTACGTTGCCTGTTCTAAAAAGGCCATGAGAGATAACCGGGAATTATTCGTGCTAAAAGAGCGGATCTCCTGTCCATCAAAAGAGAGCAATATTCGACAGAATCCCGCTTGTTGAAGTTTTTTCAGTTCTCTATGCCTCGTCTCGCTCTTGAGGAAGGGAGCCGCATTCCACACATAAACTGAAGTATTCTTCCTTGATGGTGTCAGAATTGTAGATGTCTGAACATCTTGCTCTGGAGAGGAAATCATTGCGACTGGCGAATTCGGCAAACTCGCAAGAGGCTTATCAAGGCCTAGCATAGATAAAGGACATCCTCTCTGGACCTCTCCTTCAGGGAAAAAACGAACCAGCTCAGAAGCAGCCTGAAGAACCAGTATTTGGGCATCCACTAATTCCAGAGCAGCACGGAGATGGGCATAGCGACTCTCTTCAAGTTTCTCAAAAGCATCTCCACCAATACGATCATAGCGGAGGTGATGCACTCTTACGGCCTCTGTGGAAGCTTGCACTTTTGCTATTCCGGCCTGAACAGATCGAGAACCGTACTCCAGCAAAGATAAGGCGTCTTCCAACTCCCCTTCAAGGCGAAGGCGTTCCTTCAGCTCTTCGGCTCTATGTCGCTCTAAATCTGCTTGAGCAGCTAATCTAGCCTCATCCTTTTTTGCCCTTAAAGAAGCGAAGGGTTCTTCTACTGTAAGTCGGATGGAAACTCCTGCCCCGGAAGTCCCAGGGAAATCTCGACCAGCGGTAGCACCAAATTCTACAGTTCCATCCCGATCAATTTTTTTTGTGATCTCGAGAATGCGACCATAAATATCCAAAACTCTATTGTTGTATCTCACATTAGTGAGATGGGCCACTCCTAAAGGGCGCCTCTTCTTATAATCCCACCCCGGGAGAGTTGGGAATGGAACTTCTTCGGTCACCTGCCAAGACTGCCCTGTAGCCAATCGAATAACCTGAAGGGCCTGTGTTTCCATCCGAGAGGAAGCGGCCACGTCTCGAAGAGCTACATCATAGACAGACAAAAACTCCAGTCGATCCGCCTCTAAAAGAAACCCTTCTCTTACCCTCTTCGACAAGAGGGCCTCTGTCGCTTCTCGACTCTTCAAGAAATCAGATAAGAGACGGCGTTTCTGCCCCTCCCCCCACAAGACCATATAAGCCTTTCTAAGAGAAATCAGATTCATCTCTCTGGTTCGCTCTGCCAAAATTCGTCCCTCTAAAGTTCGAAGCTCACTTTGAAGGATCTCTATTTTCTCTTTGGTCCATGTACCTAAAATGGGGAAGGAAACGCCTGCTCGAGCAGTAACTTTATTATAGGAAATTCGTTCTTCGGCGGTTTCAGACTCTGGTTCATCGCTATAACCATAAGATATTCCAGCAAAAAACTTAGGGCCACTTCTCTGACGTACAAGGTGTTCTATATGTTCATCCCGCGCCAAAGCCGCCATAGAAGACAGAACTTCTGGCCCTTGTTCGACCATGTTTTCCAACTCTGCCAGAGAAGGGAGGGAAAGACTTTGGCTTCCATATAAAGTAGAAGTCGCTATCGATAAAAGAGCCCACGCCAAACAGGCTATTCTGAGCAAAAACATACTGATAGAACCTCCATGTAAAAATCGGAACTTGCAAGTTGATACTGACACTGCAGAGGCAGAGTCACTTATATAAAAATTGAGAACGTACCCATGCGCTCAAAATTGTAACATATTTCATATAAAGCTAAAACGGCGGAACATGGTAGATAGGAAATCATATGTTAATGTTCAAACTTAAGGGTATTCATATCCCTGAAACGAACTCTATGGTGAACAAAAAACGACCTCTCAATGGATGCTTCGTTCCCTGAGTTTACCTTCTCCCCCTATCATGAGCAGCAAAATAGCCAATACCCAGAATAACTGCAATCCAAAAATAGCGCAGGCGACCTTGAAAGAAGAGCCCTACTTTTTCTCGTCCAACGAGGGCTGTAAAACTAAACACCACCATGACAAATACAGTAAGTACGGCTAATACCTTGCCCCTTGTAGTAAGCGGTTTTCGTTCTGGCATTCTAAAATCTGTCTCCCTTCTTAGGCGACTATTTTTTAAATATTAACAATAATTGTACACCGTATAAAGCTCTTTGCCAAAAAGCAAAAGCCTGCTAACTAAAAAATTAGCAGGCCATATTTCACACTCTCTACTCTATTGTTTTACCTTCCAAAATCTACTCTTTTTTCGTATTCCATTTCTTATGAAGTTCTGCAATAAACCCTTCCTCATCAAGTTTTGTCAGGACTTCATTTATAGCTTCAAGGAAAAGAGGCTCTTCTTGGCTTACAGCTAAAGCCTGTTTTGCCCCTTTCAGCTCAACTGTAAAAGATTTTTTAAGTTGTCCTTTAAATTCTTCACTATTTATATAGGTTTCTGCCACCGTTTCATCCATGAGAGAGGCGTCAGCCCGTTTTAGGGCTACTTCTCGCACAGCATCGTTAAGTTTAGGGAAGCGCTTCACCGTTACATCCGCAACCTCGGAGATAAACACATCCTGTGTCGTAGCTAGCTGTACTGCTACGCTTTTCCCCTTTAAATCCTCCATGCCATTTACATCAGGGCTATTTGTAGGCAGTACAAAAGCACTGAGACTTACCATATAGGGTTGAGAGAAAGCCACCTTTTTGCTTCGTTCCTCCGTAATGCTGAGAGCAGCGGCTATCATATCAATTTTTCCTGTTAAAAGAGATGGGATAACACCATCAAAGGCCATATCTACCCATTCAACTTTCTTACCCAGCCTTTTCCCTACTTCGTTGGCCAAATCAATATCGAACCCTACAAGAGCTCCCGTCTTATCATGAAACTCAAAAGGCGGATAGGAACCTGACGTACCCGCAACAATAGTATCTTTCTCCATAACTGATGCAGCCTGTGCAAATCCACCCCATAAAACAACCACTGTCACCAACAGAACAAATACCCAACTGTTTTTTTTCATCTATCGTCACTCCTCTCTATTTATGAAAAAAATCTTTACTACATAATTACTGAAAAATCTCTATGGGCATTTTATCTTTATGAACCTGTTTCCACGTCTTCAGCGGTAATCCCCATATTTTAATGAACCCAACCGCTGCCTGATGATCAAAAACATCTCCCTCTGAGTAAGTAGCTATATTCATTTGATAGATCGAACTGGGAGACTTCATGCCTCGAACAACTGCTTGCCCTTTGTAAAGTCGAACTTTCACAACTCCATTTACATATTCTTGCGTCGTGTTTATAAAAGAATCAATAGATTCTTTCAGAGGGGAATACCAATAGCCCTCGTATGTGAGTTCCGCAAACTTTGTCTCCATTTCCTTTTTAGCCGCAAGCACTTTCTTATCTAAAGTTAACGTTTCAAGAGCTTTATGGGCTGTAATTAAAGTTATGGCGGCAGGACACTCGTAAACCTCTCGGCTCTTAAATCCTACGAGACGATCTTCGATCATATCGATACGTCCTACACCGTGTTTCCCTGCAAGATTGTTTAAAGACTGAATCAACGCAATCCCATCCATTTTTTCTCCATTCAATGCTACTGGAATTCCCTTTTCAAATGATATCTCCACAAACTCTTGATGATCTGGAGCATTCCACGGATCCACTGTGAGGATATAGGCATCAGAAGGGGGTTCATTCCAGGGATCCTCTAAAATGCCGCACTCAATGGAACGTCCCCATAGGTTTTCATCAATACTGTATGGAGATGCAGTAGTAGCCAAGACAGGAATTCCGTGGGCCTGTGCATACTCCATTTCAGCTTCTCGACTAAAGTGCCAATCTCGAACAGGAGCCAACACGACAAGTTCAGGGTTTAATGCATTAGTACATACCTCCATTCGCACCTGATCCTGTCCTTTACCTGTACATCCATGAGCAACAGCGCCTGCATTCTCTTTTTTTGCCACCGCCGCCATAGCCTTTGCTATAAGAGGGCGCGAGAGAGCCGAATTAAGAGGATAGGTTCCCTGATATAGAGCATTTGCCTTCAACGCTGGCCACACAAATTCCTTTACAAACTCCTTCTTAAGATCCATAACGTAGGCTTTAGAGGCACCACTATGTAAAGCCTTATTTTTGGCTTTCTCCAGATCTACAGATTGCCCCACGTCAGCTGTCATGGTAATGACCTCATATCCCTGTTCTGTCAGCCACATAGCAGCAACAGAAGTATCTAATCCTCCACTGTATGCTAAAACAACCTTCTTCTCTCCCATATTCTGTTCTCCTCCCTTAATGTCTCAAAAACAAACAAGCCCGTCCCTCTTTTTAAGAGGGACGGGCTTGTAACCCGCGGTGCCACCCACGTTGACAAAAGGGGAAAATCCTTTTGTCCTCTCCTTAACATCTCTACTTGATTCCCCATGGGGATCTTTCTTCGAGATCAGCTCTAGGGTTCTATTCTTCTCCTCCACATTCCAAGAAGACTCTCAGCCTCCGGCCTTCTCTCTCTGTAGGTGTGTTTGGAGAATACTCTTCCCTTTCATTGCCGTATCATGCTTTTTTGTATGAGAAGCATTATACACGACAATGAACTTCTGTCAACTATTTTTTTAAAAAGTACCTAAAAGTTTATTTTTTCAAGGCCATTCCCTGAATACCGCTCAAGAGATGGGTAATGGGTCATGTCCATATGAACAGGTGTAATAGAGACATAGCCGTTGGCAAGAGCCCAGACATCGCAGCCTTCTACCAGCTGATCCTCCGGCTGACCTGAAATCCAAAAATAAACATGCCCCTTAGGATCTTCCAGTTTCGTCACTTTCCCCTCATAAAGCCGGACTCCTTTTCTTGTTACTTTGATTCCTTTTAACATGGCGATCGGAAGATTAGGAACATTAATATTGAGTAACACCCCTTCGGGAAGAGGCTCTTCCTCTAAAACTGCCAGCACTTTCTCCACTACAATAGCGGCTGTTTCATAATGACATTCGCTATCTCGACTACTGCAATTCAGGGATACGGCGATAGCACGACGACCCAGGATAACACCTTCCATAGCCGCAGAGACTGTGCCAGAATAGGTAAGATCATCTCCTACGTTAGGCCCATTGTTAATGCCTGAAATAACCATATCAGTCTCACTTTGAACCTCCTCAACTCCCAATACAACGCAATCGGAAGGAGTACCGTCACAAGCATAAACCTTTTGCCCCGGAATATATGGACTCTGATCAATATTCCACAAACGAAGAGGTCTCGTTAAAGTAATGGCATGACCGACACTGCTTCTCTCTCTATCTGGCGCTACTACAGACCATAAGAAACCTTTCGATGCTAAATGTTTGGCCAAAGCCATAAGGCCTGGGGCATAGATTCCATCGTCATTAGTCAATAGGATATTCAAATACTTCTTCTCCTCTCATCAATACACTTAAAGAATCCATCGTATGATGGCATAAGAAATGGGGCTCATAATAGCCGGGATAATACCTAACCCCAAAAGGACCATGAGAATAATAAAACCATAGCGTTCAAGCCAAAAATATTTTTCAATCCAACGGGGCGGTAAGAAGTAATAGAGTATTTTTGAACCATCGAGAGGAGGAATAGGGATAAGATTAAACACCGCGAGTCCCACATTTATAGCTACCATGAGGAACATGAAAAGGCGTAAAGCTGGATTCCCAAGAAAGAAATAAGGAAAAAGCCGTACTAAAAGACCGCAAAACATGGCGCTTGCCAAGTTACCAGCTGCTCCAGCAAGGGAAACAAGAACTATATCCCGTCGAGGGTTTTTAAAATATCTTGGGTCAATAGGAACAGGTTTCGCCCATCCAAATCTGAAGAAAAGGAGCATAAGAGCTCCAATAGGGTCTAAGTGCGCTAAGGGATTAAGAGATAACCTCCCAGCTCTCTCTGCTGTAGGATCTCCAAGAAGGTACGCTACATAACCATGACAAAATTCATGAAAGGTTATAGCCCACAATATAGCAGGCAAACTCAACAATAATTCAGCAATAGGTGGAAAACGGAACATCCCTCTCACTCTCCTTTAGGGAAATGGGTTTCAAGCCATATCAGCTCTTCTTCTCGAGATGGTAGCTCCTCATCAAGGCAACTATCCTTCAGTTTAGAAAGGATACGCCCCAGGCTAGGGCCCCCTTTATATCCCATCCGGATCAAATCCTGTCCAGTGAGGCTGCTATGCGTACTGTGCAGTCGAGAGAGATACAAAAGTATTCGCCGACGCACTCTCCATCTCTCTGTCGCTGCACTCCAGAAAAGGGCTGCTACTGGAGAAACTTCCTTTAAATAGTGATAAATTTCTGAGTTTTTTCTAGCGGCTCTTCCTCCGAGCTCTTGATCAGCTGTACGAAGCCCCTGAAGAGACTCCTCCATAATTTCCCGCTCTTTAGGAGACAGGTTCAAGCGATCTAAGACAGAAAATTGAAGACTCTCAGACGACTCCATAACAAGAGCTGCGAGGAAAGCAAGCCACTCTGCTCCCTTAAAATCTGGGAAATCTCTGGAAATGCGGATAAGAAAAGCCGAAAGGCGACGGAATGTACGAATAACTACATTTCCAATCCGTATTCCTGGAAATAAAATATCCCAAGCTCCTAACTCGGCCATTCGTTTCATTCCCGGATAAGGAGCTTTTTCCTGAAATAAAAGTTCCAGCTCGCTTCGCAGACGAAACCCGGACAACCTCGAAAGGAGCCCCCCCCTCAAGCAACTTTTCAGAAGGCGCAACGTATTATCCTCCATGCGGAAACCAAGCCGTTGTTCTAAGCGAATTCCACGAATAACGCGAGTTGGATCCTCTACGAAACTTAAGTTATGCAAAACCTTCAGTACCTTTTTCTTCAGGTCTCGGCGGCCACCAAAATAATCTATCAGAGTTCCCCATGTATCAGGGGTAATGGAAATAGCCATGGCATTAATAGTAAAATCGCGGCGATACAGGTCGTGTTTCAATGAATCACTTGCCACTTTGGGTTGGGCGAGGGGATATTCATAAAACTCCCGTCTCGCTGTTGCCACATCAACCTTCATTCCATCAGGGAAAATAAGCGTTCCTGTTTTATAACGTTCATGAACAGAAACTCGACATCCCTCCCAATCCAGACTTTTCAAAAAATCCACCGCGCTGCCTTCCACCACCACATCTAAATCGAGACCCTCTCGGCCCAACATAAGATCCCGTACAATTCCGCCCACAATATATGCTTTCATACCAAGGGTCTGCGCACGTTCTCCCAGTTTCTGCAATATAGCCTGTTGTGGGGGTGCCAGTCGAACCATCAACAGGTCGGAAAGATCGGCCGACCATGGAAGCTCTGAAGCTATTTTTCGCTCTTCCGGCGGAAGGGATTCTGGATAAAGTGCGCGAACAAGATCAGTGCGAGTTACAATACCAACAAGAATCTTCCCATCCAAAACAGGCAATCTTCCTATATTGTGAAAAACCAGGATACGGTGAGCTTCCGCTATAGATGCCTCTTTTGAAATAGAGATAACACCCTCTGTCATAAATTCTTTTACAAGAGCCAGGCCAAAACCGTGAAGTTGAGCCTTATCAAGGTCCTTTCGGGTAATAATACCTATTAGAGTGTCTCCTCGTACAACCGGAAGGGCTGAATGTCCATAACGAATCATGATTCTATATGCATCATTCACTGAAGAATCAGGTTCTACCGCCATGACAGGACTTGTCATAATGTCTTCAACGGTTAAGCGAGGTTGAATGGATTCCTCTAGTTTTTTCTCAAGGCTCTCTAGAATAGAGAGCGGACGAACATTATGAAGCGTTACAGACGAGGCCTGAGGATGCCCCCCTCCTCCCAGATGAGCTAAAAACTGAGAAACATCAAGCACCTTCTCGTGACTTCTCGCCACTACATATGTCCTCTTCTCCATCTTAACAGCAGCCAAGGCTACATCCGCATCGAAATAGTCTCGAAGCCGATGAACGAAAAGGGATAACCCATCTATATATATTGGGGAAGAGGTAAAAGAAAGTACAACCCTGGCCCCGTTAATATAGCGAACCCATGCATTTTCAATTAATAAGTCGAGAATTCGCCGCTCCGAAGCAGAAAAGCTCATTTCAATATGGGAAGGAATAATAGTCAAATCGGCCCCTATCTCTTTAAGCCGAGATATAGCAGCAAAATCTCTTTCAGTCGTTCCCCCGAAAGTCAGTCCGCCTGTATCTTCATATATTCCCATAGCGAAAAGCGTCGCTTCTTGAGGCGTAATGGGGATTTGCCGTTCAAAAAGAATTTCAACCAACAAGGTAGTAGTGGCACCTATAGGATCTATAACTATCAGCTCTCCGTCAATATCATCGGCGGAGGGAGGATGATGATCATAAACATGAACAATAACATCTTTTTTCCCCAAAAGAGTTGCGAAAGGACCGATGCGCGACCGGGAACGGGTATCAACTACAATGAGCTGAGTAATCTCATCTTTCCTAATTTTTCGGGGAGTCACAATAGGCCAGCGACGAGGAAATTTTCGCAAAAAATCCCGAACCGTCCGGCTTGTAGAGCCAGAAAGAGAGAGTATGGCGTCGGGATAAAGTTTCGAAGCGGCAACCATACTTGCTATGGAATCAAAATCGTTCCCCATATGGCTCGTTATAACTTTCAACCGTTCATTTCCTCCACTAAATCATTTCGAAGGGCCGCTGATAGACGCGGAACATGAAGGAGCTCCACTTCATTCACGCCCTCGTTTTTCAGTAGTTCCTCTACAAATCTCCAGTAAAATTCACAAGAATAAGCTCGCAACAAATAGCGCTTTCCCATAGATAATCGACCATTTTGCATAAGAGCATTGACTAAAGGCTGCACCTCCACCCTCGAAGCCCAGCCAGAGGCTCCCAGGCGAACAGCCGCACGGCGAAGACTCTTTTCATCAGAGCTATACGCCTGAATAACACAAAGAGCCGCCATTTTTTTAAACGCAACGGCATATCGCAACAAAGACTCTTCAAGACTCTCTAAAGACCCCTCATTCTGTATCACAAGATCAGCCATAGCCTGTTTTTCTTCAGTATTCATAAGGAAACGCTCTCGACGTTCTATCTCTTCCTCATTCCATCCACGCGAAACGTTCCGAGAAAGTCTCGTTGACGTAGATGCCGTCACATACACTGTATAATCTACCCACCACGGCACACTATTCTCAAAAAGGAGCGGAATCTCTGCTACAATCCATCCTCGAAGAGCAAACATCCGACGTTCCATCTCTTTACGAACCATAGGATGGAGAATAGAACAAAGCCACTCGTATTCTTTGGGGTCAGCAAAAATACGAGAAGCGATCTCTGATGGATTGATGCTGCCATTATGATAAAAAACGCAACTTCCCCATCGCTCTTCCACTCTTTTTAGGACTCTGGGTTCTTTCCATATTTCATGGATTATACAATCTGCGTCAATAATAGAAGCCCCGTGATTTTTCCAAAGACCAGCGACAGTAGATTTACCAGCCCCTACGTCTCCTGTCACGCCCAAAACCAGCATAGGACATCTCCTCCTCGCCTTGGTCTTCAACTTCTTTATTCCCGTCGGGAATCTCCCAAAGGAAACGAGACAAGCCGTTTCTGAAAACAGAACCAAAAAGCCGGCGACTCCGTGCTCCTGTCATGTAAAGTTTTTCTTCCGCACGTGTCATACCCACATAGCAGAGCCGACGCTCTTCTTCAAGGCTTTCTTGGTCTTCCATACACTTAAAATGAGGGAAGATAGCTTCTTCCAGCCCCACAAGGAACACTACTGGAAATTCCAATCCTTTAGCCGCATGAAGTGTCAAAAAGTTTACTGCACCTAAATCTCCCAAATCCGTAGTTTCCAGATCTGTAAAGAGAGCCACCTCCGCCAGCACTTCGGCAAGATCCCCCCCTGATGAAATGAGAGACCCCAGCTCGCGGATGTTTTCCACTCGCTCTTCCCATCCTTCAGGATCATCTTTTTTCAGTTGCTCCTGATAACCAATGCTGTCAAGGATATAAAGCAACACATCCTGGAAGTTTTGGGATTTCTTTAAAATAGCCGACATATGAAGAGCTAGTTCCATAGCCCCTGCACGTGCTTTCCCCGAAAGGGTAAGCTCTTTCCCCTCCTCTATGACCGCCCAAATTTGATGGGCTTCCATTGCAGAAAGAGAACCGAGAGTTTCACCCAGCTTTTCCAGGCTTTTCTTTCCAAGCCCTCGCGCCGGGACATTGGCTACCCTTGACAAAGAAGCCAAGTCTGCCGGATTCACCGCGAGACGCATATAAGAAAGCATGTCTTTTATTTCTTTTCTGTCATAAAACGCCGTACCCCTCACAACACGATAGGGAACGCCTCGTTCTATGCATTTCTGCTCGTAAATTCGGCTCATAGCATTAATGCGATAAAGAATTGCCATATCGCCATATTTATATCCTTGAAAATCATGAAGCTTTTTTATTTCCGACATAATAAATTCAGCTTCTTTATATTCGTTAGGTGAAAGAAGGACGTGTATTTTATCTCCCATATCCCGGGCTGTCCACAGATTCTTCTTCCTGCGCCGCTCGTTGCTCATAATCACTGAGTTTGCAGCTTTCAAAATATTCCCGGTGGATCGATAATTCTGATCTAAGACCACCACTTTCGCAGCAGGAAAATCTTTCTCAAAGTTAAGGATCATGGTCATATCAGCCCCTCGCCATCCATAAATAGATTGGTCTGGATCTCCTACAACCATAATTCGACCTGAAGTACCTATAAGACGGCGTAAAAGAAGATATTGAGGTTTATTTACGTCCTGATATTCATCGACCAAAATCCAATCAAGCCGTTCCTGCTCCCTCTTTCGAAGGTCACTATCAACGGTTAAAAGATGGAGGGGAAGGACCAGGAGATCATCAAAATCTATAGCATTCTGCTTCCTCAACTCTTCATTGTATAGGCTATAAACTTGATGTTCTATGCCCTCCAACCCTAAAGGCTCTAAAGTTTTAGGATTTCCTTCTGTTTTTGCCTTCGAAATTCTGTCAAGAACATGGGATGGATCAATTTGTTTCGGATCGAGGCGCAAATCCTCCATTACTTTTTTCACAAGAGATCGGCTATCGTTACGATCAAAAATAGCAAAACCTTTTTTGAGGCCAAGAAATTCTAGCTGGTCGCTATTTCGAAAAAGGAAATGAAGGCCATAAGAATGGAAAGTACTTACTTGCATTATAGCCGCAGAATCTCCGATTAGAGATATTACACGCTCTTTCATTTCCCGGGCTGCTTTATTCGTGAACGTTACAGCAAGTATCCCCCGCGGGGAGGCATATCCCTTATTAATAAGGTAGGCTACTTTATGAGTTAAAACTCTTGTTTTGCCACTTCCTGCCCCAGCAAGAACGAGTAATGGGCCGTCGCAATAAGAAACAGCCTCCTGTTGCCGCGGATTCAACTTCTCTAAAATAGGGTCATTTACAGACATTCAGAACGCTTCTCCTTTAATAATTTCTCCACCAAGGATACCCACTTCTGAATACCCTTGCCTGTCAACGCTTCTATCTCAATACATTCTACATTGGGATTTAAGTGAAAAAGATCATTCTTATATAAATCCATATCAAAGGGAACGTAAGGGACGAGATCTACCTTTGTGAGAAGAACAGCTTTGGCTTCGGAAAACAGATGCGGGTACTTCAAAGGTTTGTCAGCACCTTCTGGAATACTGCTCACTGCTACTTTCCAGTCCTCACCTATATCAAATTCTGCGGGACAGACTAAATTCCCCACATTTTCTATAAAGATCACATCAATATCTTCGAGAGGCAACTCTTCGAGAGCTTTTTTCACTAAATTCGCCTCAAGATGGCATCCCCCATGAGTGTTAATCTGAATTGAAGGAACTCCCAACTTTGAAAGACGTTCCGCATCTCGAGAAGTGGCTATATCACCTTCAATAACAGCAAAAGAGAAGGGAGCTTTATCTTTTGTCGCTTCAAGTAGCGTAGTTTTCCCGGCCCCTGGGGACCCTATAATATTAATAACCAAAAGACCTCGACGAGACATCTCTTTTCGAATCTGCAGGGCATACTCTTCATCAGCTGCCATAACGGACTGTTGAATCTTATAGATTTTAGCCATGTTCTTCTTCCACCTCCACTGACTCTATATCCAACTCCATACCCGACAAAACGTCAACATCCAAAGAGCCACAATGAGGACAGACAAAATCCATTTGATCTTCTCCCCATTTTTTGTCACATTTTTTACACTTAAAACTCATGGGAATCTCTATGATCTCCATTTTAGCCCCTGCAAGAGGTGTATCTTTTGTGGCGATAAGAAACACAAAAGACATGACATCAGGGATCACTTGCCTCATAGCTCCAACGTGAAGAGTAACCTTATTAATATGATTCCATTTATGAGATTTTTGTAACTCTAAAAGAGTCTCTATAATGGATTCAACCAGAGACATCTCGTGCATAGAATCGCCCCCAGTCGGGATGTATCAGAAAAAAAGGCCCCCGCAGGGGCCTTTCATACCTTTCTAAAAGTCGCCCGATCAATCGATAGGCTCGAGAAGACCAAACCCCCCGTTTTTCCTTCTATACACCACGTTTACCGTACCTGTTTCCACATTCTTAAAGAGGAAAAACTCATGTCCGAGAAGATCCATTTGCATCGTAGCCTCTTTAGCTGTCATAGGCCGTAGAGGGAATCTTTTTACTTTGACTATTTCTTCTTCTACGAGGGGAACAGTTTCAACTTCTGGGAATCCCTCTAGATTAAAAGAAACATCGTGTGTCTTGAGCTGTGCTCTGTCTTTGAGGTAGTCGTTATGGCGCTTAATTTGACGTTCGATATTTTTCATGGCCTTATCGAAAGCTTTCCTCATATCAGGAGAATTCTCCTCGCTCCTCATAATGACTCCGTTGGCGTTGGAGGTAACTTCCACATTGTACATCCCCCGACCGAAGCTCACCAAAACCTGATTATCAAGGATGCGGCTAAAAAACTTATCCAGCTTTGACATCTTTCCCCTCATATAATCTCGGAGCTCGTCGTCAATAACAGCATTTCGCGCTACAAAGCGTACGTCCATAAACATCCCTCCAATCTACTAGCTCTGATCACAAATATTCTAACATTGTCACAACATATGGGCAATAAAGAGGGCTGGTATCCCCTCCCTCTCATCGGTATAATATCTATTGTAGCTATATCATCACCATCATAATCAGGAGTTGATAGATAATGCACATTTCAGAGCGGGCACGCAGAATGGAACCATCGGCCACTCTCGCAGTAGTAGCCAAAGCCAAAGCCCTCAAAAGAGAGGGGAAACCTGTTATTTCTTTTGGTGCAGGAGAGCCTGATTTTCAATCCCCTGCTTCAGCACTGGAATACGCCCATACCGCTATGGAAAAAGGGCAGACACACTACACTCCGGCCTCTGGGATCCCTGAACTGAAAGAAGAAGTCTGCAACTATTATAAGAGCCACTTTAATCTTAGCTACGAAAGCAATCAGGTTCTCATCGGAGCAGGAGCAAAGCCCCTTCTTTACGAAGCTTTGGGCTGTACAGTGGACCCTGGTGATGAGGTACTGGTATTTACACCTGCATGGGTCAGTTACGTGGAGCAAATTCGCCTTTTTGAAGGCAAGGCTGTGCTGATCGACACATCTGATACAGGATTCGTTCCGGATTTGGAAAGGGTACGAAAGGCTATAACCTCAAAAACACGCTGCATGATGATTAATTCTCCCAACAATCCCACCGGAGCCGTTTACGACGAAAAAACTCTTAAGGGACTTGCTGATTTAGCTATAAAACATAATATTGTTATTATTTATGATGAAATCTATGAACGACTGGTCTATGGAGAGGCGAAGCATCACCAAATTTTGAATCTCTGCCCAGAAGCTAAAGATTTGACGATCATCATAAATGGAGTAAGCAAAGCTTTTGCCATGACAGGGTGGCGTATTGGTTACGCTCTCGGCCCTGCAGAGATTATTGCCAAGATGGGGTCTTTCCAGGGGCATCTTACTTCCAATGCATGCTCTATAGCCCAGTGGGCCGCCCTCGGCGCTCTTAGAGGGGCAGAAAAGGACGTACAAGCCATGCATGGAGAGTTTAGCAAACGGCGGGATCTTATTATCAGTCTTTTGAACGATATGCCCCTCATCTCCTTCCAGGAACCCCGCGGTGCTTTCTATGTTTGGATCGACGTGAAAAACACCTTGGGGAAAAAACATGACAACCGTACTATTACAGATGATGGTTCATTTTGCACGGCGCTTTTGGAAAGTAAATATGTGGCTGGAGTGCCTGGAGCAGCTTTCATGGTACCTGGAAATATGAGGGTTTCCTATTCCAACTCTAGCGAAGAGATTCGGGATGGAATGAAGCGATTAAAAGAGTTCCTAGAAGAACTCAAATAGAACCTTGCAGTTTTTGAGAAAGAGAGAGGCGGTTTTGTGCTGCCTCTCTCTTTTATTTTTTACCTATCCAAAACTTCAGGATTAACTACATAAGCTGGACGTCGCCCTTGCAATGCGTCAATAAGATTTTGAGCTGCCAGCCGACTCATACCTCCACGAGAATCTAAAGTGGCACTTCCCATGTGAGGCATAACCGTAACGTTAGGCAAGGAAAGCAATGGTTCATCTACGGGAACGGGCTCGACTTCAAAAACATCAAGCCCCGCACCCCATAACCACTTCTCTGATAAAGCTTTATACAGGGCTCGTTGATCCACAACCAATCCCCTCGCTGTATTAATAAGAATAGCCGTTGATTTCATCTTTTTAAGCTCTGTTTCTCCTATAAGTCCTCGCGTCTCTGACGTTAAAGGACAATGGATAGAAACATAATCTGATATGCGTAATAATTCATCTAAAGAGGCACGTCTCGCCCCTACCTCTTTCTCTGCCTCTGGTTTAGGAGACGGGTTAAAATATACAATAGACATGCCAAAACCTCGGCCTCGCCGTGCCATAGCTTGTCCAATCTTTCCAAACCCAATAATACCAAGGGTTTTTTGAGCAGTATCCATACCAAGCCACATATCAGGATACCACGTTCTCCATTCCCCTCTCCTCAAATATCCACCACACTCTACAAGACGTCGAGCTACAGCTAGGAGAAGCGTAAAAGCCAAATCCGCGGTGGCATCAGTTAAGACATCTGGAGTATTGCAAATAAGAACTCCATGACGAGTTGCCGCTTCAACATCTATATTGTCGAATCCAACAGCATGCTGACTTACCACCTTAAGATGAGGAGCTTGTTGAAAAAACTCTTCGTCAATTTTGTCAGCCGGCATGGAAAGAAGCCCATCTATAAATTGAACCTCTCGTAATAAAACGCCTCTGTCTGGGGCACCTTCTCCTTCCCACATACGATAAGAGACCTGCCCCTCTAAAATATCTCTGCCCTCTTTCAATATACGCTGACTTACATACACTTTCGGTAAAGCCAAAAGGGTCACCTCCATTGATACTTCATTCGACTTTTATTGTAACAGGATTTTACAACTAACAGATACAACAAAAGGTATATAAATAGTTTTCTACTTTAATTTTCATACTGGGACAGTAGATAAAACTCACATATTCTCTGGAACTCTTTACTTTAGATTGTTGTATTTTATAAAAGTTTGGATTATACTTCCCACTGTCTCTATTTTAACCTTTACAACCTTATTTAAATGGGAGGTTCCTTTGATATGGCTTCATGGCTCGAAAGTTTTTTTAAGGTACGAGAAGCTGGTAGTGATGCTCGTACAGAAATATTAGCTGGAGTAACCACCTTTATGACGATGGCGTACATTATTTTCGTCAATCCTGACATTATGTCAAAAGCGGGAATGCCTTTTGGCCCTGTTATGTCGGCTACGTGTCTGGCCAGTGCTTTTGCCACATTACTTATGGCTTTTCTGGCTAATTACCCTATCGCCCTCTCTGTGGGTATGGGGCTCAATGCTTTTTTTGCTTTTGGCGTAGTCCTCAACATGGGCATAAGCTGGCAAACAGCCTTAGCTGCTATCTTTACTGAAGGAGTTATTTTTGTAGCATTAACTCTCACCCGCATCCGCGAAGAAGTAGTAAATGCTATCCCCACCTCTCTTAAGATCGGTATATCCACAGGCATCGGCTTTTTCATAACTTTCATAGGCCTCCAAAGTGCCGGCATTATAGTGAAAAATGATGCAGTACTTGTAGGGATGGGGAATTTAAAAAGCCCTTCCGCTCTCCTCGCTATTGCCGGATTTTTTCTCATGGTAATCTTGGAAGCTCGTAAAGTTCGTGGGTCTATTCTTTGGGGGATTTTGATTATCACCGCTCTAAGCATTCCCTTCGGCGTAACATCCATGCCTTCAGGGATTATTTCTATGCCTCCTTCCATTGCTCCTATAGTAGGCAAGCTCGATTTTTCTGCTTTCTGGAATGCTGATTTCTGGATTATTGTCTTTACCTTTTTCTTCGTAGATTTCTTTGACACTGTGGGAACTCTGGTAGGAGTTACAAACAGAGCAGGCATGCTTGACAAAGAGGGGAATTTACCACGAGCAAAAGAAGCTCTGCTCGCAGACGCGGTAGGGACTGTGGCCGGAGCCATTCTTGGAACCTCTACTGTCACTTCTTTTGTTGAGAGCGCTAGCGGTGTAGAACAGGGAGGGCGAACTGGACTCACATCTCTCGTTACGGCTATTCTCTTTTTGCTCGCTCTTTTCTTCAGCCCCATCGTAGCTGTTGTGCCACCATGTGCTACAGCCCCAGCCTTGATAATGGTGGGTATCTTTATGATGATGAGTCTCAAGGGCTTCGATTTCGGCGAATGGACAGATATCGTTCCTGCATGCATCGCTATTTTCACGATGCCTTTCAGCTATAGCATCGCTGCTGGAATTGAGTTTGGTGTCATTAGTTTTGTAATTATAAAAATCTGTACAGGACGGAAAAAAGAGATTAGCCCCATGATGTTCCTCCTCTTCCTTGTTTTTATCTTAAAGGAAGTATTCTTCTAAACTATCAGGACACCGCACGTACAATAAAAAGAAGGGCCTCGCTTCGTTACGCGAGGCCCTTTAAAATTAAAAGAGAAAACCCAAATACATTAATCTCCTTCTAAAATTTCCTTATCTTTGTTTTTCAAAATCTCATCAATTTTACGAATATACTCGTCTGTAACATCTTGTACGTCTTTAGTATATTTCCGCTGATCATCCTCACTAATCAGTGAATCTTTTTCCATCTTTTTCAGAGTATCGTTCGTATCACGACGAAGATTACGAATCGCTATTTTAGCTTCCTCAGCATATTTAGCCACTACTTTCGAAAGCTCCATACGCCGCTCCTTCGTGAGTTCAGGAAGGGTTAACCGAATGATCTCTCCATCATTTTGAGGATTAATGCCAAGAGAAGAGGCCTGAATGGCCTTCTCTATCCCTTTCAATATCGACTTATCGAAGGGAGCTATTACAATCTGCCTGGCTTCGGGCACAGAAACTGTGGCAAGTTGCTTAATAGGGGTCTGGGTCCCGTAATAATCGACCTTAATATCGTTCACAAGCCCTGGGTGGGCACGACCTGTTCGAATACCGATATATTCTTCCTTTAGGTGTTCAACAGCTTTCTCCATCTTTTCTTTCATTGTTGAAATTTCTTGTTTAGGCACTATAAAACTCCTCCTTCCCCGTCGAGACTATGGTGCCAACTTTTTTCCCATGAAGCAAGAAGTCGCTCAAATTACCTTTTTTCAAAACATTTAAAACCACTATTGGAATCTTATTTTCCATACATAAAGAAAAAGCCGCCGCGTCCATTATTTCTAATTGCTTCTGCAATGCATCCATGTAGGTTATTCTATGTAAAAGAATTGCGTTTGGGTTTTTCTCCGGATCTTCATTATATATACCATTTACCTTTGTAGCTTTCAACAAACAATCGGCCCCTACCTCAGCAGCGCGAAGAGCCGCCGCAGTATCGGTTGAAAAGTAAGGCGACCCAGTTCCACCAGCGAAAATAACGATTCTCTCTTTTTCAAGATGGCGGATAGCTCGTCTCCGAATATAGGGCTCTGCTATCTGACGCATTTCTACAGCAGTCTGAACCCGAGTAGGAACACCTAGTTTTTCTAATGTATCCTGAAGGGCAAGAGCATTAATAACAGTAGCTAGCATCCCCATATAATCAGCTTGAGCTCTCTCTATACCCATTGTCTCCACATCTCTGCCGCGAAGCATATTACCGCCACCAACAACCATGGCTATCTCTATGCCAGAATTCGCTACCTCCGCTATTTCTTCACATATAGAGCGTATCGCTTCAAAATCAAGCCCAAAAGCCTTCGTTCCAGCTAAAACCTCTCCTGATAGCTTCAGTAACACCCGTTTGAACATGCTCTAAATCCTCCATCTATTCCCTAACAATCAACAAACACAAAAAAGGCGAGGTCCTGAATATCGACCTCGCCCCTGTTTTTTTATTCGCCAATAGCAAATCGGGCGATTTTTCCAACCTTTATATTTTCGCCCAGTTTGGCTATGTTTGCTATAACCAAATCTTTAACTTTCTTATCTCCATCACGGATGTAGGGCTGTTCAAGAAGACAGACTGTTTCGTAATACTTCTGAACCTTCCCTTCCGCTATCTTATCTACGATCTTCTCAGGTTTCCCCTCGTCAAGAGCTTGCTGACGATAGATATCTTTCTCTCTATCCAGAACCTCGATAGGAATCTCTTCAGGATCTATATATAAAGGTGCAGTAGCTGCCACCTGCATAGCCAATTCATGTCCAAGCTCCTGGAACTCATCGGTCTTCGCCACGAAGTCAGTCTCACAATTCAACTCAACCATGGAGGCAATTTTGGCGTTGGTGTGCAAATAGCAGAAAACCCTACCATCTGCAGCTGTACGAGCCGCTTTCTTTGCGGCCTTCGCAATTCCCTTTTCACGAAGGAAATCAATAGCCTTTTCCATATCGCCATTTGTCTCTACAAGGGCATGTTTACAATCCATCATGCCTGCCCCGGTACGTTCTCTGAGTTCTCTTACTGCAGATGCACTAATATCCGCCATGCTTAATACGTCCTCCTTAATTATTATTCTTCTTCGCTATCGTCATAAGTCTCAAGAAGACGCTCTCGAACCTCGATAATGTCTTTTTCGCCAACTTCTTCCTGTCCCTCAGCTGCCTCATGCCCTTCAACTGCGGCATCCACTCCCTGTTTCCCTTCAATTACAGCATCTGCCATGAGGCCAGAAATCAACTTTATAGCCCGAATAGCATCATCATTGCCCGGGATAGGATAATCGATCATTTCAGGGTCACAATTTGTATCGACGATGGCAATCACAGGAATCATAAGTTTCTTAGCCTCAAGAACAGCTATTTCTTCTCTTCGCGGATCGATAAGGAAGAGGGCATCTGGAAGAGCCTTCATCCCAGCGATACCACTCAAATATTTTTCAAGTTTGGCTAACTCTTTTTTGAGAAGAACTACTTCTTTTTTAGGAAGATCCTCCCATGTATCGTTCTCTGTCAAACGACGAAGCTCAATCATTCTGTTGACCCGTTTCCGAATGGTGGAGAAGTTAGTAAGAAGTCCACCCAGCCAGCGCTGGTTTATATAATATTGCCCACAGCGCATAGCTTCTTCTCGAATTGTATCCTGAGCCTGCCGTTTGGTTCCCACGAAAAGAACCGAACCACCATTTTCAGAAATTTCACGTACGAAACTATACGCCTTCTCCAACCCTCTCACTGTCTTCTGAAGGTCAATAATATAGACTCCGTTTCTTTCAGTAAAAATATACGGCTTCATCTTAGGATTCCACCGTCTCGTCTGGTGTCCAAAGTGGACGCCACATTCAAGAAGCTGTTTCATACTTACTACAGACATAGCATATTCCTCCTGATATTTGGTTTTCCCTCCACAAACATCGCCTGGAAGCAGGATCCTTGCTAAACAAAGACACCCCCACCCCCATCAGTTCATGTGTGTGATATGGGCCACCGGACAGTATATCACAAATGAAGATACCCCTTCAACTATTGCAGAAACAACATATACCCTGTATTGTTAGACAGATAAAGATGTGAAAAACATCGCTCTTAAGGAGGATCAACAATGGGTAAAAATTCCCTCGTTAATAAGCTCGACGATATGTCACCAGCAGCAAAAGCAATGTTTAACCGGTTACGAAGAGTTGAAGGGCAACTTCGCGGCATTCAAAGAATGATTCTTGAAGACAAACCCTGCTACGACGTACTCCTTCAGCTTTCTGCAGCGAGAAAAGCCATGCAAAAAGCCTGTATTGAAATATTGAAAAACTACATCAACAAATGTGTTCACGAAGCCCAAGACCCTGACTTGGACAACCTTGAAAAACTCATAGAAGCACTTATTGACATCGCTCCCGCAGGGATGGTTTTCAAGAACGACGAAGATGAAGAGAAGAACGAAAAAAAAGCATAAAAAGAGCGGCCCTCTCCGGGAGATCCAGCTACCTGTGGCACCCAGAACACTCCGCTTACTGCTGCTCCCTCCCGGGCCTGACAGAATTCACGGGGATCTGCCGCACAGGGCTGAACCCCCCGGAGAAGACCGCCGACGGGTATTCTAACAGTCTTTTCTTTTAGAAGCAAGATCTTTTCTGATTATCTATTGTCACTTTCCAAATTTTCCCATGAGTTCTGCCGTCCCAACAATGTGTCCCTTCATTGCCTTTTCCACCGAGTGAATTGAGGCTCCTCCCTTCACACCAAGTTCTATATCCAAAGCATAAAGGGTGAAGATATAGCGATGAACACCGAAAGGAGGTTGCGGTCCATCATACCCAATCTCTCCCCAACTGTTGAGACCCTGTCGTATCCCATCAGACGTTTCGTCGGCCCTCCCCATGTCTGGTGGCAACCCATTATTGTTTTTCGGAATATTATAGACTGCCCAATGGGTCCATATGCCGGCAAGAGCATCAGGATCAAGGCAGAAAAGCACCAAACTCACAGCATTATCAGGCACATCTTCCCACACCAAAGAAGGCGGGATGTTCCCAAAGAGACGCCCATGATGATGGGGAATAGCTGCTCCGTTTTCAAAACTATTACACACCAACTTCATGACGTTCCCCCCTCACTCTCTATATTGACTATATTTTATATTATAAAAAGATGTGTCAACAATGAGAAGCCCGTACTTGTTCGAACATGCTTTATTTTCCCATAAAAAAATTAAAGTTAAATTGTATGATAAAATAAAAAAGTTCCTCTTTATCTCTCCATAAGGGGGTTATTAAAATGATCGAGCAAGTATTGTCTCTGGAAGAACGTTTTCGCTCAACATACCTCTCATATTGGAAAGACATACACACCTATCCCGAACTCAGCGACCAGGAAATTCGAACAGCAGAAAAAGTAGCTACTGTATTGCGCTCTCTTGGACTTGAAGTACGGACAGGAGTAGGAACCACAGGAGTTGTAGGTTTGTTACGAGGCTCTCAAAATGGCCCCACCATCGGTCTTCGAGCTGATATGGACGCTCTCTCCATAGAAGAAAAGACCGGAGTTCCTTTCGCTTCGAAAAATCCCGGAATTATGCATGCCTGCGGTCATGACTCTCACACTGCTATGCTTTTAGGAGCCGCTCATATTCTTTCGGAACTGAAAGGATCCATAAAAGGAGTTATTAAATTTATATTCCAACCGGCAGAGGAAAACAGCCCTACAGGCGGTGCTCCGGGCATGATTCGAGACGGGGTATTGGAAAACCCAGCAATAGATTATATGATTGGAATTCACGTATGGCCTACGTTAAAGACAGGAACAATTGGAGTGCGAGAAGGGGCTATGTCTGCCGCTTCAGATCGTCTTCATATAACTATAAAGGGGAGATCGGCTCACGCCTCCACTCCTCAAAGAGGCATTGATGCCATTGTCGCTTCAGCACAAGTGATCAATGCCCTTCAATCAATAATTTCCAGGAATGTGAGCCCTCTCGATCAAGCTGTTATTACTATAGGAACTATACAGGGTGGAAGCCGTTACAATATTATCCCTGAGGAAGTTTTTCTCGATGGAACGGTGAGAACTTTCGATCCCGGCACACGAGGGAAAATGCCTGAATGGATTACTCGTGCGGCAAAGGGGACGGCAGAGGCCCTTGGCGCAGAAGCAATTGTAGATTATAAATTTGGCTACCCTTCTCTCATGAATAACGTCGAATTAGTGAACAAAGCCAAAGAAGTTATTCGAGAAATTGTTGGAAAAAGGGGACTCATCGACATTAAAATGCCCGACCTTGGTGGAGAAGATTTCGCTTTTTTCAGCGAAAAAGTACCTGCAGTTTTTGCATGGATCGGTTGTTGCCCTCGGGAAGAAGCATGTGAAAAGTATCCTATGCTTCATAATAATCGTTTTATCCCTGATGAATCCGCTCTCCCCTATGGGGTAAAATATTTGGTTTTATCCACTTTAAAACTGACGGAAATGGAGAAAAGATAATGGACAAAGCGTTGACAGAAAAACTTATTTTTTATAGAAGAGATTTTCATAAATACCCGGAAACGGCGTGGACAGAATTTCGCACTGCTTCATTGGTAGCAGAACGCCTTTTTCGATTAGGCTACACAAAACTCCTATTGGGCCGTCAAATTTTTTACATCCCTTCTATCATGGGACGTCCTTCAAAAGACATAATAGATCGCCATGCAAAGAGGGCTCTTGACCAGGGAGGCCTTCGAGAGTGGATAAATAAGATGGAAGGATATCCTGGCGTTGTAGCAATATTGGAAACAGGGCGTCCCGGCCCAGTAGTAGCTCTGCGTTTTGACATGGATGCTGTAGATGTTTCAGAAACGACAAATTCATCTCATATTCCTGTACAGGAAGGTTTTGCCTCTGTTAATCCAGGTGCTATGCATGCCTGTGGTCATGATGGTCATACGGCCATGGGCCTCGTGCTTGCTGAAATACTAAAAAGAGAAGAGAGTACCCTCAAAGGGACAATCAAACTTATTTTCCAACCTGCCGAGGAAGGAGTACGTGGCGCAAAAGCAATGGCAGATAGAGGCATTCTTGATGATTGTAGTTACTTCATTGCCCTTCATTTGGGCATGTCAAATCCTACAGGAAAGCTGACTGCCGGCACACATGGATTCTTATGCACTACTAAGTTTGACGTGAATTTTATAGGGAAAGCATCCCACGCCGGAGCCGCTCCGCAAGACGGGAAAAACGCTCTCCTGGCGGCATGCAGCGCCGCACTGAATCTTCATGCCATAGCTCCCCATTCCCGAGGAATGACACGAATCAACGTAGGGGTCCTACAGGCAGGTGAAGGTCGCAACGTTATTCCGCCCAAAGCTCTTATGAAAGTGGAAACTCGTGGAGAAACGGAGGAAATTGCAGCTTATGTTTACTCTCGGGCAAAAGATATTATAGAAGGGGCTGCAATTATGTACGGAACAGAAAAGACCCTTCAAGAAACTGGCTCCGCCACTACAACACAAAGTGATGGTGAAATTGTGGATATTATTGTCGACGCGGCCCGCTCTATGGGAACCTTTGCAGAGATAGAGAGAGATGCAGCCCCAGGCGGGAGTGACGATGCCACATGGATGATGAAACGGGTACAGGAACGTGGTGGGAAAGCAACATACATAATTCTTGGATCCACCCTCAAGGCCGGTCATCATAACGAATGCTTTGATTTCGATGAAACCGTTCTTCCCATGGGTGTTGATCTTCTTTACACCGTTTTGAGGACCTTAAGCAAAAAACAATAGGACTCGACATAGAGTAACATTTAAAATTTCCTGGAGATATCCTCCTTCCGAAAAATTTTATGTCTGTTATAAACAGGGCTAGAAAAGGAGATGGTCGTTTGTGAAAAAACCTGTTATCGGCATTATTGGCAATATTCTTTTTGAAAAAAGCGAAGATATGCCAGGTCTCGAACGAAATTATGTCAACAGAGACTATACAAAAGCCATAGAAAAAGCAGGGGGGGTACCTGTCATTTTACCTGTAGTAGAAAACTTGAGTTTGGCTCCTTTCCTGATAGAGAGAGTGGATGGCGTTCTTGTTTCTGGAGGTTACGACATAAATCCCCTCCTGTACGGAGAAGAGCCCGAGAGAAAATTAGGATTTGTGTCCGCGTCTGTCGATCGTTCTCAACTTGCCATAATCCAAGCTGCTCTAGAGGCACGAAAACCCTACCTGGGGATCTGTAAAGGAGCGCAGCTTCTTAATGTTGCGTTGGAAGGATCTCTCTACCAAGATATTAGCTGTAAAGACAATTTTTTTGTAAAACATTCACAAGATGCTCCACGAGGTGAAGCCACCCACTCTATAAAGATAGCAACAGGCTCTATTCTCGCATCTCTATTTCCACATGAAATAGCTGTGAACAGCTATCACCATCAGAGTATCAAAAATTGTGGGAAGGGTCTCAAGGTAACAGCACAAGCTGCCGACGGAGTAATAGAAGCTGTGGAAAAAGATGGAGATCCTTTCGTAATGGGGGTACAGTGGCATCCGGAAATGATGCTCTCTCTATCGGATCTTATGCTTCCTCTGTTTCAACACTTTGTAGAAAAATCCTCTCAATAAACGATAAAAAGCGGAGCGGACCTATTATAAAAATCCGCTCCGTTTGTATTCTGTGCTTTTTACATACCCAATCACTGTATGTATCGCTAGGCCGAACGAGTTCCGTAGAGTTTGATAATGTTGACAATAACCTCTACGCCTTTCTCTAAAGCAAAAATGGGCACATATTCAAAACGACCATGATAGTTATGTCCCCCTGTGAAGAGATTGGGCGTCAAAAGCCCTCTGAAAGAGAGACTGGATCCATCTGTACCACCACGGACAGGCACTATACGGGGTTCAATCCCTGCGTCTTTCATCGCTTGTTTTGCTGTCTCCACTATATGCATGGCATCCTTGATTTTCTCGGCCATATTAAAGTACTGATCTTCAATCTTACACTCCAGTACGTGAGTACCGTACTTCTCTTGGAAACTTTGAGCCACGTCAGCAACTCTCTGCTTACGGTCCTGAAACCTCTGCCAATCATGATCTCGGATAATATACTGCAATACCGTTTTTTCCACATTCCCCTGAAAAGAGACCAAGTGATAAAACCCTTCGTATTTTTCTGTTTTTGCTGGAGTCTCGTCAAAAGGGAACATCCCTGCGAATTCCGTACCTATAAGGGCGGCATTGATCATTTTGTCCTTCGCCGTGCCAGGATGAACGCTTCTTCCATATATAGTAATGACCGCTTTCGCTGCATTAAAGGTCTCAAAATTCAACTCTCCCAAAGGCCCTCCATCTACTGTGTAAGCAAAATTCGCCCCAAATTTCTTCAGGTCTAAAAGTTTCGCCTGATGACCAATCTCTTCGTCAGGAGTAAAACAAACCTTTACAGGACCATGCTGAATGTGAGGGTGATCTTTTAAATATTCCACAGCAGCCATAATTTGAGCCATACCACCCTTATCATCCACACCAAGAAGAGTGGTACCATCGGTAACAATTAAATCGTGCCCCTTATAATGTTCCAGCTCAGGAAAATCTTGAGGAGAAAGGAGAATATTTTGTTCTTCGTTCAACACAATATCTCCGCCTTCGTAGGAAACAATTCTGGGTTTTGCGTTCGTGCCGGTTACTTCATAGGAGGTATCGAGATGAGCGATAAAACCGACTGCAAGAACTCTTTCTTTTTTCACGTTGCCAGGGAAAGTCCCCATAACATAGGCATGATCATCTACTGAAATATCCACCATGCCAAGTGCCTCCATCTCCTTCGCCACCTCTCGGGCCAACTCCATCTGTCCACTCGAACTGGGAACACTTGAAGAATCTTCTACTGCACGAGTATCAAAAGAAACATATTTCAGGAAGCGCTCTACCACTGAAGACATTACTCTCGTTCCTCCTTCTGGCCTAAAAAAGAACGGAGCATCAACACTTGGGTACCTCTATGCTCCGTTCTCATTTTTATCTTGGCTATTTATGATAAAACAAATTATCCATCAAAGAAAGGGGAATTGATCACTCGGATTCGCCACGTATTATAGACGTGCTGCTCCATAAGCTGACGAGCTAATTCACCATTTTGGTCACTCACTGCCTGAATAATAGCCCGGTGCTCTTCATATGTATAATTGTTCCCTTCCCTATGCGAAGATAACTCCCGGCTTTGCCCGTCTAGGAAAAACCTTCCAAAGTAAAAGATATAAAGAGATGAACGTAAATAGAGAGCCTCAAAAGACCGCTCAAGATATTCATTTCGAGCCATTCGTACTAGCTTTCGATGAAAAAGTTCGTTAAGCTGCGTAGCTTCCTTCCTGCTTAAAACAATATCCATCTCGCGTTCGTTGACTTTCCACAGCTCCTCCACTTCAAGTTCTGTACGGTGAATGGCCGCTTCTCGAGCTATCATTCCCTCTAAAGCCTGCCTGGCCGTAAAAACTTTCTCCATATCCTCTAAAGAAAGTTTAGGAACCTGGTAGCCTCTCTGACCATGGACTTTCTCCAACACTCCGTCTGCTACCAAACGACTGAGAGCCGTACGGATGGGCGTTCTGCTCATACCCATTTTTTGAACAAGCTCAGGCTCGTACATACGATCTCCTGGTTGTAATTCATGGGCAACTATTAAGCCAATCACATATTGGAAAGCTTGTTCTTCCGCAGGTAAAAAAGCTTCCATCTAGACCCTCCTTCAGATGTTGTTCTTAAACCGTTGTCCCAGTTAAAATACCAACTACAACCTCCATGGACTTTTCCAAAGATTGAACTGGCAAGAACTCGAATCGGCCATGGCAATTATGTCCACCGGCAAAAACATTAGGCGTCGGCAGTCCACGAAAAGAAAGGCGCGCTCCATCTGTACCACCCCGAACAGGCTTGACACGCGGTGTAACTCCAGCCAATTCCATTGCTTTATAGGCTCTTTCAACTATATGCATAGAATGCTGCAACACTTCAGCCATGTTGCGATACTCGTCACGCATCGTCAGAGAAACAGCCCCTTCTCCCCATCGGGAGTTAAGCTCTGCCACTATTTTTTGCAACAAGGCCTTGCGCCCTTCAAAATGCTCTGAATCGTGATCTCGGACGATCAACTCTATCGTGGCATTCTCAACGGTTCCCACATTGGAACATACGTGAAAAAATCCCTCATACCCTTCTGTACAGGCTGGGATTTCTTTGGGAGGCAATGCGGCCAAAAAGTCCTGAGCTATCAAAATAGCATTAATCATTTTCCCCTTCGCTCGGCCAGGATGAACGCTTCTTCCCTTTATCTCAATCGTAGCGCTTGCCGCATTAAAGTTCTCGTAACAAAGTTCTCCAATAGGACCAGCGTCAATAGTATAGGCAAAATCTGCTCCAAAACGCTCTAGATCAAGCAACGCTGCTCCATGCCCCACCTCTTCATCTGGAGTAAAAGCTACCCGAACCGTACCATGAGGAATATCCGGATGATCTATGAGGTACTCCAGCGCTGCAAGTATAGAAGCAATGCCAGCCTTATCGTCAGCACCAAGGAGGGTTGTTCCATCTGTGACGATAATGTCTTCCCCTACATGGTCTAATATTTCAGGAAAATCCTTTGTAGAAAGAAAGATTTTCTCCTGGGGATTCAACAAAATATCCTTACCGTCATAGTTTTCAACAATACGTGGCCGCACATTTTTCCCAGACACAGCATCCGATGTATCAAGATGGGCTATAAGCCCTATTACGGGATATTCCTCTGCAGCTGCTGGTAAGGATCCCATTACATACCCATGATCGCTTACTTCCACATCTGAAAGTCCCATGGATTTCATCTCTTCTGCCAGCATTTTGGCCAAGAAAAGCTGACCAGAAGAGCTCGGAACTTTCGCTGACTGAGGATCAGCATCTGTAGCTACTGCTACATAACGAAGAAACCTCTCTACTACTGGCTTCATTAATTCTTTCTCCCCTCAAAAAGTTCCTCGGCAAAATGACATGCCACAAAATGGCCGGAAGCCATCTCTCGAAGTTCTGGCGTCTTGCGCATACATAGATCTTTTTTATAGTGACAACGCCCTGCGAAACGACATCCTTCAGGTGGATTAATAGGGCTTGGGACATCCCCTTCCAGAAGAATACGTTCTCGTTTCACTCCAAACTTCGGTATGGGGATAGCCGACAGCAAAGCCTTTGTATAGGGGTGCATGGTAGCATCAAATATCTCTTGATACCCTGCCATCTCCACAATACATCCCAAATACATAACAGCAATGCGATCAGATATATGTTTTACCACGCTCAGGTCATGGGAGATAAAAATATACGTATATCCCATGTCTTCTTGCAAGTCAATGAGCAAGTTCAATATCTGAGCCTGAATACAAACATCGAGAGCTGAGACTGGCTCATCAAGGACAATAAACTCCGGTTCAAGAGCCAGAGCCCGGGCTATGCCAATGCGCTGTCGCCGTCCCCCATCCAGTTCGTGAGGATATGCATTATAAAGCCGTTGCGCCAACCCCACAGTATCCATAAGCTTGCGAATTCTTGCCTCTTTTTCCGCCCCTTTGCATATATTATTAACTTCCAGGGGCTCAGCGATGAGGCTGGAAACAGACATCCGTGGGTTTAAACTCGAATAAGGGTCCTGAAAAACGATCTGGGCCACTCGTCTCAAATCCCAAAGTTTCTGCCCCCTATATTTCAAAATATCTTCTCCGTTGTAAAAGACCTGGCCTCCTGTAGCATCAAGGAGACGGATAACCACTCTGCCCAAAGTAGATTTTCCACATCCAGACTCTCCAACAAGCCCAAGGGTTTCGCCACGGTGAACATCAAAAGAGACGTTATCCACAGCGTGAAGAATGCCTTTCTTCGTTTTAAAAAATTTCTTCAAACCACGAACTTCAAGCAGGCGCTCCGTGGAATTCATCGGCTTACCCCTCCTTTTTCTACAACAACTGGGCACGCAACCCAATGTCCAGGGTGAACCTCCACCATAGTTGGTTTATTCCGTTCGCACGACTCACAAGCAAACGTACAGCGGGGGGCAAAAGAACAACCAACTGGAAGCAAGGTAGGATCTGGCATGAGTCCAGGAATGACCTTTAATCTTTTTTCTTTAGAATCTAGATCAGGAATAGAATCGAAAAGACCGGTCGTGTAGGGGTGCATGGGACGGGTGAAAAGACTTTCAGTATCAGCCGTCTCCACTACATTTCCAGCATACATAATAGCGACACGATCACACGTTTCAGCAACAATGCCCAAATCATGAGTAATCATGATCAGTGATGTATTAAGCCTTTCTTTTAATTCTTTCATGAGCTCAAGAACCTGAGCCTGAATAGTGACATCTAAGGCTGTAGTAGGCTCATCAGCAATAAGAAGTTGAGGGTTACAGGCAAGAGCAATAGCTATAACCACTCGCTGACACATGCCCCCAGAAAATTGATGGGGGTAGTCATCTGCCCGATCTGGACGAATACCTACCACTTCAAGCATCTCTATTGCCTTTTTTCTGGCATCATCGGGAGTTATATTCTCATGGAGACTTATGACTTCTGCTATCTGTCGAACTACAGTAATGACTGGGTTAAGGCTTGTCATAGGGTCTTGGAAAATCATAGAGATTTCTCCACCGCGAATAATCCGCTTCTCCATTTCAGGCAGAGTCATCATATCTCGGCCCTCAAAATAGATCTCTCCAGATTTGTATTTCCCAGGATCAGTGATAAGTTGCATAATACTTAAGGCTGTAGTTGTTTTACCAGCGCCAGTTTCTCCCACTAAACCGAGAGATTCTCCATATCCCAGCGAAAGATTCAGGTTTCGTACGGCATACACCGTCCCGCTATCTGTTTCGTAGTCAACGGAGAGATCCCGAATGTCGAGAAGAGTCTTGTTAGAATCAGACATTTCAGAAGTCCTCCTATCGCTTCATCTTCGGATCTAAAGCATCCCGAAGACCGTCCCCAACGAAGTTTAAAGCCAAAATAGTGATCATAATGGCCAATCCAGGGAAAAGCGTCATATAAGAAAAGTCACGAATATAGTTTCGACCGCTGGAAAGCATGGCTCCCCACTCAGGAATCGGTGGTTGAATGCCGAGCCCAATGAAACTTAACCCTGCTGTATTAAGGATGGCCCAAGCAACTCCCAACGTAGCCTGAACAATGATTGGCGCCATACAGTTGGGTAGAATATGCTTAAATATAATGTGAAAATCTCTTCCTCCCACAGCACGAGCGGCTATAACAAATTGTTGGCTCCGAATTGAAAGAACTGACCCCCTCACAATTCTTGCATACTGTGGAACACTAGATATACCTATGGCGATCATAATGTTCACAACACCAGGCCCAAGTGAAGCTGCTATAGCTATAGCGAGTAGAATAGATGGAATAGAGAGAAGAATATCCATGGTGCGCATAATAAGATTATCTAACCAGCCACCATAATATCCCGATACAGCTCCTAAAATTCCACCTACAATCATTCCTATCCCTACTGCAATAATCCCGACTTTAAGGGAAACACGAGAAGCATAAATAATGCGGCTAAAGATATCTCGCCCAAACTCGTCGGTCCCGAACCAATGTTCGGAAGAAGGTGGCATCAATGTATTGAGCAAATCTTGTTCCTCGTAAGAATATGGAGCGATATGGGAGGCAAAAACAGCCACCAAGCAGAAGAGGATTATCAAGATAAGCCCCAGCACTGCAAAACGATTTTTAGAAAAACGGAGAACAACCCCCCGCAAATTTTCGTTGGATTTGGCGGACATAAATCTTTCCCTCCTAAGAATATTGGCTCTTAATACGCGGATCGATATAGGCGTAAAGAATGTCGACTAAAAGGTTCACCAAGGAGCAAAGAATGGCGATATACAGAACTCCACCCTGAACTACGGGGTAATCTCGCATTTTTATAGCCTCAACCATAAGACGACCGACCCCAGGTACTGAAAAGATAGATTCTGTTAAAACAGCTCCGCCCAGGAGAGAACCGAACTGTATGCCAATAATGGTTACAATGGGAATAAGCGCATTGCCAAGGGCATGATGCCAAACAACGACCCTTTCTTTTTGCCCTTTGGCACGGGCTGTACGAATATAGTCTTGTCGCACCACTTCCAACATGCTCGACCGCGTCATTCTTGAAATAACGGCAAGAGAAGCAGTACAAAGGGTGACAGCAGGCATTATCATGTATTTAAAGCTATCAAAGCCGGAAGCGGGCAACCACCCGAGATGAACTGAAAAAAGCAGTATAAGCAGAAGTCCCAACCAGAACACTGGCATGGAAATGCCAACAAGGGCGAAAACCATGGCCAAGTTATCCAAGATAGAATATTGCTTGATCGCTGAAAATATTCCCACTGGAATACCCAGCACAACAGCCAAGACAACTGCCAATGTAGCTAATTTCAAGGTAGCAGGGAAAGCCGCCTTTATTTCCTGTGTAACTGGAGCATGGGTTACGTAGGAACGTCCAATGTCGAAATGAAAGACAGCATTATATAAGTAACGTCCATACTGCGCCAAAAACGGATCGTTAAGCCCCATTTCCTCCCTGAGGTCTGCAACCGCCTCTTCTGTGGCCTGGTCTCCCAAAATCATTCGAGCAGGATCACCAGGGGTTATAAAAAGAAGAAGAAAAACAATGAACGTAACTCCAATAACTGTGGGAATCAAATAGAGCAGTCTACGAAAGACATATTTCCACATAGTGAGTCACTACCTCCCTTTAAACCAAAAGCAAAATCAGCTAGGGGAGGCGGCATAAGCCGCCCGCCCCCACAATATAAAACGTCTTTCCGTATCCACTACTCCTCAAAAGAAACGGTATAGAGCTTATGGTAGCCAGCAGGGTCTGCTACAAAACCCTTAACATTTTTGGAGGTTCCTACAACTTCTTCACCGTTATGGACAAAAACCCATGGGGCTTCTTGTACCAATAGTGTCTGAAGCTCTTCATAAATAGCGCGACGTTCATCTCCATCTGGAAGAGTACGTCCACGATCCATCAACTCATCAGCCTTAGGGTTGCTATACACAGATTTGTTCATTCCCTTAATCTGAGAGCTATGGAAAATGCCGTATACTGCGTAATCCGGATCAGGGATAGGCGTAGACCATCCCATGAGGTACATATCATGCTGTTTCTCGCTTAACTTATCAAGATATGCGCCCCACTCCATAACCTGGATGTCCACGGTAATTCCTACTTTTGCCAACATGCTCTGTGCGATAGTTGCAATGTCGATACGCTCTTTCCGGTCGTTTGTCCAAATAGAGGCTTTGAAGCCTTCAGGATATCCAGCCTCAGCCAGAAGTTCCTTAGCTCGTTCCGGGTCGTACTTGAGAATGGACAAATTCGTATTGAAATAACGAAGTCTGGGAGGGATCGGTCCATAAGCCGGGCCGCCTATACCACGATATACAGCCTTATTGAGCTTTTCGAGGTCGAGGGCCATGGTAATAGCCTGACGTACACGAACATCGCTAAAGGGTTTCTTTGAGCAGTTGAACCCCATATACTGAACAGAGACATCTGGAACTCTGATAAGCTTTAATTTAGAGTTTTCCTCTATACGACGAATATCAAGAGGAGGAATAGCATAGGCTATATCTACTCCACCTGACTCCAGCTCAATTGTACGATTTGTCTGCTCTGTAATAGCCCGCACAACTACGTCTTTAATAGCGGGCTTCGTTCCCCAATATTCATCAAAGCGCGTTAAGGTGATTCGATCACCTTTCTGCCAATCTACAAACTTGTAGGGGCCAGTTCCCACTGGGTGGGTTCCGTAATCATCGCCAGCCTCGTTTACTGCCTTTTCGTTGAGAATACAACCACCACCAAAGTGAGTTAAACAAGCCAAAAAGCTCGTATCTGGAGTTTTAGTTCCCATAACGATGGTGTAATCGTCTTCAACTTTTATAGACGCTGGGTCGATATTCCCTACAATAAAGCCAATGGTTTTGCCTATTTCAATGGCTCTATGGAATGTAAAAGCAACGTCAGAAGCCTTCAGCTCTTCTCCATTATGGAACTTTACGCCTTCCCTCAGATGGAAACGGTATGTACGATCATCAATTTTCTCGTAGCTTTCAGCAAGAGATGGAACTATTTCGCCTTTATCATCAGTCTTTAGCAAGGTTTCATATATCTGCACCATAATGTGGGCCGACCCCACATCAGGGGTTACGTGAGGATCTAAACTCTTGGCATCATACATATTGGCTACTACTAAGGTATCCTTTGCAGCCAAAGCTCCGGAACTCATCCCCAACACTAGGGCAAAACACATAGCTACCAATCCAAATTTTTTTAACCAGCTTATGCTCATATGTTATTCCCCCTTACTTTTCAGCGTTCTGGCGATTAGCGTATACCTTCTTCAATTTCTCCCAGCAACGAATAAATGCGATTGCGCTGGCACATCAACCAATGATCGAGAACAACACCTCCTCTCCCTTCCCTGCACATGCTTATTCCAGCAGATAGGCCAGGAATAGCCTCCTGAGGAGCACACCAGTCCTGAGACCATGGAGCTTTCTGCGCAAAAAGAAGTCTATTTAACCGACGAACTTTCCACACCACATCCCTGCTCCATGGGCATGTACCTGTAAAAGCTTCCGACCGCTGATGTAGCGATTGAGCCCGACTTAAAATATCTTCTAAATTTATCCGCCCCTTCAAAGCAGAGCAAAGGGCTTCCAGCCTATTTAAAAAAAACATCCACAGGTTATGAACATCATATTGAAGCCCCTCTCTGCAAACGGAGCGTATAAGGGCCAGCGTATAGATATGTGCGTCTGTAAGATAAACATGGCGATCCAAACAGTCCAAAACATCAGATTCCGTGTGCCACCATCGAGGCATAGAAAAACTTCCTGACCTATAAGGAGATCCCTCGGGAAGTGAAGAAGCCCAGACAAGAAGGGAAGAGAGGCCAAGATTTTGGAACGATTGATCCCAGGCTCTCACCGGGTCAGAAATGACACCGCTCGATCTCCCTACAACGTCATGAAGGATATTTTCTACAGTAGGGGTAAGGTCCGGGCTACAGGCCACCTGTTGCCAATGAGAGGCCCCTCGCACTCCGGGCATATCAATATTAAGGTAGGCTAAGCCTCGTTCCTCTAAATCAGCATAGTAATTCAGACAGTAGGCTGATGAACCTGCATAGTGACCAAATTCATGGCCAGTCCACCAGCATATGCGAAGACCGTAGCGCCTTTCCCGCAACGTAGATGCAATTCGAGCCAGATGAAGGGCAAGTGCGGCACCAGAAGCATTATCAGTGGCTCCCCAGTGTTTGGCATCTATATGAGCCCCAACAAGCAGAAAGGGGCTATTATCTTCCTCTCCAGGCAAACGGGCTTCCAGTACCGGGAAGGGCTGAAAATCTGTTTGTATCTCCACTTCTATTTCCCCTTCTGCTTTGCCATTGCCGGAAGCCACCTCAAGGAGTTTACAGCCCCACATATAATTCACAGCTATAAGAGGAATCTGAATATCGAGAGTCTCTTCTAAGGGTTCTGGATTGCCCCAAATAAGCCCAGTCCCACTCTCATGGATCTCCTCTTCGTCACCTCCCGGCCATGTTACTATCACTGCGGCAGCTCCGCGATCCTGTAAGGCTAAAATAGCCGTGCCATGGAATTTTTTAGTCAGAACTATCTTCCCTTCCAGATCGCGCTCCACTTCTTTTCGAATGGCAAAATAAGGAACTGCCTCAGGGGCAGGAAGAGTTCTAGGGTCTACACATACAAGAGGGCCAGAAGCTTTTTTTCTGCTTCGTCCGGAAAATCCCCACACTTTGCAGGGGACGAGAAAAGAAGATAATTCTTTTTTTATGCGAAGAGAAGCTGATATAGGGGTTGTCAGTTCTCCAACCCATTGATGTGTTTGTGTCTTTATACCGTAACTATCAAGATGACAACGTATCCAATCAAGGGACTCTTTTAACCCTGAACTGCTCTGCCGGCGATAAAGGGCCGACAGAGCAGCAACGTCCCTTTCCAGACAATCCTCATGAATATTTGCGAGAACGTCTCGCTCAAGGGAAGAAAGCATAATATTTCTCTACTTGAGGTTTAACTTTAAAAACTCAGCTACAAAATCCTTCATATACTCTGTTACTGCATCGAACATTTCATGTCCCCACTCCTCAGTAGCCATAGACGGATCATCAGGTCCGCCAAATCCTCCCGTGGGAACAGAGTCCCGAACATCTCGGACTATCCGTACGAAACCATTTTTGAATTGGATTTGGTGAAGATGAACATTTATTAAGTTATCACTTAGATGGTTCACCGGCTCCTCGAAATTTTCTTCTTTGTTGACCCAACCTGGCCTGAGAGCCATCATCATTGCTGTTTCCTGACCTGCTCCATGCCCACCAACCCACTTTGGGTTCATTTGGCCAGCCAATATCCACCAATCTACAATCGCTGCCAATCCACCCGCTTTATAAATATCTAAAGCTGCCGCATTAAGGGCAGGATTATTACCACCATGTCCATTGATGAATATAACTTTTTTCAGTCCCCAATGAAGCAAGCTGCGAGCAATACCCCGCATTACAGCCGTTAACGTCTCTATACCAATGTCTACTGTTCCAGGGAAAGAAAGTAACGTGTCACAAGCCCCATAAGGCATAGCAGGAAACACTACTACATCTTGAGGATAATCAGCCTCTATGCGCCGTGCAAACTCTTCAGGGATAAGATAATCTGTTCCGAGGGGACCGAGGGGACCATGTTCCTCCACACTTCCGAGAGGAACAATTGCTACAGTGTTAGGAGTAAAATTCTTTTCAGCCTTTTTCCATGTCAAAGATGCTAAATACATAAAGAAGAACTCCTTTCATTACCAACTTCTCTTTAGGAAATCGATATAGAAATTTTTGAATCCATCTTTGCATTCATAGTTTTTGTAATTATATACCCATGCACTCCTCTCTGCAACAAAAAGAAAAAGGCCACTCTGCGTCAGAGCGGCCTTTAAGAAGCGCTTCGTTATGAAAATCGGTTACTCACATACATAAGCTATGAGAAGTTTCGCAGTCTCCTCAATGGCCCGCACGTGGGTCCGTTCGTAGTGATGAGTGGCATCAACGCCTGGTCCGAAACAGGCAAAATTTACGTTGAACCCGGCAACTGCGGCTAAACTGGCATCACTACCATAGCGATAATGAACATCTACACAATAGTCAATATTATGTTTTTCAGCCAAAGCTGCAAGACGTTTTCGGAAAGACAGATCATAAGGAGTACGGCTATCACGTGCCAATATGGTTACACATGTTTCTGAAGAAGCCGACGTATCTGTAACAATACCAATATCAAGGGCGGCAAACTCCGCCACCTTATCGGGAATGACAGAAATACCATGGCCGATCTCTTCATAGTTAGTAATGTAGAAGTGTGTAGTATGAGCTGGCGTTACTCCATTATCATATAGAGCTTTAATGGCCCCAAACATAAGGGCCACACAGGCCTTATCATCTAAATGACGAGATTTAATAAAGCCGGACTCAGTGATAACAGCCCGTGGCTGGAAAAAAACAAAATCTCCCACCCTGATTCCCAACGCCAAAACATCCTCTTTACTGGTTACTAATTCATCGAGGCGAACCTCCATAGTATCGTCATCCCTCTTCATATCGCGGACTTCATCTGAATATCCGTGAATAGAGGCTTTACATGGAAGAAGAGAGCCTGAATATTCTTTCCCTTCGGAAGTTCGTACAAGAAGATTTTCCCCTTCTACAGACCCCCAAGCAAAACCACCGATCTGGAGAAGCTTCAAACGGCCATTCCCTTTAATTTCTCTTACCACAGCACCAAGAGTATCCACATGAGCTGAAACCAAAACATGCCTTTCATCGTCAGCCCCCTGCAACGTTCCAATAAGAGCTCCTTTATTGGTTCTTACTGTAGGGATATTGAAGCGCTGAAACTCTTTTGCCACCCTCGACAGCGCTTCTTCACAATCTCCTCCCACAGATGGGATAGCGAGCAATTCAAGCATCAATGAATTTACATAATCCATATCAATGCAAAACATTTCAAAGAGCATCTCCTTTTAACATCCTGTCTCTAATAAATTTCTGGCGAAATGACATGCAACAAAATGCCCGTTATCAATCTCTCGCAATTCGGGAGTCCGCTGCTCACAAATATCTTGTCTGTAACGGCATCGACCAGCAAAACGGCACCCCTCTGGAGGTTCTACAGGGCTGGGAACATCTCCCTCTAGAATGATCCGATCTCGCTTCTGGTCTACTTTGGGAATGGGGATAGCAGACAAAAGAGCCTGCGTGTACGGATGAAGAGGGTCAGCAAAAATAGTTCTGTAGTCTGAAAGCTCCACTATCTTGCCAAGATACATTACCGCTATGCGATCAGAAACATGTTTAACCACGCTTAGATTATGAGCAATAAATATGTATGTATAGCCCCGTTCCTTTTTCAACGTATTGAGGAGGTTCAGAATCTGGGCTTGAATACAAACATCGAGTGCCGATACAGGCTCATCCAATACAATAAACTCCGGGTTGAGAGCCAAGGACCTCGCAATACCTATTCGTTGCCGCCGTCCCCCATCCAGCTCATGGGGATAGACATCTACCAAACGTTGGGCCAAACCCACCGTATCCATAAGGTCCAAAACTCGCTTATCTCGCTCCGCTTTGGAACGATAGACTCCATTGACGATGAGAGGCTCTGCTATAAGCTCTGCAACAGAGAGACGGGGGTTGAGTGACGAGTATGGATCCTGAAAGACTATCTGAACGTTTTTTCGCAACTCCTTCATTTGGCGTTTATTGTACTTCAGTATGTTATCGCCACGATAAATGACCTCTCCGTCAGTAGCGTCAAGAAGACGAATCATTACTCTGCCTAATGTGGATTTACCGCAACCTGACTCTCCCACTAGCCCTAACGTTTCTCCCTCGTACACGAAGAAAGAGACATCATCTACCGCGTGAAGCATTCCTTTTTTAGTCTGAAAATATTTTTTTAGATGATTTACTTCTATAAGTTTTTTTCGCGTCTCAGCCATAGTTTCTCCTCCTACCCTTTCTTCAGTCCGTTACAACAAACGGGGCAGGCCACAAAATGTCCCGGCTCTATCTCAAGCATCTCCGGCCTTTTTTGGGAACATTCAGGCTGAGCCATAGGACATCTGGGATGGAACGTACACCCTGAGGGCAAATTCGTAGGATCTGGCATTAAACCATGGATGACCTTTAGTTCTTCCTGATCGGCATCAAGATCCGGTATGGAATTGAAAAGCCCGTTTGTATAAGGGTGTAGGGGATTCGTGTATAGAGAGTGTGTATCAGCGTATTCCACTACGCTTCCTGCATACATAATAGCTACCTTATCGCAAATTTCTGCCACTACACCAAGATCGTGCGTAATCATGATTAAAGAGGTATTAAATTCTTTCTTCAAGTCTTTCATCAACTCAAGCACCTGAGCTTGAATCGTAACATCCAACGCCGTGGTAGGTTCGTCAGCGATGAGGAGCGTGGGATCACATGCAAGAGCAATGGCGATAACAACCCTTTGCCTCATTCCTCCGCTAAATTGATGGGGATAATCTCGAGCTCGTTCCGGTCGTATTCCCACTAACTCAAGCATTTTAACCGCTTTTTCCAGAGCTTCGTTTTTCGTCACCTTCTGGTGAAGCTCTATCATTTCAGCTATTTGCTCTCCTACTGGGATAACAGGGTTCAAAGATGTCATGGGATCCTGAAAAATCATAGCAATCTTTCCACCCCGAATATGACGTTTCTCTTCCTCGTTTTTAGCGATAAGGTCTTCGCCTTCAAACAAAATCTTCCCGCTTAAAATCCGTCCAGGAGGATTGGGGATCAGCTGCATTATGGAAAGAGCCGTTGTTGTTTTGCCAGCTCCAGTCTCTCCTACAAACCCCAAAGACTCTCCACGTCCAAGATGTAAATTTAAGTGCTCAACAGCACAAACAACGCCACTATCTGTTTCATAGTGCACCGTCAGGTCTTGAATATTGAGTAGGTATTCTTTCTTTTCTGTCATGAAACTCCCTCTCTTATCCTTAACGCTTCAGTTTAGGGTCGAGAGCATCCCGAAGCCCATCGCCTAGAAAATTCAAAGCCAATATGGTAATCATGATGGCCAAGCCAGGGAAGAGCGTCATATAGGGATAATCCCGAATATAGCCTCGTCCGCCAGAAAGCATAGCACCCCATTCCGGGACGGGAGGTTGAATGCCGAGTCCGATAAAGCTCAGGCCTGCAGCTGTTAGGATAGCAAAGGCGACGCCTAATGTGGCTTGTACGATGATAGGCGCCATGCAGTTTGGCAATATGTGCTTCATAATAATTCTAATATCGCCAGAACCCATCGCTTTAGCTGCTTCTACATATTCCTGGTTTCTTATAGAGAGCACGGAACCTCTCACTATACGTGCATAGCTTGGAATCGACGATATGCCCACGGCTATCATGAGATTAAAAAGTCCGGGGCCAAGAGAAGCTGCAATAGCGATAGCCAGCAAAATTTGTGGAATAGAAAGAAGAATATCCATAGATCTCATAATCGCGTTATCAACCCGCCCTCCGTAAAAGCCGGAGACAGCGCCCAAGAACCCGCCTATTACAACGGCAATACCTACGGCAATGAACCCTACCTGAAGAGAGATTCTGGAACCATATACAATGCGACTAAAAATGTCTCGGCCAAACTCATCTGTGCCGAAAACATATTTTCCGTTCGGAGCTTGGAAGGCATCTCTCAGGTGCTGTTTCGCATAGCCATAAGGCGCGATCACATCAGCAAAAATTGCAGTTATAAGGAGAACAACCACAATAGCTAATCCGAACATAGCAAGACGATTTTTCTTAAGGCGACGGAAAATTTCGCTCAAATTTCCTCGTTTCTTTTTCTTGGTTACGTTCATCTCCATCTCCTCCTCATTACCTGTACTGTGCCTTGATACGAGGATCGATCCATGCATAGATCAGGTCCACGAGGAGGTTCACTAAACTAAAGGCCACAGCAATATAAAGAACACCGCCTTGAACAACTGGGAAATCTCGCATTTTAATGGCTTCTACCATCAAACGGCCAACGCCAGGGATGGAGAAAATAGACTCTGTCAACACAGCCCCTCCCAAAAGCTGCCCAAACTGAATACCTGCAATGGTAATGACAGGGATAAGGGCATTAGGCAAAGCATGACGCCAAATAACCAAAGATTCCTTCTGACCTTTAGCTCGAACAGTTCGAATATAGTCTTGACGAATTACTTCCAGCATAGTGGAGCGAGTCATTCGCGTAATAATGGCCACTCCCTGAGCTGCAAGAGTTATGGAAGGAAGGACCATGGCGCCAAAGGTGTCAAAACCTGAAGAAGGAAGCCAACTGAGGCGCACCGAGAAAAATAGAATCAAAAGCACTCCCAACCAGAAAACTGGCATGGAGATACCTACCATGGCGAAGATCATAGTAATGGAGTCGAACCACGAATATTGCTTTATTGCCGAGATAATCCCAAAAGGGATTCCAAGGATGATGGCTATGAACATAGAAAAGGCCGCCAACTTCAATGTAGCTGGGAAAACGGTCATAATCTCGCTGGTAACAGGCCGCTTTGTCATATAGGAACGGCCTATATCAGCATTCGTTACCGCCTTGTACAGGTAACGACCAAACTGTACGATAAAAGGATCATTTAACCCTTCTGTTTCGCGAAATGCTTCTATGGCCTCTTCGGTCGCCATATCCCCTAAAACCATCCGAGCCGGATCCCCGGGAGTGAAGTAAAGGAGGGAAAAGACAATAAAAGCAACCCCGATCAGGACGGGGACAAGAGATAGAATTCTTTTAACAACATACTTGAGCATTCTTTCTTCCTCCTGAAACATAACAATTGCAGGGACAATAGATCTGCCCCTGCAATCATCTACATAAACTTACCTAAATAGAAAGGAGCACATCACAAACAATAAATATAATTATTTATTATTCGAAATAAACGTTATACAGTTCGTGATATCCTCGAGGGCTGGGGCGAAACCCTTTCACATTTTTCTGAAGTCCGCAGATCTGTTCATCATTCAACAGATAAACCCACGGGCGTTTTTCATTCAACTGGAGCTGTAACTCCTTATAAAGAGCCTCTCTTTCAGAGCCATCGGGAAGAGTTTTTCCCTGCTCTATAAGGGCATCTACTTCGAGATCGCCAAAAAAGGCGAAGTTCATTTTCCCCTTCATAGAGGAATGGAAGACACCAGCCACAGCAAAGTCTGGATCTGGAACAGATGCAGTCCAACCAACAATAAACATGTCGTGTTTAGCTTCTTTAAGGCCATCAAGATACGCGCCCCACTCCAGAACTTTAATTTCTACAGTAATGCCAAGTTCCTGAAGCTGGCTTTGAATAATCGTGGCCATGTCCACGCGCTCTTTTTTATCGTTTGTCCATATTTCAGCTTTAAAACCATCTTTATATCCAGCCTCTTCAAGAAGCTTCTGTGCCGTCTCAATATTGGGTTCGGGAATAGAAAGAGACTTATCGTAATACTTCACATTGGGAGCAAAAGGTCCGGCAGGAGCCTGCCCTACTCCACGATAAACAGCTTGGTTAATACCGACTGTGTCAAGGGCCATATTTATAGCTTGGCGGACCCGCACATCGTCGAAAGGCTTCTTAGAACAGTTAAAGCCAAGATACGTTGTGGAGTTATCCATAACCCTCATAAGTTTCAGGTTCGGATTTTCTTCCACCCGTTTAATATCATTGGTAGTAATTTGATAGGCAATATCCACTGCACCGCTTTCAAGCTCAATGGTACGACTTGTGGGCTCAGTAATAGCCCGGATGACAAGGGTCTTATACGCAGGTTTATTCCCGTGAAAATCATCGAATCTCTCAAGAACAATTCGATCACCTCTCGCCCATTCGGCAAACTTGAAAGGGCCCGTTCCTATAGGCTGCATACCGTAGTTATCTCCTGCAGCCTCTACGGCTTTGGCATTCATTATGCTCCCCCACGTATGACTTAAAGAGGCAAGGAAAGGAGTGGAGGAACGTTTTGTCTTAATTTCTACAGTGTAATCATCAACAACAGAGACTGACTCTACTTCACTGGAATAGTTCTGAATAGCAGCTCCTTTAGGGGACATTGCCCGCTCAATGGAGTATTTCACGTCGCTAGCTTTCAGTTCTTCTCCATTATGAAACCTGACACCTTTGAGAAGATAGAAGCGATATGTGACATCGTCAAGCTTTTCCCATTTCTCTGCAAGCTGGGGAACCACATTATTCGCATCGTCAAGAGCAATAAGCGTCTCATACATCTGCATCATCGCGCCAGAAGAAGCTACATCGTTGGTTGCATGAGGATCCATAGTCTTTGCATCATAAATATTCGCCACAATAAGAGTATCTTTCTTACTCTCGGCAAACCCTGCTGAAGCAACAAACAGCATAACTAACAACAACCCTGCCACTACAAAGAAACGTTTCCTACCTCTGTTCATTCTTTCATCTCCTTTGATTTGATAATAGGAATTGCACATATTTGTAATTGCAAATAACATCTTTGCATTCATTTTTTTAATATCTCTGTTCAAAACTGGATTTACTAGTTCGATGGAAGGGTTTTTGTAGTAACCACTTATACAAGGTCGTTGAACTGAAGTCAATAGCCAAAAAATTTTTACCTTTTATTTCATAGAGTATATTCTTAGAACAATTTCTATATTATTATGCACCCCAAAAAAGAAAGTCTACATTTATAACATGCGAAGTAGGGTGATCCGTAATAAAACTGCTAAGGAACAAAAAGAGGACCTGCATTTATAACAGGTCCTCAGAAAAACCAAAACGATCTGTAAAAGGGGGGGAGATCTTTTTGGCGTGTATGATATAACTTTTTTGCATATATTTTATTCTAGCATAAAATATTTTTTATGCCCTCCTTTTTCTTATCGAATTTGAGGTTCAAAAACGACATTGCTCTCGACTCCCTTATAAGATCAATAAAAATACATATAGCAGCATCGAAGCCAATGTTAGTTTTGTCTCGGGCTCCGTATAAAACTCATAAAAAGGCTGCCTTTTGAAAGGCAGCCTTTTAATAAAAATATTGTTTACAAATCCATTTTATTCCATCCCGTCTCCAAAAGACAAATCCCACTGATCCATATCCAACTCCATATCCTGATCCACCATATCGTCCATATCTTCTTCCCCCAACACATCCCATGGTCTCTCTTCGGGAGAAGCTACATCACTTTCTTCTGCAGACAGGTTTTTTTCCAATTGTCTTTTGTTCGACAGGTTTTTGAGACGAGGGTTCTCTCTGCCCGGCACGTTAAGATAAATTTCCAGACGGCAACCGCGCTTGTGAGCTGTCCCTTCTTTAGGGATACTGGTTATCATTCCCTCCACTGGAAGATTTTTCTCTATGGCAGGGACAATAAGTTCCGTCACTTCTCCAGGCAAATAGCCTATAACCTCTTTTTGCTCAGTCGAAACCGCTATTTGGTCATTATCAGGATTCATAGATAACAAAACGATATCGCCAACTCGGCACTCTTTCAAAATTTCTTGGCGGGACCGTCCATTTTCGTTCTTAGCTACAGTATCCATCACCCTTGAGTGAATGGAACGGTCCTCTAGAGGGGATCTCTCCTCCTTAGAACACTCAACGCTAGAACAAACCTTACTATACAAGTCAGACACAAGACAGAGCCTGGAAAAAAAGGTTTCTACAACATTTTTCAAGGGGAACTTCTTCACGAGAGCAACTCCCCGCGATGGATCCTGAAACTCGATATAAAGATATGTGATTCCTTGAGGCGATGTTTCGAGGCGGGAAATTTCACCTTCTCCGTAGATGTTGTGTACGATGGTAGATCCTGCAAGCAATTGAACGTCTTCACCGTTTTCTTCCAAATACTTCCGCACTTTGTCCAGAGAAATCTCTTTCAATGTTTCTCTCGTTCGGGTCGTCATGCGACTCACCATCCTCTGGTATAACATTCTGTGCGGACATTATAAACTACTTTTCTCTTTTGAAAAGGGGGCTAAAGATAGAATGTTGAGAAAAAAATATCAGATGAGAATATACGCTAACTGGAAGATATCTTTTTAAAAATAATCTTTGAACCAATCTCTATTCTTTTATGGGGAATTTCACCGGCAGGACACTCTACCACCATAGAAGCCCCAGGGCACCAGGAACATCTCCATGGAGACAAATTCCAACGAACACATAGAATTCGACATTCATCGTTGAGGAAAAATATGTCGAGAGGGAAACGCATACAAAATGTATGTATAGAATTACAAGGAATCAAAATCAAGCCACACTTTTTTTCGGGAGGACATAACATAAGACCCCGGAAACGACTCATAAAGGAGTCTGCACAAAATAAGGGGGAGAAGAGAAAATCCCCCTGAGCGTTTAAAAGACTCAACGGATGTTTTTGCATCAACATATCATCTCTTGGCAAAGGTTTCCATGATCGATATAAAAGCCGGGCCTAGAATAACCACAAACAACGATGGAAAAATAAAGAGAATCATAGGGAAAAGAATTTTTATAGGCGCTTTCCGGGCATGTTCTTCCGCTTTCAGCCTCCGGAAACGTTTTAAAGATCCAGCCTGGCTCCGAAGCACATCGCTCACAGAGACCCCCAACTCTTCGGCTTGGATAAGACTTGTAATAAAATGGCGAACTTCCTCCATGGGCAATCTTTCTTCAATGCCCCGAAGAGCTGTCTGGCGATTTTCTCCCAAGCTGATTTCATGAAGAGCCCGAGCAAAACTCTCTCCCATAGGGCCACGAAGCCTCTCGGCTACGCGTGCCATAGCCGCATCAAGGCCAAGCCCTGCTTCTACACTCACCACCATAAGGTCCATAACATCTGGGAGCTGGTTACGAGCCAACATCTGACGCTCTTTTCCTTTTTTGGTAATCCATATTCCAGGAATCAGATACCCTAGGGCTCCGAGAATAAAAGCTCCTGAAATACGCAACGGTATGGGAAGAATAAATAGAGACACTATAGCTGTAATCAAGGCAAAGGAAACCTTCATACCAGCTAAAACTTCTCCTCGCACTCCCAAGGGACGACCAGCAATAACACAATAACGGTCCATACGTGCAATAGCTTCTTTAGGGAACAGAAAACGGCCGACTCGACTTATTTTAACCTGCAAAGGTTCAACAACCCGCTCCTTAAAAGAGGCGATCTCTTCTTCCTCGTCACCGGCAAAACGAGCTGCCCTATCAAAAGAGTCTTCTTTCTGAGGAGAGATGATATTTAAAATCAGGAAGAGACATAATGTTACGACAAGCACCAAAAAAACAATCACTAAAATCTCCATATTTCTCCCCCCTTAATATCGAGGCTTAACGATACGTTGGATAACGAAAATACCAACGAGCCCAAAGAACACGGCTGTTCCCAGCATCTTTTGCCCAAAAGCTGTCTGAAATAAGGGGGTTAAATACCCGGGATTCATTATATTAATAATAACGGCCATAACCACTGGCAACACAGATATAATAAGGCCTTCAAGGCGTCCCTGAGATGTTAGTGCTCGCATCTGAGCTGCCACATCTTGACGGTCTCGCATAACTCTCGCTATATTTTCTAAAATTTTCGCCAAGTTACCACCAATTTCTTTCTGAATCAAAATTGATGTTACTACAAGCTCAAGGTCCATACTTCCAACCCTTTCAACCCAGCGATTCAGAACATCTTCTAGATCCAGTCCCAATGAAATTTCAGCTACGACCTGCTGTAACGTATCTCCCAAGGGAGATTCAATTTGCGTAGCTGCATTCTGCAAAGATTGCAAAAAGCTGAATCCAGCTCGTAACCCTGATGAAAGCATATCGAGCATGGGCGGAATCTGACGCTCAAACTTTTGAAGGCGATGTTGCCTCCGAACTCGTATCATGACAATTGGAACAACAATAACAGCAACAAGGCCTACAGCAAGACCGAAGGGGCCGCGAAACATAAAAAGAAGGAATGGAACGACAATGAGAAGAGCGAGCCACAGAACAAAAGCTTCCTGCAGTTTAAGAGGTAGGTCCGCTTTTACAAGCTCGACTTCAAGCTTTTTCCGAAAAGAATCGGAAGTAAAACGTTTATTCCACTGCCTTTTTTCTTCCCCCTGCTTTTCTCGGTTGCCAGTAAACCATGACTCCGTTCTCGTCAGCTGATCTGTTTCTTCTCCCAATATTATTTTAGAAAAACCCCATGCCATCAAAAAGAGAAGCACTCCTATAACAAGAGCAAAAAGAACTCCTCCCATGCTTAGCTCCCCCTTTTAGCTCTCAAAACATCTTTAGGCAATGAGACACCAGCCATTTCGAACTTAAAGCTGCGGTGAGGCTGAATGCCTGTTGGATCAAGGTTACCCCGAATTCTGCCGGCGTCGTCAAACCCTTGATGATTAAAAACAAATAGATCTTGCATCTGAATTGTGTCGCCTTCCATACCTGTAATTTCCGAGATCGTGAGGACACGGCGAGTTCCATCTTTCAAACGCTCCTGATGGACAATAAGATCGATGCCAGAAGATATTTGCTCTCGAATGGCACGTATAGGCAGTTCCATCCCAGCCATAAGGACCATGCTTTCAAGACGGGAAAGTACATCTCGAGGTGAATTGGCATGAAGAGTAGTGAGAGATCCGTCGTGCCCCGTATTCATGGCTTGAAGCATATCAAAGGCCTCTTCACCCCGGCACTCTCCAACTATGATTCGGTCGGGTCTCATTCGCAGGGCGTTCCGAACCAGCATGCGGATAGTAATAGCCCCTGTCCCCTCTATATTTACAGGGCGAGATTCCATACGAACAACATGTTCCTGTTGCAAGCTCAATTCTGCTGCATCTTCGATAGTAACAATTCGTTCTCGGTTAGGGATAAAGCTAGAAAGCACGTTCAATGTTGTGGTTTTACCAGATCCTGTTCCGCCAGTGACAATAATATTGTATCGAGCTTCAGTAGCTACCCGTAAAAAACCTACCGATTCGTCAGAAAGAGTGCCGAGAGCAATAAGATCTTGCCCTGTAAAGGGCTCCCTTCTAAACTTCCGGACAGTTAACGTAGGCCCATCGATAGATATGGGCGGAATAACAGCATTGACACGAGACCCGTCTGGCAATCGCGCATCTACCATAGGGGAAGCTTCATCAATGCGCCGCCCTAACGGGGCCACTATCTTGTCGATAATGCGTCGGATATGGTCATCATCATTAAAAAACACATCGGCTGGCTCTATTTTCCCCCATCTCTCCATATATACACGGTCACAGCCGTTCACCATTACTTCCGTTACTGTGTCATCGTCAAGGAGGGGCTGAATAGGTCCATACCCGAAAACTTCGTTCAGGAGGTCATCGTGAAGACGACTCAGCTCTAATGCATTCAGTCCCCGAACTTCTTCGAGCATCGATTGAATTTCAAGGGTAATCTGCTCTTTGACAAGAGTGGACTTCCCCCAATCTGGCTGAGAAGTTATTTCCTCCATATCCACTTCGTCTGCTAAGCGAGACAATACCCGCCGATAGGTTTCTCGATACAGATCTGATACGCTTCCACGACCTCGCCGTTGCCCTAGTGTGTCTCCTGCCAAACGGCGTAAAAGGCTCATGATACCTTCACCTTCTCTCGAGCCATAAAGCCCGAAGCCATCTCCTTTATTGTTTTGGAATAAGGCGATCGAGGCTGATCAATAATAAGGGGATCTCCTTTCAGCCACCCATCTTCGATTTTTTCGTCGAATGGCAAAATTCCTTTCACTGGATATTCTTTTTGTATCTTTTCAATAATAGATCGGTCTTCCCTTCGCGCTTTATTGAGAATAACGCCTCTCTCTATCCATGGGATTCGCAGCTGATCGAGCACTCCTGTAATAAGATGTAAATTTTTAACGCCCGTACAACTGCAATCAGTCACGAGCCATAAACGCTGACAGGCTTCTGCCAATTCCAACGTCATTTCATCAAGCAAACGATGGAGGTCTACAATAACGAAATCGAAACGGTCAGAAAGAGCTTGCAAAAGCCTATTTCCCATCCCCGGTTTTATAAGCTCTGCCTGAACCGGATTCTTAGCGGTAGGCATAATCATAAGATTATTAGGGCCAAAGGTTAGATAGCGTTCTCCATCCACCGTCCCACTTAGACATTCGTTAGCCCAATGGGTCCAGCTCAGCTCATAGGGAGTATTTAAAAGAAAGGCTATATCCCCCATAAAAAGATCTCCATCTATTAAAGCGGTGCGTTTCCCCATCATGGCGAGCTGAGAAGCAAAAGAGATGGAAAAGGAAGAACCACCTGCGCCACCCCGGCAACTCCAAACAGCGATACATTCGGCTTGATGAGAACCGCCTCTAGAGGCTGCCTCAGCATTTACACGCCTAATAGCATCTACGAGCTCTACGCCAGTAAAGGGTTTTAAAAGGTAATCACGCGCACCAGCCTGCATAGCTTTCCGCAAGAAAGCCACATCTTTTTGCACTGAAATCATGATGATCCCTGGATGAGCAGGCATTTCCGCCAATTTTTCTGCCAGATCAGGCCCATCTCCATCTGGCAATTGCACGTCAAGAAGCAAAATCGAAGGTCTGAGGCGAGTAACAGTCTCCATAACCCCATCAAGGCGGTCGCTTTCACCAATGAGTTCCATATCAGGCTCCATAGCAATCATGCCACGAATAACTTCACGGGTTATAGCATCATCATCTACAACAAAAATTCGTATCATAGACCCACCACCTCCGGAGTTACAGTAATTACAAGCTCTGTTTCATCGTTCGTAAACTCTCTGCTCTTAAATAGCTCTCCAATAATAGGAATATCCCCTAACAAGGGTATCTTTTTTACGAGCTTCGATTGTTTATTGTCGAGAAGCCCTCCAACAACCAGAGATTCATTATGGGCGAGTCGAACTTTATTCGCTATTTTCCGGCTACGAATAGCAGGTATCTTAATACCCTCGGTTTCCACAGCATTCTCCCAATCTATCTCGCTCACTTCAGCCTCAAAGGAGAGCCATATCTCCCCCAGTCCATCTAATTCAGGCGTAAACTTCAAAATAACCCCATAGGGCTTCCATTCCACTTTTATCTCGTTATTATCCACCCCAACAGGCACCGGAATTTCTCCACCTACGTTAAGAGAAGCCTCTTCTCCGCTCAAGGTTGTCAAGTACGGCTTGCTCAATATTTTTGCTTGCTTGTTCTCTACAAGAGCGTTGATGCGTGCGTTGATTTTGGCAGAATAGTCAGCGTCTTTTGAGTAATCAAGGATATGTCCTATGTCTGGCGCAAGGTCAAAAATACCCCAAAAACTCCCCTCTCTTCCTTCAAGACGCTTCATTCCAAGCAAATCTCCATCCTGCTTTTTAATTTCCATTACAATAGCCCTGAGCTTAATTTGAGGAGCATCGTCTACATCAAGTAGATTAATTATTTTTTCTCCAAAGGCGCCTGCTATCGCAGCAGCCCTTAGTCTATCGCGAGGAGTCTTTACCTTCCCTTCCAGCACTACTGCGTTTCCTCGAACTGTTACCTCCACATTTTCTGCTTTTAAAAGTTCTTTCAATTCCCATGTGGGCGCATCGCTTGCTGGATGGACCATCACTTTTTCCATATGCATGCCCTTACTGTCCCAAACGATTAAGGCTGCGCCGCCAGTCGCTTTCCCCGTTAGAAGAATCTGACTTTTATCTAAAGGAATCGCATCGAGAACGTCTGGGTTTCCCACAGAAATCCGGCTCACATTCTGATACTGTAAAACAGCACTATCCCCTACATCGAGGTTATAGGTTTCAGCAAAAGCGGGAAGGGCGCCTAAAACAATGAACAGGAACGCTAGAGCCATAAATATTTTTGTTTTTCTAACGAGGCAAGTCATCATCGAGACCTCCCATCAGAAGGAACTGTTACTGTGGTTATATTTCCAGGTTGAATCATTTCTATCTTCCACCCTTGAGGCGTTCTGGGAACCGCTTTCTTCACAGACCGTGCCTTTACCGGCTCCGCTGATGCTGTTTTTAACGGGGCAGGGTTACTCACGTCAGGCCCTCTATAAACAACTAATGACGTTGGTGTCTCTTCTTGGGCTGGTCGCAACGCCAGCCATAAATTTCCCAAACTTTGAGCCCATGCCGCAACCGCTGCTTCCTCTGGGGAAACTTCCACTACTGCTGTTTGTGCAACCATTTGTTTCTCTTTCGTACTCTCTTTTTCTTCTTTCCTCGCCATGACCCCGCCAATAGCAAGAACTTTTACTCGAGACAGAAGAAGTCGTGATGTAGGAGTTTCAACATCTTTTTCGCGATATACATGGAAAATATCAACATAATCTCCAGGTTTGAGCAGACCTCCAGTAGCCCGAACTTCATCGATAGGCAGGGCTATTGCCAACCGACCATTTGCAAGTTGGAAAGCAACTCCGAGCTTTTCTGGATCCAAGGATAATTTATTTTTCAGGACAGGGTCTCCTGTAGAGAGATCCATCATCGACGCCTTTCCTACCACATCGTCAAGAGAAAGCACTTCTTCTACTGGAATGCTGCTTCGAGGCATACGCACAGCTTTTACATCTTCAGATGTAATAATGGAAAAAGCATCTTTGGGACGTGTCGCCACTACCACAGAAATAAGCTCTCGTTCTGCACGGGCAATTTTCTGTTTATAACTTCGTATCTGTTGGTACACAAGAAGTCCTGCCATGGTTCCCAACAACAGGGAAACAATTAGGAAAATGCCTCGCTTTTTCACGTCCTCACCTCACCTTTTATTGAATGAGCTTCACAGAATATCCGCCAAAGCTTCCACTTCCGCCACCAGCACTGTCTGGTATCACTTGCTCTACAAAACGACCAATAACTCGAGAGTCCTTACCCGTACCCTCCACACCTTCTAGGAAAAAATTAGCAAAACCGATAACTCGAACCTGTTTGCGGCCATGTACATCCCACTCAGCCACTACAGGCAACGTAATGAGGCGAGGGCTTTCATATAACTCATCGAGATGGGTCACATACCAGTCCCACGAAATATGCCCATCTTGATCCAAAATGTAATCTACCCCTTCTTTAATAATTTCTAAGGCTATAATGTAATCAATTCCGTCTTCTGTGGGGCCAGACATATTTCCCGGTTCTGTAGTAACCATCATATTTTCTGTCACGATGGCGTCATAACCGTATTTGAGTTTTTCACGAAAGTTATTCGCGCCGTTCCCTCCAAAAGCCAGTGCGTGAAAATTCCCAAAGTGTTGATAGCCTGTCTCGTCAGGGTTTGTAGGATCATGAGGCCCAATCTTTAAAAGATATTGTTCTCCGAAAACAAAACCGCTTTCCGGTTCCTGAATACCTAAAGGACGAAGCCCCTTAACTGACGATGCGGCTGAAAGACGTGCCGAAGCTTCTGCCTGGACAGTACTGCTTTCAAAGCCTAAAATTCTGGCGAAGGTCATGGAAACATTTTCCTGTCCCAGTACATGGCATGTTTTAGTATCAGGGAAAGTTACAGAATAATTCCCCTCATTCCTATTCTCAGAAGCAATACTTGTCGCCACTTGAGTGGCAGCGCTTTCACGAATGCCTTGATCCACCATGGCATTTCCAAGCTCCCAAGCCCCCCCTAAACTTCCGGCATCAGCAGCAGCCTGCAATCTCCAACGACTCAACACGAGACGGCCGTAATCTAAAGAAAGGGCGCCAGCGCCAAGAAGCACTACCAAACTTCCCGCTACCCACACCAGAACAGCTCCCCTACTTCTCTTTAATTGCCTATGGCTCTCTTTTCTCATGTCTATCACTCCGATCTAAATGCCGCCTTGGCCTGGGCTGTCCAGTTAGGAGTAAGCCCTTTCACAAAAGCACTCAAAGGCGTTAAAAATGCGACCGGGGCCTGCACTGTAACCACATCTTCCTTATAGGTCCCTTTATCTACTTCTGTGACGTTCACAGATACCTTGTCTTCAGACCACCTGACGGCTAAAATTTCTTTGACTCGAGCCTCTACATCTGAAGCAGAACCTCCTACAGCTGCCAGACGGGCCCCTTCTCGAGCTCCGTGATTTAACGTAAGGTATTGCTGCATCATCAAACCGAAATCTATTATTCCCATCACGAGAAGAAGCAAAAGGGGCAACACTATGGCAAACTCAACTAACGCCTGCCCTTCACTTCGTTTTTTCAAAAGTCTTCTCATTTCATCACCCCCGCTCACAGCAGGAGATATATGGCATATCCCACGGCAATAGATAGGGCATAAGGTACTTTTTCTTTACGATGTTCCCGCCCCGACCTCCATATGCTTTTAAAAAAAACCCTGGGGCCTCCAGCTAAAGCCAGCCAAAAGCTCTGGTAATCTATACCTTTAAAAGCCAAGGCTATCACTAACACGCCACCGGCTATGGACGAATACAAAACGAGATTCAAAGCACCCGGCCACGCCACCACAGCCCCTGTAGCCGCCAAAAGTTTCACGTCACCCGCTCCCATGCCACCAAGTAAATAAGGGATGAGGAACCACACAAGCCCCATTACTGCCCCTACAAGAGACATGGAAACAGAGCCCGTTACTCCATGAAAGCACAACGCCGCCACTAACAGCCCATAGGTGAGCCAATTAGGAACCTTTTTATATTTCATATCGTAAAAGCCAGCCCAACATACGACTGCCAGCACTCCCCACTCCATACAGCCCCTCCTGTTTTAGAAAGAAAGGGCAGGAAAAACCTGCCCTTGATGTTTGATTCAGGAACTAGTTTTTGGTAGTATCTTTAACAATAAGATATATTTATGCTATTATTCAGGAGTAACTGAGCCAGGGCTTTTCAAGACATCGCTTGCACTTTTGAAAGTATCGTGAATACCTACTTTAAGGGTGGCCATTATGGCAACCAAGGCTATTGATATTATTGCTATAATCAGCCCGTACTCCACCATTCCCTGGCCTTCCTCATCCCACACAAGGTTACGAAGTCTTTCTAGCATCTATAATCCCTCCCCTTCTCTGTATCTGTAAATATTTTTACTACTGTTTTACAATAATAATAATGGGTTAATGTTTTTTCATACATAACGGAAGTTTCATAAATAAGGTGGGGAGACTCACTAAAATAAAAGGAAGATTAACTTATAAATAAAGGAATATTTCCCGCCTGTACGAATACAAAGGAGAGTACAAGAGAGGCGGAGATTTTTCTCCGCCTCTCTACGTGTGTTATATATTTTATTTGGGTTTAATCTTTTTCAGAAAAGTCTGAAGGAGAGCGCTCAGGAAGGCCCCATTTCCAGGCAAGAGCTACTGCTTGCCCTTTTTCCTGTAATTGCAACTTCTTAAGAATTTGGCTTATATGGTTCTGTATCGTTTTATTTGAGAGGATCATTTGTTTGGCTATGTCTCTTGAGGAGAGTCCGTGAGAGACCCAATAGAGAATCTGTTTTTCTCTATTGGTGAGAAGATCCATTTTTTCTCGAAATTCTGCATGGGTAGAGAAAGATGTAAGGAGCTTCGAAGCTACCTTGGGATCCACATAGCTTCCACCTGAGGCGACGGTTCTTAATGCAATGAGCAATTCCGTCAAACCAGAGGATTTAAGCACATATCCTTCTATTCCGGCTCGGGATATGCGAGTTATTTGATTTTCTCCATCCAAGGCTGTAATGATAATAAATTTACAGGGGCATCCTTTCTTTTTGAGCTGTGTTACGACCTCTATACCATCAAACTTCGGCATGCGTATATCAAGCATTACTATTTGGGGGTTGGTTCGCTCTATAACATCTACAGTCTCTTGTCCATCTCTGGCTTCCCCTACAACTTCCAGATCAGATTCAAGGTCCAGAACTTTTCGAAGGCTTTCCCTGAACATATTATGATCATCTGCTATAACTATCGTAATTTTTTCCATCACATATCATCCTCCGGAAGTGGAACACTCATAGTTACAACTGTACCCTTACCCGGTGCGCTATCAATGGAAAAATTTCCTCCAAAAAGACGCGTTCGTTCCTCCATATTCATAAGCCCATAGGAACCTCGTGTTTGAGCTGCCATTCTGGCTTTATTCACGTCGAACCCCATACCATCGTCTGCTATACGTGCGCTAAAAGCCTCACTCCCTGCGCTCAACGTTATTTTGATGCTTTTGGCTTCACCTCTTTGTATGGCATTATCCATGGCCTGATGAATAATTTTAAACAGATTTGAACGAAGAGCCATGGGCAAAGCAACAATATCTCCAGAAGATTGGAATGTAATATCAACTCCATACCGATCGCTAGCCTGCTTTGCATATCGTTGAAGGGCTACATCAAGACCCTCCTCCAGGCCTTGCGGGTAGATCTGGAAGAGGAAAGCTCTTATGTCTGCCATCGCTTCCTGCATCTGTGTTTTCACTTTGCGAAATTCAGCCAAGGCTTCTTCAGTACGGCCTGTCTGAAAATAACGATCCGATAAATCATAAAGCATAATAGCCCCCGACAGCCTTTGAGCCGGCCCATCGTGAAGGTCTCTGGCCAAAGTTCGACTGTCTCTTTCTGCCAGGCTTAAAGCAGCAAGAAGAACGCTAAAGCTTTTTTCGTTACTATCTCCTAACATGGCATTTATAGACTGGTCTCGAAGAAGCTCTAATGCTAGCCGAAATTTGTTCGCCATCTCATCGCTGCGAGCTAAATACTTTAAAATCTCTCGTTCTTCAAGGCTTAAATACTCTCGTTGTTGTTTTAAATTTCTCTCTCGTTCCTCGAAAGTTGCCAGCATTTTCATCAGATGTTCCGCTCGGTCATATGCCTGACGTTGAGAAGGCCCATCCCCTTCCCTTGTGGCATCTACTAACTTTTGCCGAGCAGATTTATACGCTTCCTCAGCCTTATCTGAAGCTTCTATAAGCTCGACAATGTTTTTTTGAACAAAATCAAATTTTTCGCGTATTTCCTTCAACCTAGTGGATTCTTGCTCTCGGATACCGGAAACACTGGCCAAATTCGATGAAATATACCCGCTTACTTTTTCGTGAATATTTTTCAACCTGGTATAAATCGAATCGCTTTTCATGGGCCTCCTCCGGTCTATAAATTTATTTTTAATAAAAACACCGCTAATCCATACATATTTCATAGAAAGTCAATAAATTATATCATGAAAAATCAATAAAGAATTTAATTTTTAATATTCAATTTTATAGGGCTATTGGTATTATACCAGCATCAACAGACAAGAGGAAAGGCTTTTACCTCGAAGAGAGGCAAAAGCCTTCATAACAAAAACAAACTTTAATTAACTTTAAGCGCAAGAAAGCTTAACGCAAACGCTGCACTACCATGGCTACCCCTTGCCCGCCACCAATGCAGGCACTGGCTATTCCCAACTCTTTATCTGCATGTTTAAGGGCGTAAAGAAGAGTTGTGAGTATTCTGGAGCCTGTCGCTCCGATAGGGTGTCCAAGAGCTATGGCGCCACCATGAATATTTAATTTATCCATGTTGAAGGGCATAATGCGATGGCAGGCGATAACTTGGGCTGCAAAGGCTTCGTTAATCTCTATAAGATCCATCTCTTCCAAAGAGAGTCCGGCCATATCGAGAGCTTTCGGCATGGCAACTGTGGGGGATATTCCAAAAAGCGAGGCATCAATAGCAGCGTCAGCGTATCCCAAGATTCGAGCAATAGGAGTATATCCATTTTTCTGTGCCCACTCCTCATGGGCTACAACCACAGCACTACCAGCGTCGCATAGGGCAGAGCTGCTTCCGGCGGTAATTGTTCCTCCTTCTTTAAATATGGCAGGAAGACGTCCTAAAGCTTCAAGAGTTGTATCCTTCCTCGGAATTTCCTCGCTATCAATAGCAATATCGCCTTTTTTTCGATCATGAATAAAGAGAGGGACTGTCTCTTCGGCAAAGAGCCCCTCCTCCATTGCCCTCACTGCTTTCTGATGGCTCGCTAAGGCAAATTCATCTTGTTCTTGCCTGGAAATGTGGTGTTCCTCCACTAAACGTTCTGTAATGGCCCCCATTAAGGCTCCTGCTACCGGACACATAAATCCATCTTGATGTAAAACATCGAGAGCCTTTTTTTCTCCCATGCGATGTCCCCACCGAGCTTCTGGAAGAAGATAGGGCGTGTTCGTGGCGCTTTCCATTCCTCCCGCCACACCAACGCTAATATCCCCAAGACGGACTCGATCGGCAAGAAGCATAACTGTTCTCAGGCCAGATCCACACCGCTTGTTTACAGTGAAAGCCGGAACATCCTGAGGGACATCCCCTTTGACCATGGCAATTCGAGCAGGGTTAGCACCTACACCGGCTTGCCATCCGTTTCCCATAATAACTTCTTCAACATCTTCCGGGTTTATACCTGAACGTTTTATAGCTTCCGCTATGGCAACACCGCCGAGGTCGGGAGCTTGGAAAGACTTCAGGGAACCGCCATATTTCCCCCCTGGAGTTCGACAAGCGCTCAGAATAACGGCCTTGGTCATTTCGCAACCCCCTCGCAAAGATATTCTTCCGTCCCTTGCATGATGCAAAGATCTTTACTGACTTCAAAATTTATTCCTGTATTAGACTGAAGATCTTCAAGCTCAATACCTGGAGCTATTTCTGTTAAAACCATGTGACCGTTCTGTTTCCTTATAACGCAATATTCAGTAACTATAGTGGAGACTATGCCTGCCCCTGTAAGAGGCAAGGTGCATTTCTTTACGAGTTTTGGACGCCCTTTTTTGTCTAAATGGGTGGTAGCTACATACACCGCTTTTGCTCCGGTAACAAGATCCATGGCCCCCCCCATTCCTGGCACAAGTTTGCCGGGGATCCACCAATTCGCTAAATTACCCTCCTCGTCCACTTCCAAGGCTCCCAGTACTGTGGCGTCAAGATGGCCCCCTCGAATAAGCCCGAAGCTCATGTCGCTTGATACTATGGAGGAGCCGGGGAGGAGACTGAGGCCTCGGCCACCTGCTCCAATAAAACGAAGATCCGCCTCTTCAGGGGATGGGCCTGCTCCAACGACTCCATTTTCCGTTTGCATAATGACTTGAACGTTTGGGGGGATGAAATCTGACACAAGAGTAGGGATCCCTATGCCTAAGTTCACAACAGACCCGTTATCGAAATCAAGAGCTATTCTCTTGGCTATTCTTTCCCGAACAATCTTTTCATCAAGTTCTGGAAGCATAGTATCCATCTCCTTTCAGAACAAGAATATCCACAAGAATTCCAGGAGTTACAACGTCGTTGGGATCTATTTCTCCCTCTCTAAGAATGGAGTCTACTTCGGCGATAACAATATCGGCTGCAGTAGCCATTATGGGATTGAAGTTTCTGTTGGTTCCAAAGTAAGTTAAGTTTCCACACCGATCGGCTCGATAGGCACGAATGAAGGCTACATCTGCCCGTAACGGTAGCTCTAAAATATATCTTTCCCCCTCAACCTCTATAATTTGTTTTCCTTCCTCATAACACGTACCAACGCCAGTGGGCGTTAAAATTCCTCCTAACCCAAAGCCTCCGGCCCGAATACGTTCAACAAAGCTGCCCTGAGGAACAAGTTCAAGCTCAAGTTTGCTTTCGTTGAACAAACGCTGAGTCTCTTTATTCAGACCGATATGAGAGGCTGTTACCTTACGAATCTGCCCATTTACAACGAGCTTCCCATGACCAACCCCTTTGGGATATTTTTCATTCGCATATACAGTGTCATTCGCAATAAGATGCAAGTTATTGATGTCAGTAGAAGCTAATGCGTCTACCAGGGTGTAGGGAACCCCACCGTAATTAAAACCACCTACCATCAACGAGGCTCCAGGCTTAACGTATCGCACTGCCTCTTCTGCCGACATAACTGGTTTAATAGTTTTTTTGGGCATATGCAGAACCTCCCTTTTATTGTTGTTCTGTCTTTTCAAATACAGGAGAGACGATACGAGAAGCTCTTCGTCTCTGAATAAAGTACATAGACCCAATGATTCCCACGGCTATGCAATTAGATATAAGGGCTGGGTGGATGAGCAAAAAAGGAACTGCAAGTAATGCAGCCCTTCCCCAGAGAGGGAGATGGGTAACAAAATAGCCCTGAACTCCTGCTGCCAGTCCAATAATCCCCAGGAATGCAGTGACACATCCGATAATAATTTTGACGATGCTGCCTTGAAATAGGAGGTAGCTGTTGTACACAAACATGTAGGGGACAATAAACCCTGCCACAGCAACCACTAACGCTGTAAATCCAGTTTTCATTGCGTTAGAACGAGCTATTCCGGCTGCTGCGTAGGTAGCGAGTGCCACAGGGGGGGTTACGTCTGCTAAAACGCCAAAGTAAAGGCAAAAAAGATGGGCGGACATCATGGGGACTCCCATCTGAGCCAGCGCTGGCGCTGCCAGTGTAGACGTAATGATATATTGAGCTGTGGTAGGGACTCCCATGCCGAGGATAATAGATCCGATCATGGTCAAAACAAGAGCTAAGGGGAGGATTCCGTAAGAAAGGCTCATGACAAAAGAAGAGAAAGCAAGGCCAACGCCAGTAATGCCGATAACGCCAATAACGATGCCGGAACAGGCACATGCCGCTGCCACATCTACAGCGCCAATAGCTCCATTAATAAGAGCGTCGAGGACGCGTTGGGGCGTCATCCGATATTTCTTCTCTCCCAACCACGATGCCCCTATAAGACAAAGGATCGACCAAAAGACCGCTTTTACAGCCGAATACCCCGTAGCAAGAAAAGCAATAAGAGTAATGATAGGTATTAAAAGATGCCATCCCTCTCGGAGTACTGGGCCGATTTTAGGCACTTCTTCGTTTGTCATGGCGCGAATACCCCTCTTCCCGGCCCTGAAATGAACCATGGCCCATATGGAAAAGAAATACAGGGCTGCTGGAATAGCGGCCGCTACAACAATGTCCCAATAAGAGATTCCTAAAAACTGGGCCATAATAAAAGCTGCCGCCCCCATTACAGGTGGCATAACCTGCCCGCCTGTAGAGGCTGCCGCTACAACAGCACCGGCAAATTCAGATTTGTACCCCGCACTTTTCATAAGAGGGATTGTAAAAGCCCCTGTCGTAACTGTATTCGCCACAGAACTACCAGAGACAGTTCCCATAAGGGCACTGGCAACAACCGCCGCTTTTGCGGGACCGCCGCGACTTTTTCCTGTTAAAGCTATGGAGAGATCGATAAAAAATTGTCCCGCTCCAGAAACGTTAAGAACCGCTCCGAACAAGACGAATAGAAATATAAAGGAGGCAGAAACTCCCAAGGGGACTCCAAATATGCCGTCTGTACGCAAATATTGGAAAGGTGCTATTTCTTCAAGGGCAAAACCTCCATGGGCTAGAATACCAGGGAAGTAGGGCCCTAAAAAGGCGTACAGCAGGGCTATAGTAGCCATAATAGGCAAAGGAAGCCCCATAGATCTTCGTGTCCCTTCTAGAACGAGAAGAACCATGACTGTGCCCCAATAAATATCGGAGGGGATAGGTGCCCCTTCCCGTATGGTAATTGCTTCCCAATTAAGAATAATATTGAGACATCCCACTATAAGGAGCCCTGCTAATATCCAATCCCACCAATCAATACTGTTTTTAGGCCTTTTTCTCGACACGGGATAAAGAAGAAACATAAGAGCCCCCATAAAGAGCCAATGTATGCTTCGCTGATACATAGCCGAACGCAATCCGGATACAGCTGTATAAAGATGAAAAATAGATGCAGATAAGGCTAGGAAAGCTACTACCAAATATCGCCAACCGTGGAGATCCCGTTTTTTTGAATCCATTTCCACTTCTACTGGCTGTACATCCTTCGGTGAAAGTGTTGAAGGATCTGTCATTGAGCTTCCCCCCAGTCTAATCCCCCCTTAAGCGGGAGAGTCTGAGCTCTCCCGCTTAATAAAGGGAGACTTATTTCATATCTATGCCTTGTTCTTTAAAATATTTAATGGATCCTGACGTAAAGGGGATTATTCCTACACTCGCTTCTTTGGGGACAAAATGAGATGCCTGCTGGGTTACATCCATAAAAGCTTTCGCTTTTTCAATAATTGTTTTTACGAGGTTATATCCAAGCTCTTCTGGCATATCTTCGCGCACAACAAGAAAGTTGCCATCGGCGACAGTGAGGATGTCTTCGTCAATACCTGGATATGTCCCTTTCGCTATGTTGTACGAGAAGAGGAATGGATTTTTCTCCACGATGTTATTCACTACATCTTGAGGGAGAGGAATCAATACTATATCCCGAACAGCCGCTACCTCCAGTACTGCCGACCCTGGAGCTGCAAAGTTCCAAAATACGGCGTCTATATTGCCATCTTTCAGAGCCATAACGCCCTCAGGCTGTGTAAGTTGCTGTTTTTGAATGTCTTTATCCGGATCAATTCCAGCAGCATTAAGGATAATATTGCTTAATATTTGATCTCCTCCGCCAGGGGCTCCCACAGACACCTTTTTACCTTTAATATCTCCAAAAGATTTAATGCCTGTTTTTGTTGTAGTTACAAGATGCTGGGGGGCAGGGTACATATGCATAAGAATTCTCAACGGCAGTTTCCCATCTTGTTCAAAGGCTTCGGTACCTGTATAAGCTTGGTACAAAGTAGACCCCATAGACATTCCTATCTGGGCTTTTCCAGATGCTACAAGACGACAATTTTCTTTCGAGGCAGCTGTTGAGCGCGAAGTAGCTTTCACGCCAATATCCGCTTTGGTGAGTATCTCTGCCATAGCTCCACCCAAGGGATAGTAGGTTCCGCCAACCCCACCAGACCCTATGGTGATAAAGGTTACGGCTGCTGCTGTAGCGCCCAAAGCAATGAGAGCTAGAACCGCTATCAGGGCTATCCATTTTTTCTTCATACTTAGACCCTCCTTTTGCGAGTTACCCTACTCTTATTGTCTAGGCAGCAATATGTCTCTCGCTGCCCTCAGCCCTTTCTCTAAACGAGTAAAGATTTCGTCTACATCTTGCTCTGTTACTATTAAGGGAGGCGCTACTAAAAACTGATCTCCCTCTATGCCATCTATTTGTCCTCGACCGGGGTAAACAACAAGCCCTTGCTTTAAGCATTCGTTTGTTACCACACCTGCAGCATTGACTGGAGATGGGAAGGCTTGGCGAGTGGCAGGATCCGCTACTATTTCAATACCCCTCATGAGCCCCATTCCCCGAACATCACCTACAATAGGTATCTCGTAGAGGCTCTGTAGTTTTTTACCAAGTCTCTCTCCTTGAATATAAGCATTTTCTACCAATCCTTCTCGTTTGATTAATCGGAGAGTTGCCGTAACAGCTGCGGCAGTTACTGGATTTGCGTTATACGTGTGACCATGCTGAAAAGCTCCGCTACCTTCCTTTAGAGTTTCAATAATTTCATCCTTCACGATGAGAGCACCTACTGGAGAATAGCCACCAGACAGAGCTTTTGCTGAACAAATCATATCGGGCACAACGTTCCAATGGTTCAAACAAAAGTTTTTCCCTGTTCGACCAATGCCTGTCATGATTTCATCAGCAATGAGAAGCACATCATATTTTGAGCAAATATCCCGTACTATCGGCCAATATTCCTTAGGTGGGTGGAGTCCTCCAACAGTAGAACCAACAATCGGTTCAGCTACAAAGGCAGCAATATATTGAGCACCGATTTTCCGAATTTCATGTTCGAGATCATAGGCACAACGAATATCACAGGAAGGATACGATAATCCGAAGGGACAACGGTAACAATAATGAGAAGCTATTTTAGGATAATCTTGATAGAGAGGATAGAAGGTTCGCCGCCGAGCCATACTGCCGGCTAAGCCCATGGTACCAATTGTGCTTCCATGATAGGAGTTCCATCGCGCAATCATTACATATTTAGCGGAACTAACCCCATCTCGTTCTACAAAGTACTGTCTGGCCAGCTTGAGAGCCGATTCTATGGCCTCGCTCCCGCCACTTACAAGCCATACGTAGTTCAGTTCCTCTGGGGACATGGATGCCACTTCTTTTGACGCTTCCATAGTTGCTTCGTTATACCATCGCGAAGGGTGAGCAAATTCAAGAGTTGTAAGCTGTTTATAGATAGCATCAGCTATCTCTTTGTTCCCATGCCCCACACTGGAAAGTAAGGCCCCGCTACAACCGTCAATATAGGGCTTCTTATCTTCATCAAAAATATAAATTCCTTCCCCCCTGACCGCCTTTTTTAAAGCCGTTTTATAACTACGAGGAATCATAGCTCCATACTCCGGCACACAAATCATCCCCTCTCTGTATTTTGATAACATACTCTCTCTGTAACAACCTGGCCGGAACTTACAGAGAAAAAGCCTTAAAGTGGAAAAAACGGAGAGAAAGCTGAAGAATAATTTCGTTGTGCACAAAAAGAAGTATACGCTACTTATATTCTATTTTTATGAAGTTTTTCCTTCATCAATAATAGAATCTTCAATCTCTTTTGTCAATTGCAACAAAAAACAGAGCTGCTCTAAAAAACAGCTCTGTTGATCATCATCTTTATTATTCCGATTGGAAGGGATGTCTACTGATTTTGAGTTCCTTTCTCCTGCGTTGTTTTGTCTTGCGTTCCGTCACTCTGTTCCAGAGTAAATCCCTTTTGAGTAAAAATATATCGATCCCCCATAAAGAGAACTTCTGTGAGGCGGTACGTTCCTAAAACTTCAGAGTAGAAAGGGATAAAGGCTTCCAAAGTTGTTTTAGCCGCCCTACCAATATCTTTCTTTTCCAGCGCATAGCAGAGGGTCATATCGATCATAGGGTGCCGTATATTTACAGATAAAACCTTTTCAGGTTTACGAGCCACAGTGTGGTCAGGTTCTGGAAATTTAATGGCTACCCTCTTTTTTTTCTCGCTTACCACTAAATCTTTATCATCTAAAGACTCGAAGTGATGGGAGCGATCGATGGTTTCGTTGAAGAGCCGCACATCGAAGGGGGCATCTTCTATAAGCCATTTAATTGGGATTGTAAGCAAATATGTCGGGCTCATAATTTCAGTAACTCCCGCTTCATTCATGGCAATCAAGCGAATTTCGCCAATTTCCTCGCGGAAACGATTCAGGTACGTTACGTTTTTACAGCGTCCGATAAGGTAGAGCTTATCACTATTGCTTATCCGATTATCGGTAATAGCTTTTTTCAAAATATTTTCAAACTCACTTTGTGCTCCCCCTTCATACAAAGTTTCCGCAAGAATTCTGCTATTAAGGGAGACTTCGTATCCGTTATCTATATTTCTCTGCAAACAATCTTTTGCCTCGTCCATCTTATTGAGCTGAGCGTAGGTTACACCTGCAAACAGGAAATTTTGCCAGTCTGCATTGTGTGACTGTCGAATAATTTCTTCAAGGTCCGAAAGAACTTGTTGATGGTCACGGGTTTCATTGAGGCGAATTTTTTCCATTAATACACTCGCCCACAGAGGATCTTTACGGAAAATGGGACGATGTGTCGATAGAAATTTATCGAGGCATGAGTGCACAAAATCGGCATCATTTTGCTTAGAGAGAGCAAAGTGATACCAAAAAGGCGGAAATGCTTCAAAAGCCGTGTTATCGCGAAGCAGACGCTCTAACCTACGGTGCTGAATATCAGAGTTCCCTGCCTTTACGCTCTCTACAAATTCATTAATTTGTTTTTCAGTTAGACGATAGTGATCGTCAAGATTGTACTTCTTGATAATAGACCAGGAGGCCGTTAGAAGATCTTTGCGAATGACGTTGAGAGAGTTGAGTTTTTCGTCATCAAGCGACTCGATCATAAGTTCATTTTCTGTCTTGTATTCTTCAAGCTGCCGTTGATAGTTGACATACATGGAGCCCATAGAAGAGACCGCGGTTACTGCCGCTGAAACCACATCAGAGGGAGAAACTTTTACCCCTGCTAACAGATTAAAAAAAGTGCGCTCCATCTTCTTTTGATAACTTCTCTGCAGGCGTTCCCTTTTCCGATCAGAGATAATCTCATCTTTCAATGTGTCCATTAACTTCGCAAGAAGTTTAACAATCTCCTCATCAGGAATAGCATTGAGATTAAGATTATTAATGATGTTGTCATACTCGAAGGTAAGTACTACCTTGTCGTTGTACGAAACTATTTTACTTAACGAATAGGTGCAGTAATTCAGGGCTTGCACCACTTCCATAGGGTCGTATTTTTTCTCCTCATGGAGGGTCACTTCTGCTCTTGAAGGGGAAACAGCTATCCAGCCGAACGCAAGAGTACATAAAATACATATTGCAAGAATGCGCTTCATTGTATATTTTTTGCCTCCAATAGAATCATGATTCATATACATTACCATAAAAAACTCCCTGAAAAGGAGGAAGCCCTCTCCAGGGAGAAGAAACCTATGTGTACAGTAATGAACGAACATGTTTCAAGGGATGTGGTTATTTCCGGACAGAGACCTCTACCGAGTTCCCAGTCTGGAGGTGGTTTCCACCAGAGATAACAACGAGATCTCCTTCTTTTACTCCCTCCGTAATCTGTACCGCCGTGTCAGTTTTTAATCCCAAGGTGACTGGTGTATGTTTTACTTTCCCATCCTCAACTAAGAGGACAGATGGACTTTCACTGTTCGTAAAAAGAGCCTCTGGAGGAACAACAAGGGCTTCAGGCCGCTCCTCTTGAACCATGAAAACCCTCGCAAACATTCCTGGACGCAATTGATAGCCGCTCTTTCTGTTATCAATGAAGAACTCCACTTGAACAGTGCGAGTGTCCTCTTTTACGAAGGGGCTCATTCGTGCTATTTTGCCCTCAAAAACCCCATCTCCCAGCCCATCTGCTTTTATAAGGCCCACCATACCTTTAGAGAGAGAGAAAGCTCTCGATTCAGGAACCCGAACCACAGCCTTAAGAGTATCTACATTCGCGATCTCGGCAACGGCAGTAGAGGGTGTCATCATTGTGCCTACCGTATGAGCATAGTCGTTCAATACAATTCCATTAATAGAGGCCTTTATGGAGTACTCAGACAAGGAAACTTCCAAGTTTTGAAGCTGCGCCCGTGTCTGATCTACCGAAGCCTTCGCCAGTTGAGAGCGAGCTTCAGCCTGGAGATAGGCGGTCTCTTTGTTGTCTAGTTGCTGTTGCGTTGCATACCCCTCTTTAACGAGGCGCTGATAGCGTTCCCACTCTACCTTCGCGTTGTTAAGAGCTGCTCGCGCTTCCGCTACCTGAGCTTCAGATACAACAATACCCGCCTTTAATGAAGCAATTTGGGCATCTATGTCTCGATGATCAAGAACGGCTATGACGTGCCCTTTTTGAACTTTATCGCCCTGATGGGCTCGGAGTTCCTCAAGACGCCCCGTTACTTTTGGGTAGAGGGTAACACGCTCTATAGCTTCAATAGAACATGTCTCCTCAAACCCCTGGCGTAGCAGTGGCATTTCCTTTACAGGTACAGCAACAACTTTGGCCACTTCCGGAAGATGAGAAGGAACGTTCTGTGAAGCTTCCGGTTTGTCTTTTAATGGCCCCCAGATAAGCCATGCAAGTGCAGCGACTACAAAGATGAAAGGAATAATAATTTTCTTTTTGAATTTCACTACGCCATCACTCCTCTATGGAAGAAAGAACTGGTTCGTCTACTAAATTTCCTTCCGCCTTTTTGAGACGGACAATTGTATACGCATAGTTTCGAAGGGCTGCAGAGTGTTCCTGCATAGCTTGGGTTAACGAGGCCCGGGCATTTAAAACATCAAGCTGAATACCCACGCCCTCCCTATATCCAACTTCCGCAAGACGAAGGGTTTCTTTTGCCAAATCCAAATTCACTTTAGCCTCTTTTAAAACTTGAGCAGCCGTATCTAAATCTAAATATACAGACTGTACTTCTGTTCGAATAGCCTCTTCTTTTTTTTCTACCCCTCTTTTTGCCTGTTCCAACAAGGCTGTTTGCTGAACCACTCGCCCATGGGTGGCACCGCTATCAATAATGGGAATATCTACATTTAGACGAGCAAGCCACGTATCTTTTTTATCGTATCCTGTCTGGTTCGGATCATCGTAACGATACGATCCTGACACAGATACAGAAGGCCTTAATCCACTTTTAGCTATCTCTACCGACTGCTCCCGCTCCTTAACCAGGTTTTTAGCTCTCAACAATTCTGGGCGGAGTTCAAGCGCCTTCGCTAAAGAGAGAGCCGGATCTCCTCCATCTATAGGAACATACGCTATTTTCCCCTGTACCATATACGGAGCGTCAGGAGCAAGATTCAATAGTTCAAAAAGATCAAGGTGGGCAGTTTTAAGGTTATTCGTTGCCCTGATCAATGCCGATCTATTTTCTGCAAGTTGTTTCTCAGCGCGGGTAATTTCAAGCCCTGTAGCCAGACCCAGCACCCGTTTTTTCTTAACTTCTTCCAGATATTTTTCTGCAAAAGCTAACGCGTCTTCAGCAGTAGCTACATTTTCTTTTTCCAGCAAAACAGCATAGAAACGATTATAAACACCAAGAGCTATCTGTTCTCTGGTTTCCTTGTAAAAGTTTTCGGCTTGTAAAAGGCCATAGGAGGCTTGCCGCTTCCCCGCCCTGATTTGTCCCCCTTTGTAAAGAGGCTGAGTGAGGGTCACGCCAGCACTATAAACATCTTCTTCAAGGATGTCTTCTTTCCCTGCCTCACGGCGTGTATAGCTGGCTCCAGCATTGAAGGTGGGAAGACCTTCTGCATCAGCTTCAACTATCTTTCCCTTGGCTCGAACAAGTTCTTCTCTGGCAGAAAGGATATCCAGGTTTCTCTCTTCTGACAGTTCCAGTGCCATTTTGAGAGTTAATGGTTTTTCATCAGAAGCAAGAGCACTGGAATATGTTCCCGCACACCCCCAGAGCACCCCACATAAAACAGCAACACTGTATATGGTTTTTCTTATTCTCCTCATTTTTCCCCTCCACCCATACTCGTACCAGGATTGCCAGCCTGAACTACTGTTTTTTCTCCTCCTCTGATGCGAAAGAACAACGCCTTTACTTTTTCCTTCCCATCTCCAAGAATAACGTAAACTGCAGGGATAACGAAGAGGGTCAAGAAAGTCGAGGTCAGCATTCCACCAATAACGGCAGTAGACATGGGCTGCCGAATTTCGCCGCCTTCGCTCAGCCCCAACGCTATAGGAACAGCTGCAATAACTGTGGATAGGGCCGTCATTAATATAGGCCGTAACCGAAGGGGAGCTGATTCTTCCATAGCAGTGAGCCCGTCATATCCTGCCGCGCGACGTTGGTTGGCGAAGTCCACCAGGATAATAGCGTTGTTAACAACTATTCCGACAAGAAGGATAATTCCCATCATGCTCATCATATCTATTTCCATTCCTGTTAACAACAAAATAAAAAACACACCTGATGTCGCAAGAGGTAACGAGAACATGACCATCAAAGGATAGAGGAATGATTCAAACTGGACAGCCATAACCATATAGACCAGAACGATAGCAATAGCTAAGGCCATTAAGAGTTCTCTGAAGTTCTCTTGCATATGTTTCGATGAGCCGGTTGGTATAAGCCGTACACTGCCATCTACCGGAGCATTCTGCTTAAAGGCATTCATAACAAGGGCCATTCCCTCTCCTGAAGATATTCCGGCAGTATTGGCACTTACAGTAAGGGAGCGCTGTCGATTATAGCGTTTTACCAGAGTTGGTCCGCGCCCTTCCTCTACGTTAATGAGTCCGGGGGCCTTCACTAATTTCTTGCTCCCATCTTTGAAAGTAAGACTTTCTATATCTGCCAAACTTCGGCGATATCCTTCCTCGGCCTTCACTCTAATGTCATATCGATATCCGCCGTCTTTGAAAACTCCAGCCTTGACACCACCAAAATACGCCTGAATATCTTTGGAAAGATCTCGTACGTTAATATCCATTTCATCGGCCAATCCACGATTAATACTCACATTTATTCGGGGGCTATCGAGACGTACGTCTGTGGTAATGTCAGCTAGACGATCATCTTTCTCAAGATCCTTTTTCATCGCTTCTCCTATACGGGAAAGCTGCTCTGTGTCTTGACCAACAAGGGTCAGAGTAATGTCGGAGCCCCACGTTCCAAAGGTAAGTTCCGCATCTTTGTACGAAGAAAACTGTTTTCTCATCTGTCCCATAATAGCCTTCGAAGGGGCCCGCTGTTTACGAGGAATGAGGGTTACATTCAGCTTACCTTTATTCACTTCCTTCCCCATACCAGAACCGATGGTGGCGTAGGTATAAGCCACTTCAGGATATAAACGAACAGATTCACCTAGCTCGAGAAGGAATTGTTTCGACTCTTCAAGAGACGTTCCTGCTGGAAGCTCAAAGCTAATGGTAAAGTCTCCCCGGTCCTCGTTAGGGAAAAAGCCCGTTCCCAATCTGCTGGCGATGATAAGACCTACTATAAAGAAAACGCTCGCCGCTCCGAGAACGAGAAAGCGATGACGCAGACAGACATGTAATGCCTTCTTATAAGAGTTTTCCATTCCTCTAAGAAAATTCTCGATTTTAGAAGCTATTCTCCCTGGGTTATCTCTCTTCAGAATTCGAGAGCAAAGGAAAGGAGATAAAGTGACAGAAAGAACCAAAGAAATAATGATCGTCATAACGACTGTTATTCCAAAGGCATAGAAAAATCGCCCAATAATTCCACCCATAGATGCCACTGGAGCAAAAACACATACTGTAGTTGCAGCTCCGGCTATAACGGAGAAACCTACTTCGCTTGTGCCTTCAGATGCTGCCAGAAATGCCGTTTTCCCTTGTTCCATGTGGCGATGGATATTCTCAAGAACCACTGTAGTTGCGTCAACAACCATGCCTACCGCCAGAGAAAGGCCCATCATGCTCAAGTTGTTAATGGTTATTCCCAAACCTCGCAATACGATCAGGCTCCCTAAAAGACAGACAGGGATTGTTACTACCGTTACGAAGGTCGCTCGGAATGTTTGAAGGAAAAAGAGCATGATCAAAGAACAAAGCCCGATTCCGGCAAGCATATCCCACCCTACACCAGTCATCGATTTTCGAACGAAGTCAGAAGTATCTGAAAGTACCAGAAGCTTTACACCTTCTGGAGCCAATTTCTTTAGGCCGTCGAGTTGCTTCATTACATCATCTGCCAATGAAACTTCGTTAGCTCCACGTTGCTTCAAAATATCGAGAAGGATAACCGGCTCTCCATTATAGGTGGCCACAGACCGAACATCTTCGAAGCCGTCTTCTACCTTCGCCACGTCTTGAAGGCGTATAACGGCGCCGTCCCGAGAAACAATAGGGAGGCTCTTGAGTTCTGCAACAGAGCCATATTCTCCTTCAAGCCTGATACTGAGTTCTCGGCGTTCAGATTCAAGGCGCCCGGCAGGGAGTTCTACGTGCTTATCTTTAATGGCGTCCCGAACATCCTGTACCGTTAAATTTCGGGCCTCAAGAAGTGCTGGATTCAGCCACACACGTATCTCCCTATTTCGCAGACCGATAGTGTCTACATTTCCTACTCCATTAACGGCCTGGAGCCGCTCTTTTACAACTTTATCAGCATAGTGAGACATGACCCGATAAGGAGCTGTCCCTACAACACCTAAAGTGATAACCGGACTATCGGCAGCTGAGAACTTCTGAACAATGGGAGTATCAGCTTCTACCGGCAAATCAGCAATGGCCAAATTTACCTTATCCCGAACATCTGCCGCTGCCGCGTCTATGTCTCGACCAAGCTCGAATTCCACTATTACAAGAGAACGCCCTTCATAGCTGCTAGAGCGAATACTCTCTATTCCAGAAATGGTGTTGAGCTGTTCCTCCAACACATCTGTTACGTCATTATCCATAACGGTAGGGCTAGCACCCTCCATTGTGGTAGAAACCACGACTAATGGGAAATCTACGTCTGGTATTCGCTCCATACCCATATTTCTCATGGCCAAAAGACCAAAGAAAATAAGAGCAAAAGTTCCAATTAAAACAGTAACAGGTCTTCGTAAAGAAATATCGGTAACTTTCATAGGTTTCCTCCTCTAATTGGAGCTGCTAATCCATCTAAAATAATAGAAACTATATCGTTGTCCATATTTTTTTCCGTTATATCGAGATAGCCAAAAGCTGTTTGTCGTGAGAGACCAGTAATAAGGGAATGGATCATGGCTTCAGCAAGAAGTGGATTAACGAGGCGAAACTCGCCGCTAGAAATTCCCTCCGCAATAATTTGACGAACACCATTTCGTATAAACTGAAGCGGATGCTCTTCTGGGTTATAGCTGCGGCGGAGCTCTACATCCTCATGAAAAGCCAATATCATTGCTGAATTTATTTTACGATTTTGTTTCATGCCGTTTAAGACGGTTTGTATAATATCAGCTAGTGCTTCTTTCATACTTGACGGCGAATCGTCTATTATAGAAGCCACTTTCTGGTTTAGAGGTTCTACATTCTTGTCTAGCACAAAAGCCATAAGCTCGCGCTTATTTTTAAAGTAGTTATAGACAGTTCCTTTGGCAACGCCAGCCTGCTGGGCTACCCTATCCATAGTCGTGCCTTTCCAACCGTAATCTTCTAAAACTTTTCGCGCAGATCTGTATAAGAGGTCACGCATTAATTCTCCTACTACTGCCTTTTTCTTAGAATGAAGTCGAGACATTAAATTCCCCCAATACATTTGACTCTGAGGCCAAAAAAATGACTTGATAGTCAACTTGAGCCATTATAAAGGATTTTATTAAGCGGTCAAGGGGGAAAACACGTAAATGAATGTGTCTTCATTCTGTAGGCTTTCTTCAAATAATCGTGTAGAATAATATTAAGGAAATAACAATATATTTCATATTTATAAGGGAGTGTGTAGGATATGAAATATATAAGCAGTATCGGAGGCCGGCTAGGTTTCGGATATTCGCGCCAGCGAGGTAGAATATGAATTTTATACGTGGAATCGATTTAAGAATGAAGCAAGAAGAATTCAAACACTTTCTCTGGAACCAAAATATTCATCATTCTCTTGTTTTTAGTTCTATAGGGCTTTTTATAGAAAGTATGGCCTTTGGTTATGTTTTAAAAGCTAAATTGACTCGCTACTTTCCTTTTTACATCACTCTTTTTCTCGCAGCTCTTGGAATCATTCCCCTTTTAATATACCTAAATAAAAGAAGAATGGATTTTATGCCTCGTGGGGGGAATGTGTTTGGATGTTTTTTTCTTTTCGCTATCCTTATCTATGCCTCTTTTCTCAGCATTATGAACCAATACTATACAGGCGCTATTTCTGAATACATTATTGTAATGTTTAGCCTTGCTTCTTTTTTTTATATCCCCTTTTTACCGTCACTGTTCATATTTATTGGTTCGCATCTTTTCTTTGTTTACACTCTGCTTCATATACATTCCCACTACCTACTTCTTCAGGACCACGTTGTCAATTCAACGGCGGCCCTCTGCCTCGCTTTTTTCATTTCCAGGCTTACGTATAATCAGAAAATGGCAGCGTTTATAAATAGTAAAACTATTGAAGAGCAAATGGAAGCACTGAGAGAAATTTCCATAAAAGATGGGATGACCGGCCTTTTTAATCACAATTACATCTGTACGCGGCTGGAAGAGGAAATACGGCGTACCAAGCGATATAAAACCCCCCTCTCCATCGGGATCTTTGACCTCGATGGTTTTAAAAACGTTAACGACACTCATGGTCATCAAGAAGGTGACGCTATTCTTATTTACGTAGCACAGCAGATGAGAGAAACCTTTCGAGATACCGACCTCATTGGAAGGTATGGAGGGGATGAATTTCTTGTTATATTCCCAGAAACAGAGGTGGAAGATGCCGTCATTGCCGCAGAAAGATTTCGACAAGTTTTAACGACACCAAACAGCCAAGGAACCTATACGTCTATTTCCGTCAGTGGGGGGATCGTAAAATTTAATGGTGAAGATACCCTCGAGGCATTTATACATAAAGCAGATATTCTTCTTTACAATGCGAAGAATTTAGGGAAAGACCAAATATCGTGGTAACGTTGGAATATATTGGCTTGAGAATGCATTATCTTAAAGAAAAGATTGTTACTGCTTGGCAAGAACAAAAAAGGTTGCTGCTGTTTCATGGAAACAAAAAAGGTTGCCTCATAAGGGCAACCTTGTATATTCATGGCGGAGAAGGTGAGATTCGAAAATTCGCTTGCCAAAAACTCCCAAGCCCTGATGCTATCTATGTCTTACTTTTTTGTTTGTCGTAGCGAATTGTATCAGTTGAAGTCCACTAAGACAACTCAAGGACATTGGAGAAAATATTTCCCCCCATTTATTGCTCCATACTTAATATCTGTTTTGCTTCCTTCAGATTAATCCTAGCCTGATGTCCATGTTTTTCAAGTAAGTGGAGGAGGTTTGAACCATTTAGTAGCGTTATAGGCTTTCCCTGGGCAAACTCATAGGCATCTGGACCATAATCAGAAGTTGAGATTAGTATACCCTTTGTGGCCCCTTCATTCATTACAGTTCCATAAAGATCCCTCACCGCAGATACACCTACTGTATTAGTATATCTTTTAGCTTGAATGATGATTTTACCGCCCCTGATAGGATCTGGGTCAAAAGCTATTGCATCTACTCCCCCATCTCTACTCCCTTGGGTAACTTTTACCTCTCCACCATTTCCAGAAAACTCCTTTTCAAAGACCTCTCTGATTAAATGCTCAAAATCTTGCCAATTCATCAGAGCAAGGTTTGTATCGGGACTAACTCCTTCAACTACTCCATAAGCATCAATAAAACGACTATCTTTACGATTAAGCTCAATAACAGGAGCAATAGGAGTTAAACTATGAAGAGCAGAACTGCCCACCCCTTTTAGCTTCTTGAAACACTGTTTAGGATTTATCTTGGTTAGGTTAATATCTGAAAACTCTTCTTTTTCCACAAGTACACTTAAGATACATGCTCTGATATCCTGTCCTGTAGCAGGATCGATAGATTCAACAATCCCATTAAATGCAACGGCACACAATGCATCAATCTGATCATTCTTGAATAATTCATAGATAGTCCGAAGACATACTTGATATATGGCATCATCGTAAAGCTTTTTGCTTGCCGAGTCTGTAATAAACTTCTCCTGATATTCATCTCTGGAAGCTATGTATTTTACTTCTTTGAGCCGAGGAAGATCTTCTGGACTGGGGAGTTGATAATCAATGACAAGAACCTTATTATCAGGAGTATATTCAATATCGAAGTTTTTCGGAAAACTCTCTGGATAAGATGAATCTTCTAGAACTAGCTTTGCTTGAAACTCAACTCCATCTTTAGTAACAACCCTATACTTTTCTTGCATTCCATCAAGATACAAATTAAAAGCTCTTACCTCTTGCACAAATTCATCTCTACCTTTTTCCCATTGTTGTATTTGTATTTGATAGGTTGCTGTCTTTTCTTCATGCTTAGCTCTAAGCTCATTGACCTTGCCTTTCCATTCATTAACGTCCTTTATAAAGTTTTGCGATGCTTCTTCTTCCTTGGCTTTTTTCCCTCCAAAGATAGAACCAAAGAAACCAATTTTAGGATTGTATTTTAAGTCAGTCCTTTTAGGTTCTATTGGAAATGATGGTTTCTTAGGAGGAGCAGGTTTAGGAAGGTGATAGTTTTCAGTTTTCTTGGCTTTTTCCCAATCAACGACAGTGGTATTTTCAACCCCACTAACTAGAAGAGCTTGTATCTCATTAAGCCTTTTACTCGCTTCTTCACTTTTTTCAACTGCAATCCGTTGTTTCTCTTCCTTCAGTTGCTTTTCATTTTCCCTGTTTTTTCGCTTCTCTTCACGTTCTTGCAATTTTTCCCATTGATCCATCCATTGATTCGTTAGATTACCAAGTTTTATCTCAAGATCATAAGGATCGTTACTTTTGATTAATTTGATTTTATTTAGACCATCGTGAGAAAGCTTATAGCAATAGTCACAGCGAGAATCAAAAAGACGCGTTACAGAAAATTGATCATCCACATTCACAACTTGATCATATTTCCTTGGCAGTTTAACAAATTGACTCATTGAAAGCTCCCCTTTCATCTAAAATCCTTGATAAATCATTAGACCGTGTAGAGAGTAATTCGCTTGCTCAATGAGTTGGTTAGTTTAAGCTAATAATGGACAAGCTATTTAATCATAACACAACAGAACATACAGCAAACATTTTGAGAGGCAGTATTTAGCGAATAAAACACAATGTTATTTTGTTACATTCGAAAAAGCCCCCCCAATTAAGCATTAACAAGGCTTAAGAGCAATTCAACTTAAGATGTATTTTTTAGCGTTGACTTTAAATGTAACTTAATATATTTTCAATGCATTCTTTGTTACTTTCATAAGGGGGATTAGCATGGAATTTGTTCAACCAATAAAAAACAGGAAAAAATAGACAAGATGAAGAGGTTACTCAAAGCAAAAAACCTAAGAGACTAAGCCCTGTTCACCCTTGGCATTAACTCAGGACTGAGGGTGTCAGACCTTCTGTCCCTCAAGGTAGAGAACGTAAGAGATTCAAAGGGAAGGATTAAGGATAGGATCGTACTTAGAGAAGCCAAGACTGGGAAGGCTAAAAACTTTCCTATAGGAGACTCTGCCTGCGATTAAACCACGAGGATGCACGATCTGAACACCTTCCTGTTTTTTTCACAGTCTTTAACTCAGGAAACACTCGCTTGTTCCCCTCAGCTTTGACCTTTGCCACAAAGGATGGAAACCTACGCAGCTCCACAAGAACGGGATGAAGAGAGGCTAGCCTTATTCCTGCTAGGGTCTTTACAAGTTTTTCCCCCTGATTATTAATATCGATACCCCATACACTATCCACAACCCTTACATCATCAACATGGAGTTGACAAAGCTCTTCTATTCTCCCTACCCGTAAAAAGTTTTTGCAGATCATCTTTAGCAAAGGGCACTTTGTCAGATTTCTTATCCTTGGACCTCAGTTTTTTCAGTGGTTCACTTAAACCAGATACATTGTTGTAATCCATAGAGCCCAACCATATAAGAAAACAACCAAGCTTTACCAACCTGTTATTGACAGTGTTTGTAGATTGCAATTTATCTTTGGGAATATCTAGAAAGGTTATTTCAACCAAGGATAAGTTTTTATAACACTTTTTACTCTTGTAATGCTTTGGTAGTTTCATGACTATCTCTCTGAATTGCCTTACGTGATCCTTGGTTATGAAAGAGGTGTCAATATCGCCTACTAACTCAAGAAAGAGTTTCAGGTCAGGGGTCATATCTTTGAGAGAAGACTTAGACCATTCCCCTGCTCTCACCTTTTCATCAACATATTTATCTATTGCGTCTGACAGGGAGAAGGCTTTGAATGCTGTGGGTGAGGGGATACTATTATGTATTTGTACTTATGTACTTATGTACTTATGTACTTATGTACTTATGTACTTGTACAACAGGGTCTGTATCATAAATACCGTACTTTCTATCTTCAAGAACCTTAAACCATTTAGGTAGCGCCTTGAGCAATTCCCTGCATAAAACCTTATAGGAAACAGAATCACGGTCGAGCTTTATCCCCCTATCTTCCAACAAATTATCCACAAGATATCTAACCCTTGTATAATCATTCAAGACTAAATATTCCTTAAAATTTGATGGAAGAATAAAGAGGGCTTCGTCCTCTACTTCCTATTCTTCCACTGTCATTGGCCTAGGAGCTAACGCCCTGTCTAGTTCGTCCTCTTCAAGTCCTTCTTTCATCCAAGTATCAGCTAGTTCTTTAATCTGTTCTGCAGTAAGTTCGGACATTGGCTCTGCCCCTTTGTGTACTAAATTCATAAGTTTATGCACCCGCACAGCCAATACCCTTGACCTTGCTCTAGCCTCACGCAGATAGCCTGTTCTTAAAGAATAGCGTATTTCAGTTTTACCGAATGTCTTTCTTAGACCAAGGGGAATGGACATACGGGAATAGTATATTTGACCTTGTAAAACCAGATATGAAGGAGATTTACCCACAGATAAAGTGAAGACTTCCGGCCTCCTTGTACTAGCACTTTGTACTAGTTTGCCTTCAGTAAGACATATGAGGGTAAAAAAATGTCCCTACGCTGTAATAGCGAGGGACGAGATATCAAATGGCGGAGAAGGTGAGATTCGAACTCACGGAACCTCTCGGTTCAGACGCTCTCCAAGCGCCCGCCTTCGACCACTCGGCCACTTCTCCTTACCAGCAACGCTGGGTATTATAACAACTTCCCTAGATTTTTGCCACCCCTTTCTTAAGAAAAACCCATAAAAGTCTTATTTATTACAACGGGACGTAATGGCTATATAAACTAAGGGGTAGCTTCCTATGTTCTCAAGAGAATGCTCTAGACCTCGCTCTGTCAAAATTACATCTCCTGCACCTATTCTTTCTTTCTGTCTCCCTTCCGTGTACATGCCAATACCATACACAATAATTTTTACCTCTTCGCATCCTTCGTGTTCATGGATAGGAATAGATGCGCCAGGTTCCATTTCCACCCAGCTTATTTCATGAAACATACTCTCCTCGTAGAAATCATCTGGATGAATAGAGCGGCTTTCCACTCCTTCGAGGACTCCAAATAAAGGATGGCTTTCAAGCCCCTCTATTTGGCTTGATCGAATGATCATGTTTTAGGCGCCTCTTCACTTTTTGGCAGATGTACTAGAATTGTGCATGGTGCGTGACGTACAACTTTGGCGGCAACGCTTCCAATAAAGAAGCGCTCCAGGTTGCTCAATCCTCTATGGCCGATAAGAATAAGTTCATATTTATTCTTTTCTGCCATTTTTAAAATCTCTTCGTACGGAGTGCCTGTAGTGAGAACAAATTCAAAAGGCGTTGCTGAAACTCCAGCGTCTCTTAACCCTTTTTCTATCATGTTCAAAAAAGATTGCCGTATGGATTCTTCATTATAGTGAGGTGGATAATCAACATATCCAGGTATCGTAAGGTCTATACGGGTTAACACGTGAATAAAATCTAAACGCTCAATACTGTTTTTCTCTGCAAAACGAAAGGCATAACTAATGAGGAGCTGACTATTCTGACTCTGGTCAATTGCTACTAACGCTTTTTTCATACTCTCATCCCCTCCCTTCGTGTGACTTTATTATAGATCAAATATATTCAATTTTGCAATTAAGTATACCTAAACTTTATGCGCACTGTTATAAAGAATCTCACTACAAAGACCTCCTTTTATTGAGGAGATGGGGGACATGATGCTGCAAGGAATCTTACTGATATGTTATTTACTGTAAGCTTCTTCGTGAGACAGAGGTACCGTTCGTTTCCGACTGGTGGAAACGCGCAATTGGCTGTAAGCTTCTTCTTGGGGCAGAGAGACCGCTCGTTTCTTCCGATTAGCAGATGGAGGACATTATTTCATACACATGTTTTATTCGTATTATGTCTAAGAAGAAAGAGAATAAAAAAATAATTTGTTAGACCCAAAATTCAGATTGCTGAAAAAGGCAAAGGGTGATAGTCTTTCCCCGGATTATTTTTTGACTACAGGAAGGGATGGAGATATCTCGGATGAAAATTCAAGTGAATTCAGAAATTGGAAAGCTTAGAGCGGTGATGATGCAATCTCCCGGTAAGGGCATTGAACGATGTACCCCTCTTAATATAGGATCTTTGGCCTGGGATTCTGTACCAAGTCCTCATAAAGCCGCAGAAGAGCATCAGAAGTGGGTAGAAGTAGTAGAACGCTTTGGAGCCAAAGTTTACCTTTTCGAGGATTTGCTTCGAGATGTTCTTGCTATCCCAGCCGTGAAAAAAGACCTCATTGCTCAGATAGTTAAAACCGAACAATCTTTTATAACGCAGCAAACGATGAGTGTACTGCAAGAATATTTGTTGAGCCTTCCTCCCGCAAAGCTAGTAGATCAACTTTTCTTTGGAATGACAAAAGAAGAACTGAATAAGGCGACTCACGAAGTTTCTCTTGTAGATCTCGTGGATATGGGAACACACATGTGGAGCCTATTCCCTATGTCAAATATCCTTTATTCCCGAGATTCTGCTGCCGTGCTGGGGGATGGCGTCGTTTTCTGTAAAATGTTCAATCGGGATCGCATTAAGGAGCCCTATTGCATTCGATCTATTCTTAGGAATCATCCAGATTTTAAAGATCTCGATTATAAAGTATGGTATGGAGAAGACCAAGGAGATACTACACCTGTGGAGGGTGGGAATATTCACTGCTATAGCCGAAACGTTTTTATTATCGGCATCAATGAACGTACCCATCCGGCTTCTATAGAAAAAATTGCCCAAAGGACAATGCAAAATGGCGAGATTACAGATGTTCTAGCACTTATGTTCGAAAATCCGCGGCTCAGCTCTACCGATTCTATTGGGCTTTCTGTACACGTGGATATGTTCCTGAACATGATCGATCACGATGCATTTCTTTTCTTCCCCTACATAGAAAAGAAGCTCACTGTGCTTCATATTACACGGGGGAAGCAGGGACGCCTTCGGATTAAGAGAGAAAATTCCCTCTTTGGGGCTATTAAGAAAGTGCTGAAGTTAGACTCTTTGCGAATTATAAAAGTAGGTGGAGACGAAAGTGAAGCCATTGCATTTGCAGAGCAAAGAGCGGGGTCAGGAGGGAACACTTTCAATTTAGAGCCAGGGAAACTCTGTATTTGGGATCGCAATGTGGCCACAATAAAAGCTCTGGAAAAAGGCGGTATTGATGTGGTTACTATTGAGGCCGACGAACTTGTTAAAGGCGGCGGCGGACCTCGATGTTCCACTATGCCCCTCTGGCGCGATAATATTTAGGAGGGCTTTCGCCCTCCTATTTTTTTAGTTTAGGTAATGTATTAGCACCATGGGGCATAAGCCATGTTTTCAGCTGAGTCCCCTTTTTTTGGTAAACCATCTTTAAGGCCTCATCGAGGTTTTTCACTACCGTAATGCCCGTTCCCTTGAAATCGTCAGGGGACATTTCTGTGACTAAATAGAAATCCCAGTTCTCTGCCACATATCCAACTATGTACCCTATATATTTAGCGATCGTAAACTCGCGGCGTATCTCTTTTTCCCGCTCTACTGTGTTCGGGAATTGTTGAAGCATATATTGGACTTCATCGTTGCCATACCCTTCATTACAAGCACTTAATATGACAAGCGAGCCACCGTGGGGAGCCGCTTCCATAGCGTTAACAATCACTTTTGATGATTGATAGAAGTTAATGTCTTTCGGGTAGCCTCCTGCTGTGGCAATAACAAGCTCACCTAGCTCTGGAATAATGACGCCATCTTTCCGATCAACGATTTTGGTTCCCTCATAAAAAGCTTGTTTCCAATCTCCAGCTATGGCAAAAGCTATTTTCCCGTCGTTTCCTGGTATAACATTGAACAAGAAAGTGGGCTTCACCATCTCTGCTGCTTCCAGCATATCCAAATGTATGTAGTTATTCTCAAAATTCCCAGGCCGACAGTCCATGTTGCGCCCCTTCCCAGGTTCAGGATCTAAAACTCGAGCATGGTTCGACATGACAGTTTCATAGGAAGAAATACCCGGCAAAATTCCTTTACGGCCACCTCCCCATCCCGCCATAAAGTGATACCCGATAGCTCCCGTTATAACAATGTGGTCACATTCAAGAGCTTTTTTATTGACTTTAACAGGCGTACCGTAGGATGTAGTCCCAATATAAACCATGTCTTCATGTGCAAGACATTTATGATCCACTACAGTAAATCTTTTTGACAATTCTTCCCCCAAAAGCTGGCTATGCTCTTCAGGCGTTTGTTCTCTATGAGTTCCCGTAGCACTTAGAAAGAGAATATCTTCGTCTCGTATCCCTGCTTTGTTCAGTTCATCAACTATAAAAGGCAAATAGACCCACATTCGCTGCCACGCCCTGGTTATATCTGACACTATTATGCATACTGAATCGCCAGGTTTTACCAGTTCTCCCAATCGGGGTGAGCCAATAGGATTTTCGAGGGCACGACGTATAATTTCCTCTTCGGAGCCCTCTGAGGCAAGTGATTCGCTATCTATTACTCCGAGTAGATTGTTGGAGGGAATAGAAAATTCCACACTTTTCTTCCCATAATTCATGGCGTATGAATACATTTAAAATCCTCCTTATGCTGAAAAGCAAGATATGTATAAAGTAAGTCCAGCGCTGCGTATATGTTATGTCGCCTATAGCTCATCCAGGATTTGGAACAATGGTCACCTCCTATCGTGTTCTGGAACGCTTTACCTGCTTTGGATATTCAGATATAAAAAAGCCGAAACCCTATACAAGGTCTCGGCCGCTCTACTTATAGAGTTATTACGCTACCACTTGAGGGTAGGACCGACGTGTAGAAGAAATACAATTAGCATCAACATTTTACATATGGTCCCTCCTCTTTGTGTAGATTTGTATTTACATTGTATTGGTTCGCGATGTTATCAAAGCTTCGAGTTTTTGTAAAGGACAAAACAGAAAGAAACTTCTATCAAATTAAAGATAGTTGAACAGAACATTGTTATATTAGTGACATTAGTGATTCCCTCTATCAAGACATTCAAAGAAGTCTGAGGCCTTTGACGGCGTTGCTATTCGTACATAGTTTTTCCCCAAATTGGGATAATCTTCCCCTGATCGTACACCAATTCCTTTCATAGCGAGAGAGGAAGCCAGATGTATGCAGGGGGAATTCAGAGACACGAGCAATATGGGGCAATGATTATACGTGTTTGCCACAGAATATCCTCTCTCTTTAAGTCCTGCAATCAGCTTCACCTTCTCCTCTCCTACCAACTTTCGGACTTGCTCCAAGACAGCTCCACCTCGCAAGGCTTCCCTCGCTAAAAGGGTGCTTACAGAAGAGACAGGGAAAGGGAGGTTCACTTTATCGTAGTATTTCCAGAGGTCCTCACTAAAAACTCCATAACCGACACGAGTTCCTGCAAAATGGAAGCCTTTTGTAAGGGTTCTGGTTACAATGAGATTTTTATATTTTGATATAAGTTGCATGGCTGAAGCATCTTTAGGAGCATAATCTCCATAGGCTTCGTCGACTACCACCACAACCCCAAGGTCACGAGCTCGAGCTACAAGTGCTTCTATTTGATCAAGAGGAATAAGCTGCCCCGTCGGATTATTAGGGTTATCTATGTAAAGTAAGGTCTGTTCCTTTTTTAGTGCATCAAGTAAAGAGTTCACGTGGAAAAGGAAGTTCTCTTCTCGTTTCATCGGAACAGCTTCAAAACGAGCCCCAGACACTCGAACCTCTGTAATATATTCAACGAACTGCGGCGTATACCCTAAAACAGTCGCGCTTTCATCAAGAAAGATTTTATTGATTCTTTCCAGAACTTGCATTGATCCGCAACCAATTTTTACCTGCTCTTCTTTGATATCTGCATACTCTTTCCAGTAGCGACAAATTTCTTCTGACAAAGCTTTATACGAAGTATCCCCCGTTTCCCACATGTTTGTTATCCAATCGTAGCCACGGATAAACGCTTCAACTTCAGGAGCGTGTGGCAACGTCGATTCAAGACCATTGCAATTCAATTTTATAGAATGCACTCCGTCTTCATGAATGTAGCTTCCACGTTCAAAATCTCTTAAATGATGCCGAACTTTAGGGCTCCACATGAACCTTCACCTCCTCTAGGTTTTGGGAAATAGATACAGGTGCTATTTCTTTTCCTCTCAAACGCATAAGACCAACTGTCACCAGAGGCAAAACCATAACAAAAAGAAAGTACCAGGCCATAAAGGAATATCCACGCGCAATAAGTGCCACGAGCCCAACCTTAGCACTGATAAAACATACAACTAATACGAAAAAACCCACAAGGCCTCTCGTTCGAGGAGACATTTCCCGACCTTTCTCCTGATAGACCGAATTGATACGCTCGTTGAGGCCATGTACGAAGCCTGTAATTGTTTCTATGCTCGTTCCGAAAAGCATTAATACATAGGCAGAAAGAAGAACGCCTCCACCAAGATCATTTTTGAGGATGCTGAAGACAGGAACCGGATCCTGTAAAATTGAAGGATAGGCAGGAACCATAGCTAGATACTCAATACTGGCAGGAATCATCATTACGATGGACGAAACAATGCCATTTATAACAGCATCGCGCCTCGTTTTAATTGTATCTTTCAACGCATAAAGGACAAGCAAAAAAGACACCATGTTATAAAGTGTATATTTTATGCCTCCCATAACCCAATTGGTGTTTTCTGTAATGTCGTGATTTCGAAGCATATTTCCAAAGACCCCGTCCATTCCAAAATGACGAATTGCAACAGCGAGAAAAATAAACATTACTGCATAGAGATAGAAAGACCAATATGAAAGAATAGTGGAAATCGCTTTTCCACCAGCGAAAAGAAGCGCAGAAGTCCCCACAAGAAGAATCGTTACCCCTACCCAATAAGAAACGCCAAACCACTGTTGAAGAATAGTGCCTGCAGCAGAAGACAAAATACCACCTACAAGCACCACAAGGAAAATATAACCAACTTCAAAAACAAGCCAACTAGAACCTGGAAGCAAGCTTTGGAAAAAGCTGCGATAGTTATAAAGATGAAATTGACGAGCGTAATCAAAAGTCAGGATACCTATAAGGGCAAAGCAGAATGTGGAAACTGCCATACCATATAATCCCTGTAACAGTCCATGCATCATAAAAAACTCGACGAGTTCTCGTCCCGTAGCATAACCTCCGCCAATAAGCACAGATTGACATAAAAAACCAATCATGAGCCATCGGCTAAACCATTTAACCTGCGTGATATCAAGAAGTTGCGAAAGGATAGTTCCCTTCTGGGCATCCTCTTTCATCTTTCTCACCATCCTTTTCAGTAATAACTTATTAAAAAAGCTACATTCTGTCCCGGGAGCCGTCTCAGGTACGGTCATCTTATATTATTAAAGTGCTAATAAGAGCTATATACCCGTCACCTCTTTCTCGCTCTAAAGGTATAAAAAAAGGCGGAGCCCCTCCCGTGTAAGGAAAGGGGCCCCGCCCTAAAAGATCAACGCAACTAGGCGTCGATCCCAGGAGAGGGACCCACGCTAAAATAAAAATAAAAGAAACCGTCTCTATTCGTTGCCTGCTGAACAATCAGCTGGCTCTTTAGTATTTCATGAATTTTCTCTCTGTTCTTCATGGTATGGAAGATTACCATTTTTCCATATATCCGTCAAGATCTGCCATGTATATTTTATTACGTTCCGGAAAGTAACAGTAATAAGCCTTGCTTATCTTGTCAAAACCTACTATATGTATTTTATTACCAGGCAAGAAAGATATTTCCCATCCTCTATAGACTTGATCATAAAAAACAAACTCTCTAATGAAAAAGCGGCTCTTGCCATGGAATACACCCCGAAAGTTGGACGAGGAATCCAACATCTAGAGGTGCTGAACACCATAACAAGAGCCGCTTCGTTTTTCTGGCGGAGAGGGTGGGATTTGAACCCACGAGACGGGTATGAGCCGCCTAATCGATTTCGAGTCGACCGCCTTCGACCACTCGGCCACCCCTCCGAATAAGCAAACGTGAGCATTATAGCCATTTTAACTATAGATGTCTAGATTCCGACACCTGTAAGGAAACCGTAAAGAATTATATCATAGCGCTTTTTGAGATTTTAAACGTATTAAGGAACCTTAATATTGTGCAGATACACTCCCTTGGCTATTTGGGATACAGGAACTGTGCAAATATCCGCTCTGTGAGCGCTCTCGAGATAAAATCTATCGTCTCTCAGGCGCAGCGCTAAGATCGGCGTTTCTCAAAAAAATCCCAGAGAAGTCGAGCGCTTTCTTGGGCAAGAAGCCCTTTTCTTATTTCACAACGATGGTTGAGCCGCTGGTCCTGTACAATGTTATAAAGAGTTCCACACGCACCTGTTCGAGGATCCGAAGCTCCATAAACCAAACGATCAATTCGGGCTAACACCATGGCGCCAGCACACATAGGGCAAGGTTCAAGAGTAACATAGAGTGTACACCCTTTCAGGTTCCAAGCACCTAGATGAGAAGCTGCCTGACGAATAGCTACAATTTCGGCGTGAGCCGTAGGGTCTGTATCTTTTACATTTCCACCATGCCCTATAATCTTCCCTGCTTTAACGACAATGGCCCCTACCGGAACTTCTCCCCTCGCCATAGCCTCTTTAGCTTCATCCAAGGCTTTCTTCATAAAAAATAAATCTTCATCCATCAATCTCTCTATCCTGCCTTTCTTTAAGTGCATTCAATGCGTTTTTATAGAAATTCGGCTGGCGTCCTGTCACAACATTCGTTCCAGGTATAACTGTTTTGTTATAGGCCTCCACAGGCACAATATATGAAGAAATACACTGATCTTTCCCGGGCAGAGCGGCGGCGAGTATAGCCCCTGAAGGAGAAATAATAAGGGAGCTATCTTCATCCGCCACAATATTCCGCATGAGGAAAACCTTATTTTCAGCTCCGCGACATTGAGCCACGTTTCGAGAAATTCTTTTTGGGAAGGAATCAGACCAAAGAAAAACTTGGGCTCCTTCCAGCATAAGACAACGGGCTTTTTCGGGAAGAGACATTTCGTCATCTACTATGAATCCCAAGCGACCAGCTTCTGTTTGAAAAACCATGGGATCATGATCATCCTGATACAAGGCAGGCCCGTAAAAATTATCTTTCGAGAAACCGACCATGGCTTTCCTCTCTTCTCCATTTAAGCGAGTTTTACCTGAAAGACATACAACTGTACCGGAGGAAAGAAGAGGCTGCAAATAATGTACGAGACGATCCAAAATCTCTGCCTCTCCGCTATCTGGTAAAAGGATAAGAGATGAATCCTGATCCTGAAGAATGCGAATCATTCGAGACGCTGAGGCAAAATAATGCTCTTCGTCGTACCAGGAGAACTGTGCTACCGAACAAAGCAGACCTGTAAAAGCCGTGAGCTCTTTTGTAAAAGAAAGAATAGGTAGCGACTCCAAGGAGCTTCCAAGTCTGGAGAAAAAGCAGTGTTCCGGGTACAGACGGTGAGGAGGTAGGGTTATAGACGTATCTATAGCTGCTGTTATTACTTCCTCTTGATTAGGAGATGCTTCCGCTACAATGTGGCCATAAGGGTTAATGATACAGCTCCGCCCCGTGTTCAGAACGGTGTATGCTTCCAGACCAATTTTATCGCATACAATAATCCACACACCATTTTCATAGGCCCTGACAGGGAGCATGTATTCAATCTGGGGGTTATTTAATACGGTCGGATCTGAACCTGAAGTTACGAGATTCGTCATATCTATAATGACCTCCGCCCCTTTAAGGGACAGTATCCTGGCTATTTCAGGGGCACGGCCATCAGCACAAATCATGAGCCCTATCTTTCCTAGAGGCGTTTCAATTACAGGGAATTCTTCTCCTGGAGCCACATATTTAGAGTCGAAATGCCACAAATTAGACTTATATACTCTTCCTGCTATCTGGCCTTGTGGGTTCCATAAAACTCCAGCATTACGAAGCGATCTCCCCTGGAAAAGGTAAAGCCCCATGGCGACATAAACACCGTATAACGCTGCTTTCTCACCTATATGCTCCATAAGTTGGGGGGTTCTTTCATGAGCCAATTCTGCCGCTTCAGGATTTTCCCCCAGATAGTAGGCTGGCCAGGTGCATTCGGGAAAAACTATGAGATCTATATCATCCTTTTCGCATACTGTATCAATAGAGTCTAAAATTTCTTGCTCTGTTTGCAGGTACTGACTCACATTCCTTGCCTCCATTTGTACACAGGCGACACGGAACATAGCCCTTCCCCCTTTCTACAGTTGCACTTTTATAACTATCTTTCGTATATAGCTAGGTTCTCTACAAGAAACACATCCTTTATGGACGTCCTGAGGATAGAAAATAACGAAACGTCCTGGATAATTCTGGAAGTAGAGCCCTTCATGTCCATCATAGAGGGCAAAATCTCTGATTTCGTCGTAGGGAAGGACAAGATGCATGCTCTCGAGAGGGGCATATCCAAGCCACTCTTGACCAGAAAGAAGGCATTGAATATCAATATATTTACAGTGAGCTTCCCAAACCTGGGCCTCCTTCGGCTTTGTAGTAGCTGACTGGAGTATAGCAAAAACAGATGATCCTTCTATTTCATATTTCCCATCCTCCATTGCGGATGGATCAAAGGTTTTAAGAAACTCAAAAGCTCGCCGTATCCTCTCCCCCATGCAATAGTATGTGCTTGCATTCCCCAAAGTATCGAATATCAATTTCACCACTTTCCCTTCGTTGTTATATTTAATGATACAATCCAAACCATGATAGCGTACTCTAACGCGTAGGTGGCTCCCTTTGCTGGGCTGTGTAGACCGCACCTCTGCTGTGGAATTTCGTACTCTGGCGTAGAGGTGGCTTGCTTTGCCCTTATATTGGAAATGATACAATACTCTATGTAAAAAAGCAGGAAAGGAGCGTTATCTGTGCTTTCCAAAATACTAAATATATTTGGGATTCACCCTAAAAAGCTGGTACCCTTGTCTGCTGCTGATATTGTGCAACGTTCTCGAGAGGCCAATCACGTTTTAGAATGGAGCCGAGGGAAAAAACTCACTATATTTAATCCGCCTTTTTGGGGCATCCACCATATTTTCATCGATCACAAACTTCAACATGGAATGATCTGCGTCAAACAGGATCACTCGGCTTTCGTTTTTTACGGAAACGCTTATGGCCCCTACAGATGGGAAAAATATGACGATGATCTCAATGTAATTGACAGGGGTTTTATAGAGACCCAAGAACTCACGTGGCTCATTTACCAAGACTACATCATTTACAATGGCCCCATGCTTCCCGCTACAAACAAGCCCTATCATTGGGGACGAGTTATTCACGTAGACTCCTTCAGCGAGGAAATTGACAAGACATGGGCTCTCCATATTATTCCCTACATTAAAGAAACAGCCAACGACTGTCAGTAATGATTGTATTTATACATTGTTGCACTTAGCACTTAGCACTTACACAATATGAGGCTCATTGTCAGCTCTAAAGAGTTATACTCATTGAAACCGCTGCTTTATGAACTGCCGAGCGGTGCGTCGTTTCATGGCAAGCAGCAAAAGATTTATTTTAGCTCGTCGAGTTTTAAAATAAGAGGCGCTATTTGTTCCAATTGCTCTATTCCCTGTATATCCGAGTCAAGTAACGGTATATATGTTACTCCGAGGCCCCCAAATAATTCGTTAATCTGGCGGAGGTACTCTTCTTGTTTTTTTCTGCGCTTTTCAAAAAAAGAACCTGCTTCTTGAGGTATTATTTTATTTACAACAACACCTCCGATTGTAATGTTGTGCTTCTTTAGTATTTCTATGGCCCTTTTCGTTTCGATAATAGGTAGCTTTTCTGCGTTTAATACGAAATAAAAGGCTGTATGCTCACGATCTGTCAGGATTTTTCGGGCAAGAGCAAATTTGTCTCGCCTTAGTTGGAGCGTTTCTATGATAGGATCTTCTTTTATTTTTTCCTGAAGGTCTTTATCGTATCGTGCAGCAGCTTTCATAAGCTCCATTGCTTGAGCTCGCTTTTGGATGAGATGTTCAATCCATATTCCAAGAATTTCCGGGAGAGTAAGAAGTCGAAGGGTGTGCCCCGTAGGGGCTGTATCAAAAACAATAACATCGTAGGGGTTTCCTATGGTCTCCATAAGTTCGATGAACTTATCGAAAATTGCCGCTTCTTCCGCACCTGGCGACATATAGGCTATCTCTATTTGACGTTTAATTTCATCTACAATAGCAGCACTTACTATATTCAACATCTTGTCTTGAATAGCTTTCATATACTTTTTAGCTTCTTCTTCAGCATCAATCTCTATGCCCCAAAGGTTTTTACCTATAGGAACGACTTCCAAACCAATAGGCCTGTTAAAAGCATCTGCAAGGGAGTGGGCAGGATCAGTGGAGACTACTAATGTTTTAATGCCTCGCTGAGATAATGCCAAAGCATAGGCTGCAGCACATGTTGTTTTGCCCGTTCCACCTTTCCCTCCAAAAAAGGAGAACTGTCGCTTCACCACATCTGTCATAAAAAGAAGCCCCCTTAATCAAAATCGTATTGAGCCGCTTTCTCCGCGACAATAAATTTTCGGTTTTGCATTCTTCGTTCCCAAGGGATTAGATCTTCAGCGAAATAGGGGAGAACTTCTAACATGTAGTATGAAATCGGGTTGGGAATTCCCAAAAAATCTCCAAAAAGCAAGAGCATGAGGTTGTCGTTAACATCGAAAGCCTCTTTTCGAACCACTGCCATTCTTTTATTTACAAAAGTTCCATGTGTAAAAGCTTTTGACCAAAAAAGAACTTTCGAAAGAAAATTTTCTCCTTTCCTTTCGTCTTCTTCGCTAAACATTGTAGACACCTCTGCTTGATTAAAGATTACTTATCTCTATCTGAGGCCAATACTCCTGCTACAGCAAAGTCAGATTTCTTCATGTCTGTTATTATGATACGAACCTTTTCGGCCGGTACATCGAGACATGAACATATAGTCTGGGTCATTTCATGCACAAGTCGTCGTTTTTGCTCTACTGTTCTTCCCTCAAGAATATGCACGTTCACTATTGGCATGTGAATCCCCCTCACTTTATTTAAAAGTCAAACTATTATGTATTATACTCTTTTTTAATGAGTCATTGCTTCCTGCGCTGCAAAGAGAAGCATAAGATACGGATCTTCAACAGTATTATGGTAGGGAGAATGGACAAAATAATGAGAGAATAACTCAAAAACAGTTTCCCTTCGCGTAATAATATCGATAAAACGTTCCGTTAAGAAGAGAGGAGATTCTCCATCAATGACAACTTGGAATCCTATAATCTGCCCCTTTTTCAGTCCTTTTTCGTCAGTTGCAGAGACAATAATTTTCCAGAGCCCCTCCTTCCCGTTCGGCATAGCTTTTTCACGGGTATAATAGGGCAATGTAAGGGAAAAGGCCTGGATATCTGATGCATTTGCCAATTCCTCCGTCCACCCTACGCTCCCCCAATGAAGGTCGAAGATGGCGCTCAGACCCCAAACTGTTGCAGGCGGCAAAGACATGGTTTGCCCCATAATATTGAAAGATGCAACAAGTCCCTGACGCATAGCAAGAGTGCCTATAAGAGGCAAAATAGGGCGTCCCGTAACAGCATCCCTGATTTGAGCAGCGTCGCCAACAACATATATATCAGGATGGGATGACTGCATTTTTTCATTGACCACTATACCTCGCTCAACAGAGAGTCCAGCACTTTGAGCTAGTGTAACGTTGGGACGAACGCCTGTTGCGAAAACAACGCCATCAGTCTCTATCTCCCTACCATCAGAGAGGATTACCCTGTCTGGTTTGACTTCTGTCAGCTGAATATTTTTATAAACAGAGACTCCCCATTCAGAAAGACGGTCGTTGACCTTTTCTGCCATATCTTGATCCATGGCTGCAATAAGATGAGGCAAAGCCTCAACTAAAGTGACAGTGAGCCCTCTATCGTGAAGGGCTTCCACAACTTCTAGCCCTATAGCCCCACTGCCTACTACAACGGCTCGCCCACTCTTTTCTGCAAAAGCATCAAGTGCACGGGCATCGTCTGCCCCACGCATAACAAAAATATTTTCAGCTAATTTCTCTTTAGAAACATATTCGCGTCCAACCATAACTTCCGTCAGGTCTTGTTTATACCCTTCCTTATCTGATAAAAGACCCTTTACAGGAGGAATCCAGGGAACCGCACCAGGCGCGAGTAATACTTTTTCAAAATAAATTTCAAAGGGACCTTCTGTGCTCATTCCCCTTGCAATATGATTCTCTGCATCTAGCTCAGTTATAACGCCACGAATAGCATCCTCAACGATCTCAGGAGGCAAGCGATCCGAGTTCGCCAAGTCAACAACTTCTTCTTCGGGACCACCTGGAATAAGTTTTCTCCCAACGCTATAAGGAAGCGAGCAAATGACAGTAGGATCCTCGTTCATCACAATGGAAAGGCTCTTTTCACCCATGCGTCGAAGTGCTATATACGAAAACCTTCCTCCCGGGCCCCCTCCGATAATGAGTACTCTTTTCTTTAATGTCAGCATAACTCCACCTCCGCAATGATTGTATATTAATTTTAACATACCTATCTGGGGTATATCAAGGGGTTACAAAAAAGCCCGGCTTTTCACCGGGCTCAAAAAACTTATTTTATATTGAAGAAAGGCTCTGTACGAAACAAGTTGTCTTATATGGCCAAAGATATTCCGACGTTACCTTGATTGAAGAAAGGCTCTGTACCCTTTCCATGCCATATATAAGTCAACTTTGCTAATAAGCTCCCATGGAGCGTGCATAGAAAGTACCGGCACGCCGCAATCGATAACGTCAGCCCCGCGATTTGCCAAAATATAGGCGATGGTTCCGCCGCCGCCTTCATCTACCTTTCCAAGTTCACCAGTTTGCCACACAACATTGTTCTCGTCGAAAAGGGAACGAATATGAGCCATAAATTCCGCGCTGGCGTCGTTAGATCCATATTTTCCCCGACTTCCTGTATATTTCTGCACAACTACGCCATTCCCCATCAAAGAAGCGTTTCGTTTATCAAAAGGCTCGGGATATGTAGGGTCGAAAGCTCCGTCCACGTCAGCAGAAAGAACCTTACTATTACTAAAAGCACGGCGGAGCAAGAGTTCTGAATAATGCTCGTTCTCCAGAGCCAGAAGTTCTGCCACAACATTCTCATAAAAAACAGATTCCATGCCGGTGCTTCCCATACTCCCAATTTCTTCCTTATCGACAAAAAGAGCAGACGCAGTGTAAAGGGGGGATTCTACATCAAACAATGCCCGTAAAGCAGAGAAAGAACAAGATCGATCGTCGTGCCCATATCCCAATATAAGTCCACGATCAAGCCCTGCGTCACGAGCTCTTCCTGCAGGTACTATTTCAACTTCAGCAGAGGTAAAATCGGCCTCATCAATGCCAAAAACTTTCCCCAGTATTTGCAATACGCCAAGTTTTACTTTCTCTTTGATATCCCCGTCTTCCACAGGGATATGGCCTAAAATAACATTCAGATTTTCACCTGTAATGCCCTCATTCATATTTTTCTCGGCCTGAGCCTTACCAAGGTGAGGCAGTATATCGCTAATAACAAAAAGAGGATCGTCCTCTTTCTCCCCTATATTGACAGAGACAACTGTTCCGTCTTTTTTAACAAAGACACCATGAATAGCAAGAGGCAATGTCGCCCATTGATATTTCTTAATACCACCGTAGTAATGAGTTTTCAGAAGAGCTAATCCGCCCTCTTCATAAAGAGGCTGTGGTTTTAAATCCAGGCGGGGAGAATCTATATGACTGCCGACTATGCGGAGTCCTTCTGACAGGGATTTACTGCCTAAAACAAAAAGCGCCACGGCCTTTCCTCGGTTTACCGCCATTACTTTCATACCTGGCTCAAGCTTTTTTCCTGCTTCTATTACGTTGTTCAGATCTACAAAACCGGCTATTCGAGCCGTCGCCACTATTTGTTCTACACACTCCCGTTCTATCTTCCCCTTATCCAAAAATTGCTTATACTCCTCTGCCAAAGAAAAGACATGGGATTTTTCTGCATCTTTTAATACCGACCAAGCACTAGAAAAAGAATGGAAACCTTTTTCTTTATATTTTTCATCCAAACTAAGATTGTTCACTCCTGCGCCTCCCGCTGTTTAATCAACTCGCTGTTACTTCAAAAACATTGTTTTTCTGAACAAGAGGAACTTTAGTAAGGCGATCTGCCACAGTACTGGCGCCGCACGCTTCTGGTTTGGTTCTACAAATAAAGCCGCACCCTTTGACCATACCTGTTACAGCGCTTACTAAATCTCTCGTAGCGCCATTTTCTCCCACATCAACATGAATTTCAATACTCCCCATATGTTGAAAGAAACTATAATCCTTCACTTTAAGCTCATCAAGAAAACGGGTCGCTAAATCAAGACTCAAAAACACTTCAGTAAACATACGTTCCCGAAGCGAGTATTTCTTCACCTCTCCTCGAGATTCATAAAAACAAATTGCACCGTAACCAACTCGATGCACAATAATAGTGGAGACAAAAACTGTTCTCCTCTCGCGATGCACCTGAGAATCTGTCCCGATAATGAAACGGTATGTTTTACTCTTATCACCTGATACGAAATCCATAACCTTATTTATAGCTTGGCATAAACTAAGGCGACCCCACGTTGGGCTCCTCAAAATATCCCTCCTCCCCCTTAAAAATGATCTCTTTTAGTAAAAAATACATTTTTTTAATTACTAAAAAACAACAGTAGAGTAGCATTTATTTCACTTTTTCACAAGTTATGCTTCTTTCTGGACATAGTAATGACGGCCACCTATTTCCCCATATAAGTAAGGATGATTTCCCAGTTAATAATAAGCCTCAATGCTCATATACAATAATTCGCTTAATTTATAACTATGTATAGTGCTCAAAATATAACCAAACAATAAAAACTAATAATGTTTTATTAAACACTACGCTCCTAACAATAATAACAATACTTAGCATAATATACATATTCAATATTAAATAACGCTATTCTATAAGGAGGTAGTCTATTGAAACTCAAACTTCAGGGCAAGATGCTCCTCTATTTTCTCTCCACAGTCACGATCATACTCGCATTTTTAATTGGTTTTATTGCTTTTTCCGTGCATGGAAAAACATTGAAGGCAACAAAGGTTCTTGTAACGGAAACAGCTCGTTCGTCAGCCTACGCTATCGCCTCAGAAATTGACAAGGGACTTATTACCGCAGAAACTCTCGCCAAAAGCATATCTGGCATAGACCGGCAAGATAGCCAGGCCCGACAAAATGTGTTAGGGATGCTTGAAAATGTTTTAAAAGAAACGCCCCTCGCTTTTACCGCATGGGTCGCCTTTGAACCAAACGCATTTGATGGGAAAGATTCTATGTATGTGGAACGCGACGGGTATCAGGAAACTGGCCGTTTTATTGTAGATTTTGTCAAGAAAAACGGACATATTCAACGTTCTTTTGACATAACAGAATCTTTGTTAAGCAAAAATGGGGAAGGAGATTTCTATATCCTTCCTAAAAAAACTGGAAAAACTGTTGTTATGAACCCCTATCTTTATAATTATTCTGGGCAAAAAGATGATTTTGAGTTTATTACAAGTATATGCACCCCTATTTTTTTAAATGGGGGAATAGCCGGGGTCGTCGGTATAGATATTGATTTAGCTACAGTGCAAGAGATAGTGAAAAACATCAGCGTTGTGGAAGGAAGTACGGCCTCTCTCTATTCCAATAATGGAACTACCATCTATCATGATAATGAAGCGCTTATTGGTAAGAACTTAACAGAACGTACTGATGATTTAAAAGATGTTGGAACCATTTTAACGCATATTCAAAAAGGTGAGATTTATAATATTATTGATTTCTCTAATGCCCTCAGCGGGGAAGCCTATAAAATTTATTCTCCTGTACAATTAGGCAATACGGAAACCCCCTGGAGCCTCAATATCCAGGTTCCCATGTCAAAGATAAAAGAAGACGCCATCATCATGGCTCGCAATACTATTGCGGCCTCTCTTGTTGGGCTTATCATTTTGAGCCTCATCATTATCCTTATCACCCGCACTCTTGTTCGCCCAATTAATGGCGTATCTCAAATGTTGCAACAATTTTCCCATCTTGATTTTTCTTCTAACCAATCTCTGTCATGGATGAAGCAATATATGAAATCAAAAGACGAGATTGCACAAATGCTTCATGCCATGTTGAATCTACAAGAACATCTCTCGGGAATAATAAATGGGCTTCAGGAAGAATCTCAGCGTTTCAGCTCCAGCGCTGAATCTCTCGCAGCTCTTTCTGAAGAATCGGTAGCTTCCATGGAAGAAATAAAAGCCTCTGTAGATCAAGTAGCTACCTTGGCAGAAACAACAAGCGCAGCAGTAGAAGAGACGAATGCCGGAGTAGAAGAAGTAAGTTCCAGCGCGACAAACGCAGCCAAGTCTGCTACAGAAGGTGCCGAAGCAACTGCTCGAACCACGCAAATCAGCAATGCCGCTACTTTGGAAGTTTCTACAGTTGTTGAAGAAATCACAAATGTAGGGAAGCGCTCGAAGGAAACAGCCCAGAGCATGAAAGCTGTTGCAAATGCAGTTGAAACTATTACTCGTTTTGTAACAACCATCCAGACTATAGCAGACCAAACCAATCTTCTGGCTTTAAACGCCGCTATAGAAGCAGCACGGGCAGGAGATGCCGGTCGAGGCTTTGCTGTAGTAGCAGAAGAAGTACGAAAACTTGCTGAAGAATCTGGCGTTGCTGCTGGTGAAGTGGAGACACTTATTAACAATCTACAAACCCAGACTAAAAACGCTTTGACGTCTATAGGCCAGGTCGATGAAATAGTAGAACAAACTATTAATCGATCAGAGAAAGCTAAAAAACAGCTGCAAAAAGCCATGGAGGAAATATCGCACGTAAACGATGTTATGCAAAATATAGCCGCCACAGCAGAAGAGCAAGCAGCATCATCGGAAGAGATGGCAGCTGGAATCGACCAAGTAACCCAGTCGACCGTTCAAGTTGTAGCCTCAGTGGATACGATACGTCAGGCATCTGAAGACACTGCCAAAGCAGGTGAACAAGTTGCTGTGGAATCACAGAGTCTCTCGGAAGGAGCCCATCGCCTGGGAGAGATGATTGCACAGTTTAAGATAGATAAAAACAATCTTTCCCGATCCTTAACCATAGCGGATCAGAGCATAAAAAAATAAAAGAAGGAAAAACTGAAGTGCACCTCCAAATGTTTGACTTTATGTCTAGCTTTTGGGGTGCACTTCGCACAAAGTAGTCTCCTTTTATGTAACACCTTAATCTTGAGAAGAATCTTCATTATTATTGTCATTATCGCCAGTTCGTATCTCTCTTAAATAGCCGTAAACAGTATAACGACTTTTCCCCAGCTCTTTACACAGAGCCTCTACAGCTCCCTTCAACCTAAAGAACCCTTTAGACTTCAAAAATGACATAATCTCAAGTTTTTCCCTTTTAGTAGTGTAACGTAAAGGGCGTCCGCCCCGTTGTTGGCGCGTTTCCTCGAGGATTTTTTGCAAGAGAGAGCCCGAAGAAGGGACAAAAGTTTCTTCGGCAACCTGAGATGCTTTTAAAGGGACGACACAGGTCAATTCTGTTCCTAAATCCTTTAAAATTTGAGCTCGGGTCATATCGTAGTTAATACATAAAAAACCAATAATCTTTTCGTTCCCATCTCTTAAGAGAGTTACGCTTGATCGTAAAGGTCGCCCGTCAGAGGCATAAGAAGGGTAGTTAGCTATATAATGAACGCCTTTATATTCCTCTTCACTACGAAGCAGGTACTCACCGAAATCTGTTAAAGGAGAGTCTTCTGTCCGTCCCGTTAGTTCCCCATGAGCCATCGCCACAATTTGATGCTCTTCGCCGGAAACATCATGAAGAACAACCTCATAGTCAGGACCTAATGTTTCACTTAAAGTTTCTACAATAGCAATAATAGGCACTAAATAAGGATGGCATTTTTTTCGCTTCACTTGATCCATCTCCCTATAAATGAGGGCGGGGAGGCACCCCGTCCTCACATTGTATCATGCCTTTTTAAAGCTACTGAGATAATACTATAAAAGGAAAAGAGAGTCTGTCGATGGAATAGAAAAACTACAAAGAAACTTCTTTCCCTACCCCAGCCTCCCGAGCCTTCTGATATATAGTAAAAGCCGCGACCACATCGAGAGTGGCAAATCCTACAGTTTTAAACAGTGTAACGTCTTTTTCTGTGGATCGTCCCTCTATGTCCCCTACAATCAAACCTCCCAACTCTCCGCTAATTTTTTCGGGAGCAAATCTTCCTTCTTTTATAGGGATAATAAAGTCTCCTGCCTCTGCCAAAACAGCTTCTCTATTGTCTACGAAAACTTTATCCGCTCTTTCTAAGAGACACGAATCAAGCTCCTGCATCTCAGGAGTATATGCTCCAACCCCATTTATGTGGGCTCCATCCATAACCAATTTGCCATTAAATACCGGCTTCCTCGATGTGGTAACAGAGGTAATTATGTGAGCACCCTCGACTGCTTCATCAGAAGTTTGAGCTGCTATAATCCTCGTATTAAATTTTTTGGAAAGGGGCTTTTGGGATTCGACAAAGCGTTGGACTCGTTCTCTATCTACATCAAAGATCCTCACTTCTTCTAGATCGCGAACTGTCAACATAGCTTCCAGCTGAGTGGCAGCCTGCCCTCCGGCGCCAAATAATGCGCCAATGGAGGCATCTTTTCTCGAAAGCAGTTCTGTGGCGGCTCCCGCAATGGCACCGGTGCGTATTTGTGTAAGAGTCGTTCCTTCTATAATGGCCGAAACGACGCCAGTCTCCCCATCAAGCAAAATCATTGTTGCAGGAACTGATGGCAACCCTTTCGCAGGGTTATGGGGGAAAACAGAAACAATTTTAACTCCGCACGTATTTATTTCTTTCGCATAGGCCGACATAAAAAGACTTTGCCCTGTCTGAAGTGTGAAATTCGTACGCAAAGGAACCTCGCTTAGCCCTCGATAATGCATTACAAAAGCTTTTTTATCAGCTTCTATAGCGTCTCGCATAGAAAAAATTTTCAATATATCTTCCCTGGAAATTAATAACATAATAATTCCTCCCTAATAAATATTTTTATGCTACTGCTTTCCTCTTGAAGAACTCTTCATAAAGCATGGACGCTCCAGAATAAAGGACTACAGCCGCAATAACCCACTGAAGCATAGAGAGATTAAGACTTTTAACGATAAAAACGGCCGCGAGGACCCCTGCTATTCCAAAGACACTGGAGAAAAACGTAATTTTACGGCCATATTGACCAAGACGAACGAACTCCATGGCTCCCATAGGAACGGAAAAAGTACAGGCTCCCATCATGATCGGGAAAGCCACTGCAGGGTTTACGCCTAAGGCATAAATAGTAGCCATTGTAGGAGCATATGAACCTATGCCAACGTTGTTAAGAGCTCCATAAATGAAAAGGAGAACAAGCGCAACGTAGAGCTTCCCTCCACTCAAACCCACTGCTTCTCCGCCAGAAGGAACAATATTCAGCTTTCCTGCCAAAATAAAAAAGGCGGCAACTACAAGCCCTGTTCCCATAAAGATACGGATAGTTTTCGCTGGAAGCTTTACTACAAAGCGAGGACCTATATAGGCACCTAACATTTGAGCAACTATGCAGGCTACCAGCGTTATGGGATCCACATGGATAGCAGATATGTATGCCAGCGCCATAACAGCAACAGGAATGGCACACTGAGTATTCAACGTCCCTGGTAATTTGGTATCACTTACAAGTTTCTTGGCCCTGTACATGATGGTAGATAAAGCAAAATCAGAAATTCCAAAGGTCGAAAGAAAGAAAATAATAGCCCCCCAAATAGCTAGAAAGACATTATTTCCAGGTTCAGCCCACGCCTCTTCACGGTGAAGAAAGAAGTCTCGAGCAAAACGTACGGCGTAAAACCCATTCACAAGTGCAATCAACGCTAACAGAACCTTTACCATACCCATCACTCCTTTGAGTTAGTTTCCATATTCGTTATATATATCACGTTCACAAGCATTGTATCCTAATTCAACATTATTTTCAATATGACAATAATGTGTTGAGCCATAAAAACATCTTGACAGCTATAGTTTGATACACTAAACTTTCTTAGAGAGAAAAAGGGAAATGAAGGAAGGGATTGCTATTCTATCGGCTCGAATAGAAGATTACTTAGAGGCCATTTTTGCCTTGGAAATTCATGGACAAGAAGCAACTGTAACCGATTTAGCTGAACGCCTGAAAGTGACAAAAGGGACAGTTGTTTCTGCCATTAAAAAATTAGTAGAAGCAGGCTTTCTCGACCATGAAAAATACGGGGCTGTCGCTCTTACTGAAAATGGGCGAGAGAGGGCCTTGCGTGTTTACAGGCGGCATGACCATCTTAATTTTCTTTTCTCCGAAATTCTAGGAATAGAACGTTCTAAAGCATGGGCTCTCGCTTGTATTATGGAACACGAAATGGATGAACAGACAGATGGTCGGCTTCTCGCTTTAACAGACTTTTTCTGTCAAGCTCAACGAGAAGGGGCTGCATGGTTTAATGATCTGAAAGCAGAAATGGATGATCCTTCTCGACTACCCTGCCCTCTTGTAATGCTAAGGCCTGGAATGAAGGGAACTATCAATAGAATTACTGCTGATGGTCCTCTGCGCAAACGTTTACTGGAAATGGGGCTCGTCCCGGGATCTATTATTACATACATACAAACCTCTCCTCTCGGAGATCCTATTGAGTTTGAAATACGAGGCACACGTTTGGCTTTGCGCCGAAGCGAGGCTGCCACCGTATGGATTCGGCGTGTAAAGGAGGATGACGCTTGTGGTTCCACTCCATCTCGTTAAAGAAGGGGCGCAAGTGAGGATAGAAAGGCTTACTGGGGGATTAGCCTTCCGGAAAAGGATGGCTGAGCTTGGATTGTTGCCTGGCGCGTCCTTTACTGTACTTCATAAGGGAGGTGGCCCCTATTTGCTCAAAGTAGGAGAAAGCCGCCTTGCCCTTGGGCAAGGAGTAGGCGATAGAATTTTTGTCCGAGAAATAGAGAATCAATAAAGGCGGCACTTTTGGGAGCTACGCTCCTTTTTTTCTTAGTAAAAAAATAGTTTGATGAATCAAACTAAAATTTTTCGAGGTGGTGAAAATATGAGTGAATCCGAATTACTGCCTCTTAGTGAATTACCGGCAGGGAGCCTTGCGATTGTTATGCGAATAGAAGGACATCCAGAATTAAAAAAGAAAGTTTTAGAAATGGGTCTTGTTCCTGGCACTCCTCTGGTAGTGCAGCGGAAAGCTCCTCTCAACGACCCGATTTCTGTGGCTTTTCGTGGTTATGAACTGAGCCTTCGCATATATGAGGCAGAAACGGTTATGGTAAAAAAAGTGAGTTGCGGTGGATGTAATGGAGAGTGCAGCAAATGCTGGGGGTGTCATTAAGTATGGGGAGTATTACGCTGGCGTTAGCCGGCAATCCTAACACAGGGAAAACAAGTCTCTTTAATGTACTTACAGGCTCTCATCAACACGTAGGAAACTGGCCTGGTGTAACAGTAGAACGGAAAGAAGGGCACTTTAAATGGGGGGACACGGCGTTCTCTCTTGTGGACCTTCCTGGTATTTATAGCCTTGGAGCTTCTTCGATTGATGAACAAGTAGCTTCGGAATTTCTTTTGCGGGAAAAGCCAAAAGTTACTATCACAGTAGTGGACGCCTCTAATCTAGAGCGGAGTCTTTATCTCGTACTGCAAATGTTAGAGGCTGGACAACCTGTGGTTATCGCCCTCAATATGACTGACATAGCCCAAAAGAAGGGTATTCATATAGACGTGGAGGAACTGGAAAAACAGCTTGGCGTACCTGTAGTTCCTACCGTAGCCCGAGAAAACAAAGGCATTCAGGAGTTAGTAAAGGCTGTAAAAAAATACGTGGAAACTCCCGTTGAAAAACATGGCATAACTATTCCTTACGGTAAAAACATAGAAGACACTTTGAAACGGTTAGCAGAAGCTGTTAATCCATTAGTAACAAGAGAAATAGAAATATCAAAAGATATCGCAGCCCTTCGAATAGCTGAAGGAAATGCCGCTATATTCTCTCTTCTGGAAACTCTTGATAACGACAAAACTATCCAAAAAATTCTAGAAGAAGAGAACGAAAAGCTGGAAATGTCGCTTGGTTATGATCTCCTCACAGCTGTTATAGAGAGACGGTGGAATTATATATCTACTCTCACCGGGAAAGTAATGAAGAAAGATTTGTCTCTAAAAGAAGATGTAACTTTGTCAGATAAAGTAGACCGAATTGTAACCCATCGCATATGGGGACTGCCCATTTTCTTCCTTATTACATGGTGCATGTTCCGCCTCACCTATGCAATAGGAGACCCTGCTGCTGACTATCTAGATCATTGGATAGGGATCTTAGGTGAGTATGCTTCAATATTCATAGAGAAATGGGGGCTCCCAACAGTAGTAGGGAGTTTTATCTCTGGCGGAGTTATCGGCGGTGTAGGGTCGGTGATAGTGTTTTTCCCGCATATCTTCATTCTATTCGCCTTTATAGCCATCTTGGAAGACTCCGGTTACATGGCCAGAGGTGCTTTTGTGATGGACAGAATAATGAGGGCTGTAGGCCTCCATGGAAAAAGTTTTATCCCTATGCTTATGGGGTTCGGGTGTAACGTTCCTTCTATTATGGCAACTCGCGTTTTAGAGCGCCCAAGAGACCGAATGATCACTCTTCTAGTCTTACCCTTTATGAGTTGTTCTGCCAGGCTCCCTATTTACCTCTTGTTTGCTGGAACCTTTTTCGGCAGAAATGCCGGGACTGTTGTTTTTTCTCTCTATGTACTTGGTATTGTTGTTGCTGTTATATCTGCAAAACTTTTGGGGAAAACCCTGTTCAAGGGGGAATCTTCCCAATTTGTTATGGAGTTGCCCCCATACCACGTGCCACAGGTACGTGCTGTTTGGGGAAGTGCGTGGGAACGAGCAAGCCTCTTTCTTAAAAAGGCAGGAACTGTAATTTTTAGCGCTGTAGTGCTTGTATGGATTCTGGCCAGCCTTCCCTTCGGCGTAGAATATGGTTCTTACAACAGCCTTATCGGCCATGTCGGGCGCGCTATGGCTCCCCTCTTCGCTCCAGCAGGCTTCGGCTTCTGGCAAGCCACTGTCGCGCTCCTCCTCGGCCTCCTTGCTAAGGAAGTTGTGGTAGGGACCTTTGGAGCACTTTTAGGGGGAGAAGAAGGCCTTGCAGCTGTCTTACCCACTCTTTTCACCCCTTTAAGTGCTTACGCATTCTTAGTTATGACATTACTTTATATCCCATGTGTAGCAGCTATAGCTGCCTTTAAAAGGGAAACAAACAGTTGGAAATGGACCTTTTTCTTAGTAGCCTACACAACAATCGTAGCTTACGGACTGGCTGTCCTTATATATCAGGGTGGCCGTATGTTTGGGCTGTCGTAGATAAAGGACCTTTTTCATACAGTACCTCCCCTTCAAAACCAGCACAACGAAAGGGCTCCTTACTAAAGGGGCCCTTTCGCTCCAGACTAAAGACAAAATCAACTGCATTTGGGAGTACGCCCCGAATGCAAACCGTTCGCTTCTATCTAGAAGTGGTTAGCAAACACAAGTGGTCACGAACAATGAAGCGCATTGCTTCTTATTGGCAAATGATTGGCGTAGGTGTTGAAAATTATATTATGATTCAACCACATCATGGCTTGTAACAAGCCGTGCACCCTTTGCTTTTAGTTCTTCCAAGGCTTTACAGCTATCGTCTTCCTTTACATTGACACCCTTCATGCCATCAGTAACAAGGTAGACATCAAATCCATGAGATAAGCCATCAAGGGCTGTGCTCTTCACACAATAATCAGTGGCTAAGCCACAAACAAAAATTCGCCGGATTGACTGGGCATGAAGTTTTTCCAATAAATCGGTACCCTCAAAAGCGGAATAAGCATCTTTCTCGCAACATGTTCCTTTATCTATAATAAAAGCCGTGTCGGGAACAATGAGACCAGGATGGAAAGCTGCCCCTTTCTCTTCTTGAACACAATGGGGAGGCCAAAGACCACCCTGTTTTTTAAAACTTATATGATCGGAAGGGTGCCAATCGCGAGAGAAGAAAACTGGAATTTTTCGATTCTGAGCAAGCTGTACAAGACTATTAATAACGGAAATTATAGAATTGGCCCCACGAACAGCGAGACTCCCCCCTTCGCAAAAATCTTGCTGCACATCCACTACGATCAGAGCATCACCAATCGTTAACAACATTTAAACACCACTCCCCCTCTTAAGATTATGAAGCATGAAAGGTCCCTCTGTTCGACCTGCTTTCCAAAACGCAATCCAATGGAATATGTTAAATATGTCTACGAGAGAGAAATCAGACCATAAAAGCCGAAGCTTCCCAAGAGATTTTAACGTTCTTTATGAAGAAACCCTTTTCTTTTTCTCTATAACTAAAAAGAGGCTTGAGTCATCTACTTCTTGGATCAGATATGTATAACTAGTCTGTTCTGCTAATTCTTTAAAATCCTCCGGGCGACAAGTATGCGCTACGAAACCATCTTTACATACAATATGTCCATCTTTGGTTTTTTCCATATCAATCTCGCCGAGCAACCCTTTATCTGCCTGCTCATGGAACCAAGCTAGTCTATGATTCCAAAATTTAGCGCTATAGGTACTAAAATAAGCTCTTCCTCCTGGAACAAGAACTTTAAGGCTCTGGGCAATAAGATTACTTTCATTCCCTTTTAGGGCGGAAATACCGTTCTGGAGGCAAAGAACAACATCAAAAATTGGCCCGAACTGGAGCACATGGGCATCCATCACTTTTATTTCGCAGTTCGAGCAACCTTTTAAATACTCCTCGCCGAACCTTACAGAATCTGGAGATATATCTATTCCCATTATAGAAGCCACATGAGGAGCCAATTCCTTCATGATTCGCCCATAACCACACCCTAATTCCAATACTTTCTCATGATCATGTACATTGCGACGAACAAAATCTATTTCTTCCCGCAAATACTGCTTAACTCGATCAATATTAGTATCGTAAACTTGAAACAGCTTCGCCGAACTCAGGTTCTCTGCGTAGTAGTTACTCACCTCACCACCTCCACTGAACTCTGATGGGCACATACAAGCAGGACTATTTTACTATGTTTTTGAAATATTATTAACAAGAGGCACTTTAAGAATGAGGAAAAGCTCTTATTATCTGAGTCGCCTGCCAAGCAAGAACCCCATGCCTGCCATCTGAGAAGCAAGAACTACGTATTGGGGGAAGTAAGATAGAAGGGCGCAATCTGCTTAATCACAATAAAAACTTACGTAACGCTGTGAAGAAAGCTCTGTAGATCTACGGGCAAACTGCCATTGCAATAAAAAAACCGCTCTTCATATGAAGAGCGGTTGACGAATCTAAATGGCGTGCCAGACAGGATTCGAACCCGTGACCTTCGGTTCCGTAGACCGACGCTCTATCCAACTGAGCTACTGGCACATCTTGAACGGAGGAAATATTACCACGGAACAGGCATTCATGCAACCTTTTAGGGGATATTTTACCGTATTTCCTTCGAGATGAAAAGCTCGTGCAAAAGACGTACACCGTCGTTCTAGAATCGCACTACAATTTTAAGCCCCCAAAAGCCACCCTGACATTTTTAAGGAATTCTCTTTCAATGGGAGGGATTCTGCATGTCCGGAAACGTGGCAAGGCTTTTTCACACCGAGGAAACATGGCAACAAACGGTAGAACGATACATTTTGACAAGGGAAATTGAAGAATTGTCGCCTCGAACTCCCATAACTAAATTTACCGATGATTCGGTGCTCACTGTGGAGGTTGCAGACTGACTGCTAAATGGTGGGGATTATGGAAATTTTCTTTTTGAGTATGGAGGGCATATCCAAACAAAGGCTATGGAAGAAATTTCGCAAAATGGCTCAACAAGGGGGGCACTGAAAACTTATAACAGCTTCAGAAACAGCAGCGTTATGAGAGTGAGCTCCGTTAGCTAGGCCTTCGATAATCTTAACGATGCCCTGGAAAAGGCCGAGGCTAGGGCATCTCAAGTATTTGATACACTTTCATTCAGCAGAGGGCAATTCACCTCGCTTCGAAAAGCTGTTTTGCTACCTCATCGATAACCATGTTTCTGTTCCCCTGATTTGTTTCAGAAGACATCGCTGCTGAAGTTCCAATGCGTAAGAGGTTTTCGTTAAACCTTTCCCTAACATAAACATAGCCTGAGCCCATATTCCCATGTAAATTCAATCAGAGGTATTTTATCAAGTTATCCTCTACTTCAAATAAACCTGGCATTCCTCGAACATTAAAGGCCTTTACCGGGCGTATATTTCGCAAGAGCCACGCATATCCCGCTGGATTCGGCAATTCGTCAAAAAGCGCTGCCTCTGCTTCCATCGCTTCTTTAGAGCTTTCCGCTTGCTGCTTCGCTGTTTGAAGGGAAATAACCGCACGAAGAGCGTTATTTACAGGTTTTTGGGGCCGTAGACTTTTGCAGAACCTTCGAATCATGGTATCTTATTGGTATCAATACTTTGGGAGGTGAACTTTACGATGAACAAAAAAGGGCCTGTCATTTACAGAAAAATAGACAGCGCGGGGAACACGATTACCTGGTATTACGCTCTTCAAGAAGGCGGATCTTTCGTACTTTATCAAAGCAACACTAAGGAAGGAAGAAAAGAAAAGACTGACATACATGGAGCTAATCTCTCCGAACTTCTGGAAACCCTTATAAATAAAACTTCATGCGAATACCGAATCATAGTTGATGAGAAACCATAAAAAAAGCCCAGACCACTCAGGCCTGAGCTTTATATTACTTTTATTAAATGGCGGAGAGAGAGGGATTTGAACCCTCGGAGGCGGTAAAGCCTCACTCACTTAGCAGGCGAGCGCCTTCGACCACTCGGCCATCTCTCCTCCAATAGACTGCGGGGTCTATTCTATTAAGGGAACCCGGTTCTGTCAAGCTCTTTACTTATTTCTTATCTCCGCTCGCTGGCTCACTGGAAACTGGCTCTTGATCACCAGAAGCAACAGGTTGAGAGGTAGCTTCCGCTGGCTTAACAGCCTCTACTGGCTGTGGGAAGATGGTTGTATCAAGAATCTCAATCTTCGCTTCTTCCTTCAAACCACTAATATATTGGCGCTGTGCTTCCTGGTTTTTCTGATTTGTAAGCAACGTCTTAATATCGCCGCTCACTTCGTCGAAAGACAAAATCTTTTCTTCCACATTTTCGCGATTCAGAATAACCATATAGTCGTTACTCGCTATTTCTATAGGAGATGAAACGCCACCAATAGGAAGCTCTTTCAAAGACGCAAACTTATCTTGCAAGCCAGATTCAGCGATAAAAATAGGCTTGTCGTAAGAAATGCTTTCTTTCACATCGCCAGAAGCGGCATTTTTTAGAAGGGCATCCCATTGGGAGTTATCTTTCTTCACTGCCATACTCATGGCTGCTGCAACATCCTGATTGATAAATCGCGCAAAAACCACTTTTCGGCCTGCTGGCTGACGGAAGAAGACATTCTTCCCCTTATCATAAAATTCTCGCACATCATCTGATGTAACAACCACGGAACCAGCTGACTGTTCTATCAACTTTTGCTGAGCGAGCTGTGTTCCAATATTGGCCCTCAGGTTTTCCATCTTAATTCCACTATCGTTGAGATATTTCTGGAAAGCCTCTTTCGTGGGGAACTGAGAGCTAATCTGCTTTACAACCTCATCTATCTCCTCATCAGAAGCTTTTATTCCAGACTTCTGAACTGCTTTCGCAAGCTCATTTTGAATAACCATATTGTCGAGAACACCCTGCCGAAGAGCTGCCAAATCTTCCGACGTAACATCCTTCAGATTATTCCGATCAACGTAATCACGAACGTTGTTCTCAAGAGATGAGCGCATTATCTTTTTCCCATCTATTTGAGCTACTGGATAATCTCTCATACCCTCCTGCTGTGGAGCGGAACGACGACCGCCAAAGCCATACATACCAAAAATAGATAGAACGAAAACAACAACAATAACCAACATAATCCAGCGAACATTTTCTCTTAACGAGCGCATTATCAAAGCAAATCTGCCTCCCTTGACATAAACCGTAGCTAATAACATCTAATGCCAACGGCGTATTTTATCATAGTTTACTACTGAAAGGCTACGTAAAAACCTAGACTTCTGCTAAGGATTTCCCCCATTTTGTTTCTACTTTCAAGGGAACAGAAAGCTTTACAGCAGATTCCATGACCTCAGCCAATTCTTTCTCTATAGATTCCCGCTCTTCAGCAGGACACTCACACACAAGAGAGTCGTGTATTTGTAAAACGAGATGGACCTTCTCTTGATCTTTAAAATGACGATTAAAATTCACCATGGCTATCCGAGCTATGTCAGCAGCTGTCCCCTGAATAGGAGTGTTCACCGCTATTCTTTTAAGGGCTCCCCGATCTCGAGGATTTACCGATACCTCATCAAGGGGGCGAATGCGGCCAAACTCCGTCACAGTATACCCGCGTTTTCTCGCCGTTCTATAACTTTCCTCCACATATTCTCTTACTTTCGGGAAGGCTTTAAAGTATCGGTTAATAATATCCCCTGCCTCTTGTTGGCCTATACCTAATCGACTCGCCAAACCGTAGGAACTCATGCCGTAGAGAATTCCAAAATTAATCACTTTTGCGAAACGACGAAGTTCTGGGGTCACTAACGCAGACTCTATGTTAAATACCCATGAAGCTGTTTCTGTATGTATATCGCGCTGAGCTTCAAAAGCCGTTTTCAGCCTTTTTTCGTCGCAAAGATGGGCAAGAACCCTGAGCTCCACTTGGGAATAGTCGGCACCTACATATATATTGCCATTCGCGTGCGGGACAAGACCCTCCTTCAAACGATTCGACCAATGGCCGTAGGCGGGGAGATTCTGCAAGTTAGGATCTCTGCTGCTTAGGCGACCTGTTCCAGTAGACGTGGATTCAAAAGTTCCATGGATGAACCCTGTTTCTGGGTTTACAGCGCTCATCAAGGGATGGACAAAACCTGACTGAATTTTAGATAACTCGCGATGCTCCAGCAATAGTTTCGGTACTTCGCTTTCAGGCAGATCCATTTTAACGAGCTCTTCCAGCACAGTAACGTCTGTAGAATAGCCTGTTTTTGTCTCTTTTATAGGAGGAAGCTGCAATTTTTCAAAGAGAAGCCAGGCAACCTGTTTTGGAGAATTAAGGTTGATACGTTCATTCCCTTTGTCAGCTATTCGCTCCTCTATCTCTCCAATCCGTTCCTGTAGGTCTCTCTCCAGAGCTTCAAAGGAGTTTGTATCCAGGCCTACCCCCCAACTCTCCATCTTCCACAACACAGGGACCAAGGGAAGGTCTATCTTATCCATTACATCAACAAGACCTTCGTAACGAGCGAGCTGCTCTCCAAGTTCATTTTTAGTTTTCCAAAGCAACCCAGCCCCTTCTATCGGATCGAATATTTCCGATCCCGACCATTCCAAGGGACTATGAGCCTTCGCGTCGGGGTGCAGCAGATAATGAGCTACCTGAACATCCCATACTCTTTCCGGAGCTGGGGCATCTTCTTTCAGGAAGGCCTGCAACATTTTATAATCCGATGTAATAACATGACCATGACGAAGCCATTTTTTTAGAGGCTGAGGAACATCGGTACTTTGTACTACTCCATGCCAAAAGGCTCCGTCCTGAGAGCGAACAACGAGTCTGGCTTTTGAAAGACCTACAGGATAGCTTCCTTCAACCTGACCAAAAAGAGCCAACGTATCGCCTGCGAGGACTTCGTCCAAATTTCCCTCAACGGCATCGCCAATAATAAGCTCTTCTTGCTGAAGCTCAAGGGAGGGAGACTGTTCTTCCTTAACCCTTTGGTATATTTTTGAAAGTCCGAGATGTTGACATAGCTCTTCGAATTTCTCGAACTGTACGTCTGTCTGCCTAAACTCCTCAGCAGTGACAGGAACATCGCACTTTAAGCGAATAAGCTCCCGACTCTTAAAGGCCTGCTCTTTCGTGTTTTCAAACTTTTTTTGTAGTCCTGGCTTCAGATCTTTCAAGTGATCGTAAATATCTTCAAGGGACACATATTGGGAGAGCAACTTTTTCGCCGTTTTCTCTCCAACTCCAGGAACCCCCGGAATATTGTCTACAGAGTCTCCCAACATGGCCAGGTAGTCTGGCATGGCGGAGGGAGGAAATCCCCATTCTGCTTCAAAATTTTTTTCGTCGTAATCTTTAAACTCGGAAACGCCCCGTATGGGCCTGATAATTCTTACGCCGGGCTGAAGAACCTGAAGAATGTCTTTATCTGAGGTCAAGGCTATAACGTCAACCCCCAGACGAGCAGCACTACATGCCGCGGAAGCTATAACGTCGTCGGCCTCCACCCCATCCTTGACTACAATCCGAATCCCCATAGATTCCATGAGTTCCTGAAGGAGTGGAACTTGAACTTTATATTCTTCCGGCGTTGGTTTCCGACCCATTTTATATTCAGGGTATGCTATGTGACGGAAAGTTTTGCCAGGGGCATCGAATACAACAGCCGTCATATCCGGTTTACATTCGTCAATTGTTTTAAAGAGCATATTGACAAAACCTAAAATAGCGTTTGTAGGTGTACCATCTGGGGCATTCAATTCTGGCAAGGCATAGAACGCTCTAAATGCCAATGCATGCCCATCAACAAGAAGTATCGATCTTTTTTTCAGGGTATTCAACTCCTTCTTTTTCTACCACGTCTTTTATAATAACTCAAAGGAATGAATTATTGTTACTCTCGCCATTAATAATGAAGCACCATGGGATATCTTTTTCTACAAGGAACGAAGAGCCGATATAAGCTGGGGTATAACTTGCTTTTTTCTCGAAACCACATGGGGAAGAAAGAAACTCTCCCCCGCAATAGGGATACCGAAAGCCCTGGAAAGGACCTCCACATGACTTCCTACGTACAAAAACTCTGATCCTTCGTTAAGGACATCAGTCAACATTAATAGAAGGATGTCGTAGTCCCCCTCTACCTGGAGCTCTTGCATAAAAGCGATGATGTCGTCCTTTAAGGAGCCCAGTTTTGTGTTATATATATTCACTTGACTTACGCCAATTTTATAATCCCCTACCGGGAAACTCTTGAAGTCTGTATAAAAAATTTCTTTCGCTGTCTTTCCCCCAAGAGATGTTCCCGCCACAAACATGGACCGAGCAAAATCCTCGAGTTCAATACCAGCGATTTGAGCAAGTTCCTGAGCTGAACGAACATCCTCAGAGGTACAGGTGGGGGATTTAAACATCAACGTATCAGATAGGATGGCAGCACACATAAGACCTGCAATATTTGGGAGGATAGGGATGTTATTTTCTTTATACAAATTATAGATAATAGTGGCAGTACACCCTACCGGACGATTTACAAAAATGATAGGCTGTGCTGTCTCTATACTGCCTATTCTATGATGATCTATAATTTCTAATATTTGCGCTTGCTCAAGCCCCTCTACAGATTGAGCTGTTTCGTTATGATCTACAAGAACAACATTTTTTCCGACAAACTCCAATATATGCCGGCGGGCAAGCATCCCAACCGTTTTCTTGTTGCTCAGCACGGGAAAGTAACGATATTTATATTTCAACAGAGCCTCTTTTACGTCATCAACGTAGTCATCAATATTAAAAGTCACTAACCCCTTAGTTTTTGCTACATAATGAACAGGAACGCTCAAATTTAAAAGTTTGGCGGCTGTAAAGGTATCGTGAGGCACTTTTACAAGATTCACGTTATTCGCCCGAGCCAGCTCCAAAACCTCTTCCGTCACGAGAGCATCGCCTGTCAAGACAAGAGTATTGACCCCTTTTTGGAGAGCTAGTAATTGCACATCCTTTCGGCTCCCCACTATAATCAGGCTCCCTTTTATCAAGCGAGTCTCCACATCCTCAATTTTCATGGCCGCTACGGAAACGTTGCCACAAAAATTATTGCCGGAATCATAGATTACTTCGCCACTGAGGGTTTCCACTATATTTTGTAAAGGGACATTGAACTCTGAGAAATCGTGAGAAATTTCCAGGCTTGCCTTCGCTATATCCCCTAACGTTACGAGCCCCACGAAGGAAAAATCTTCATCCACGATATTAACTGTCTTTATATTATTCTCCATCATAATATGCCATACTTCCGACAACGGAGCGCTCTCTCTTATATTCAAAGGAGTGTCGTAGGCTATATCAGAAAGCTGGGCATAAACATTCTCTAAAAGAGCCGGGACCGGCATGTTAAAGTGATTGAGAACAAATCGGGTTTCATTATTAATAGGTCCAAGCCTCACTGGTTCATAGCAGCTCTCTTGAGAAGTGAGTGTATTTTTATAATAGCTATACGCTATGGCGGAACAGATAGAGTCTGTATCGGGGTTTTGATGCCCCAACACATAAATCGGTTTCATCGTACGAAAGCCCCCTACATAAATATTTCTTTCGAATAATCATCTGTAATCGTACTTTCTTATAGTTATAATACCTTATAATCCAAATAACTTTCATGGAAATTAGAAGGAGCTTTATAGAGATGAAGCAAGACTGCTAAAGAGAGATGCCGACCTCATGGAGACATCGTCGGCGGCATTAGGCGTCTTCGGCGACACGTAGCGACACTACTAAAGAAAGATACCAACCTTATGGCATGCTTCTCTCCCCTATTTCATTCCAGAACATGTATAATAGCTGCGTTAATGGACATTAGACACAAGGAGGAATCCTGAAAATGGATAAAGAGGTTCGTGTCCGTTTTGCCCCCAGCCCTACTGGAGCACTCCATATAGGAGGGGGACATACGGCATTGTTTAACTGGCTCTGGGCCAGACATACAGGAGGAAAATTCATTCTCCGTATCGAAGATACTGACCGAGAACGTTCCACGAAAGAGTATGAAGATACTATTATGGCTGGAATGAAATGGCTCGGCCTCGATTGGGACGAAGGCCCAGATATTGGAGGGCCCTGTGGACCTTATCGGCAATCGGAACGCCTTGAAATATACAATAAATATGCCCAGCAACTTCTCGATGAAGGGAAAGCATACACTGATGGCCCGGCTGTTATCTATAAAGTCCCAGAGGGTTTAACTCTCACATTTAACGATATTGTATATGGTCATATTGAAGTGAGAAGTGAAACTCTAAAAGATATTGTCATGATAAAAAGTGACGGCATGCCCACCTATAACTACGCTGTTGTTGTTGACGACTATACTATGGGCATTAATTATGTCATTCGCGGAGAAGATCATATCTCTAACACTCCCAAGCAGCTTCTTATCTATAAGGCTCTTGGATGGGAAGAACCTCAGTTTGCACACCTCCCTATGATTTTGGGAAAAGACAAGAAAAAACTCTCTAAACGCCATGGCGCCACAAGTGTTTATGAGTACAGAGACATGGGATATATGCCTAACTCCGTCTTCAATTTTCTTGCTCTTCTCGGGTGGTCTGTAGGCGACGATAAAGAGGTTTTCTCTCGACAAGAAGCTATAGACGCCTTTGATCTCTCACGAGTGAACAAACGGGCCGCTGTTTTTGATATGGATAAGCTGAACTTTATTAATCAGGAACATCTTAAAGAGCTGGATCCCATGGTACGCCTCGAAATGGTGGAACCTTTCTGGCGAGAGGCTGGATTGCCAGTGGATAGCCATGACAAGAAATACCTCGCTGAAGCCCTGGAACTTATGGGGGGACGGGGCCGCACCACAAAAGAGCTTGCGGAGTATTCCGATTATTTTGTTTCCTTCGAGCCTGTAAAAGCTCGTTATGATGGAAGCGATCTTACGGAAGAGCATAAGGCACTTCTTAAAGTTTTTTATAGCGATCTTCTTACCTTAGAACCATGGACAGATGAAGCTATGGAAGAATTTGCCAGGAAATGGTCTGAAGAGAAAAACGTAAAGATGAAGATTTTGGCTATGCCCTTACGATGGGTTCTCACTGGCGTAAAGGTGAGCCCCGGCATTTTCGAGGTAGCCCGGCATCTTGGGAAAGACGAGGTCCAGCGACGCCTCGCTCACTACGATCTCGTAGAATAGAATATAGACCATAAAGAAAGGGACTCTCTTTTGCAAAGCTGTACAGCATCCTAAAAGCTGGGGGGAAATCCAGCGTTTGGTGGAGATGCACTTTAAGCAGAGTCCCTTCCTGTTTATTTATTATTGTTGCTATTATGATTGTTATTCTTTCTTTTTCTTTTCTTCTTACTGTCCTTATTTTCAAAAGAAGCCCCAGACCGAATATCCTGTTTTTTGCCCTTCGGAGAAAGTTCTTCCTTCGCAGAAGGTGTAGGTGGATCTTCTTCCAGTAATTCTTCAGGCCGTTCCGGCTGGCCTTGCCCTGATTGCTCCAATTGTTTTGGCGGCATAGACTGTTCCTGCCGGGCTGATTCTGGCAATTCTGGCTGCTTCGATTGAGATGGTTCTTCTGGCTGTTCTGGCTGTTCTGGCTGTTCCTGCTGCTTCGATTGCTTCGCCTCTTCCCGCTGATCTGCCTGCCTTTTTTCAGCCTCAACCTTCTCTTCCTTCTGAGGCGAGCCGGAATCCACTACTATTTGTTCTTTTCGATCGTATGAAGAGATTAAGAACTCCCTCGACATAGACAGACATTTTACCGGACAAATTTCCGTACATTGAGCGCAAAAACAACAACGGTCAGTATGTATCTGTATTTTTTTCTCGTCTGGTAAAAACTCGGTGGCATTTGCCGGGCATACTCGCACACAAAGCCTGCACCCGATACAACGAGCTTTATCGTAGTCCAGCCGACCTCTAAAATACCCTTTCGGCTCTATTGGTGGATGGATGGAGACCTTCCCCGTCTCTACTTCTTTCATAGTTTCTGAAAGAGAATCTGGCATAGACGAGAGGGGGAAGGGGTTCGTAAAAATACGATCGACCCATTGCCGCAAAAGTTGTAAAGACATTCTGTTCAACATAAAATGGCTCCCTCCCCTAAAGCATCACGTCAATGGACACAAGAACCATTCCTGCCAAAGACAACCCCGCTACATTTATCCAATAAAATCGTGAAGCCTGCCATATTTTGAGCCGCCCGAAAGCTGTGCGAATAAAGGTGACTCCCAAAACCTGGACAACGAAAACCTTTACCCAGAAACACAGGAAATCCACAATGAAAAGGGTGGGACCAGAGAGATTCACAAGACGCCCCACAGACCATGGCAAGAACAGAGATACAATAATAGCCGACAGTGCCAATGCTCTTAAAGCAAAGGTTATTTTGAGCAATGCCAAATTCGTTCCGGAATATTCAATAATAAGCCCTTCCAATATTTCAGTTTTCGCTTCCGGAATGTCCATGAAACCCTTGCCTGTTTCGCCAGGCACAACCAGTGTCAAGGCAACAAGCAGACAGAGGAGGCCCAGCAAGCCCATCTTCCCTACAATTCCCCACATGGGCACTCCTATAAACGTTTCCAAGCTAAATGGCTGACCAGGGACCCCATGTTTATACGCAACCCATGCCATGGTTGTCGCCACTACTGCCAAGGGAAGCTCGTAGCTCATCATGAGGATCATTTCGCGTTGAGCCCCTACGTTAGCTATAGGGTTTCCACTGGCGAAGCCGCCTACGGCCATGGCAACTCCCGAAAGACTGAGAAGATAGATAACGAGGATCATATCCCCTTCTGTTCCCAGGATAGGAGGCAGCGAACCTATAGGAATGTAAAGAAATATCAGTAACATAGTAGCCACGGCAAACCACGGTGCGCCGTTAAAAGCCCACTTCACCGCTCTGCGTGGAACGATGTTCTCTTTTCCCAGCAACTTCAAAATATCGTAAAAAGGCTGAAAGAGGGGCGGCCCCCAGCGACGTTGCATACGAGCATGAATCACTCGGTCTGCTCCATCAAATAAAATGGCTACCACCGAAACGAGCAACATGAGAGCCATGCCTGCTACAAGCTTCATAACAAAGTTGATAATCATGCCATCCTCAGCCTCCTCGTCTTATCTCTGCACATTTCCAAAAGCTGATTTTTCGAGTAGACCTGTCCCGCCTTATGACTACCACCAGTTACAAGGGTCCGTTCCATGCAGGAAATACAAGGATCGACACTATTGATAATGAGAGGAGCATCGGCTAATTCATTACCTCGGAACATGAGAGGCCATGAGACGGCATTAGCGTAGGTAGGAGCTCGAACTTTCCACCAAAAAACATGCTCATCTCCGCCTTTAAGGCGGATAACGTGGGTATCATCACCACGAGGAGCTTCGATGCAACTCCAGCCAATACCATCCGCCGCTTTCAAAATATTGAGGACTTTTACTAAGTTCTTCTCAAAAACAATATCTCCCTCAGGGAGTCCGTCAATAATTTTTTCTATAATGTCCAAAGATTGGTAGAGCTCCAGCACTCGAACAAGGAAACGATCAAAAACATCTCCATGAACTTCTCCAAAATAATCTTGAGGAACGATAGGCACCACATCTAGATCTGCGTATGCTTCGTAGGGGGCAGACCAACGAAGGTCACATCTGACACCACTGGCTCGAGCGGTAGGGCCTAGCGCACAGTAGCGCATAGCTTCTTCGTATGTAAGAACCCCCACATGTCTCATACGTGCCTTAGCCACAGGGTCTTCTGTTACTACATCGTAAAAAGCCCCAAGTTCATTGCGGTAGTATGCCACCATTTCCTTTATTACTTTTACCACGTCGGGCGTTATGTCCCAACGTACCCCCCCTACCGTCCCTACCCCATAGTTCACTCTATTTCCGGTGTAACACTCTAAAACATCCATGACCTTCTCTCTCAAAAGCATTCCTAAATGGAAGGCCGAGTCGAAACCTATGGAATAACAGGCCACTCCAGCCCATAATGTGTGGGAGTGGATTCTTTCAAGTTCAAGAACAAGAGAGCGAATATATTGAGCTCTTGGAGGAACTTGTATGTTCGCCGCGTCTTCCACCGCTCTAAGAAAAGCCGTTATATGGCTGAAAGAACAGATGCCACAAATCCTCTCAGCGAGATATATTACCTGAATGGGGTTTCGGTCTCTTGCCATATATTCAATGCCACGATGAATGGCCCCCGGCCGAACCCGGGCGTCTATAATTTTTTCTCCATCAAGATCAAGCCAGGCCGTGATCGGTTCTTTTAATCCCACATGCACTGGTCCGATAGGTACTTTATATGTATGGACTTTCTCCTTCGCCATGATTTATCCTCCTACGAGAGCTCACGAATATCTTCAGGCTGTGGTCCCGTTTCATCTCGACGCCACGGTTTAATAGATTCATCCCAATCTTCAGGTAAAAAGATCAAGGCCTTATTCTGAAGACCGTCGAAATCAACGCCGAGCATTTCTCGCATCTCCCGCTCGCTATATTCCACTCCAGGAATTTGGTTGTATAAAGATGGCATGGTGAGATCATTTTTAGGAACAGACACGCTCACTGTTACGCCGAGGCGTTTTCCACGGCCCGCACTGCGGAAAAGAGTGAAATGATAGTTCAAAGTGATGACATCACCATCATCGTTGCCAGAGATGATATGGAAATGCAGGAAGTCGAATGTAAAAAGAGTTTCAACAAGATCAAGGAACTTATCACGATCAATGGCAAGCCATAACTGCGAAAAAGAGAGGGCCTGATCTTTCCCTGCCCGATGTTCCCGCACATCTACAACCACACCGTCGCCGAAGTTTTTTCGAAGAGAGGCTACAACCTCTTCAGTTGTTATGCTATTTTGCACGTAATCATGAGGGATCTTCATGGTTTTTCCACACCTGCCTTCAGCAACTCTTCACGCTTCGCCTCAAGCTTTAAAACAGCTTTTGTCACACCTTCAATAATAGCTTCCGGGCGAGGCGGACATCCGTGAACATACACGTCTACGGGAAGAACATTATCCACGGGGCCTTCAAGGTTATAGGATTTATAGAAAACGTCCCCTGACGCACCGCAGTTGCCCACCACTATAACCACTTTCGGGTCGGGCATCTGGTGATAAATTCGAAGCAAGCGATCTTTCATGTACTTTGTAACAGGACCAGTTACAAGCAAAACGTCGGCATGGCGCGGCGTTCCCACCAGCTTCATGCCGAAACGCTCTATATCGTAACGTGGACTAATGGTCGCCACTATCTCTATATCACAGCCATTACATGAACCTGAGTTGCAGGTCATAACCCACAGAGATTTAGGCAGTACTTCCAGATATTTATCCAGCCTCATTTTCCCGCCTCCTACACTATGAGGATCAACGCAGCAATCACAGCAGCTGTTATTACAAAGTACCCTACATAGTCTCTCATGTGACCACTGTGAATGTTCGTTAAAATCGAATAATAGGATTCAAGAGCTTTCCTAAATCCCCAATAGGCAGAACTTGCCGGTACCGTAATCTCAGATCCGTCTTCCGGAACTGGGTTCCCGGACCAATAAATCTCATCTTGTTCCGTTCCTTCTTTATAATCCCGCCTTCCAAGAGAGCGAAGCCAAAGGGCGAAGAAAGACGCGATTAAGAAGAAGATGAGCCAAGAGATCACGTCCCAGTATCCAAATCCTGAATAGACTTTACTCCACACTATAGCCCACCTCCCATAATAGCGCCTATATACCCGCTCTGATCCACCAAGGCTTTCGCTGCCGGTTCAACCAAGTTGGAGAGTACCCAGGACGGGAAGAGAGAAAGCCCAAGAATAACGATGGTCAAGAGAGCCATGCCCATAAGCATACTCGCAGGCACTTCAGAAACCGAAGCATAACATTTTTTCTCCGGTCCCAGGAAGGCAGTTTGAAAGACCTTAACAAAAGAAGCAAGAGTAAGGACAGACGTTACAAGAGCCGCTACGGCAAGGAAAGGATGGAGCGCAAATGTTGACTCGTAGATCAGCAACTTTGACACAAAACCGTTGAAGGGCGGTAGGCCCGAAATCGCTGCCGCCGCTATAACAAACATGAAGGTGGTATAGGGCATCCGCCTGGCCAAGCCCCCAAGTTTATCCAAATCTCGGGTTCCCGTAGCGTAATAAAGAGATCCGGCGGTAAGGAAGAGCAATCCTTTATACATTGTGTAGTTGAAGATGTGGTAGATGCCACCCTTCATTGCCATAAAACCGTAGTCTGCCATAGTCTGGGGATTGCCGAGAGATAATAAGCCCACACCGAGAGCCAGAAGCATGTACCCTACCTGGGAAATGGAATGATATCCCATAAGTCGCTTGACTTCGTGTTGTACCACAGCCATGGAGACCCCAAAGAACATGGACGCCATTCCGAGAACAATAATGACCCACGGTACAAAAGAGCTTCCCATGGTGGTTCCATAGAGGGTATAACAAACACGCATCAATCCATAGAGAGAGGCCTGGCTCACCGCCACTAAAAGGCACGTTACGCCTGCCGGAGCCTCCGCATATGCGTCTGGCATCCACATATGCATGGGGAAGGCACCACACTTCATGGCTAAGGCTACAACGAGAAAAGCCAGAACTAATTTTTCCACCACTCCAAGATGGAGCATACTAGCGATACCAGCCATATTAAGGGCATTGTAACGACCATAAAGAGAGCCTATGGCGATGAGAACCATCATAGCGGAAAGCTGGGATACTAACATATATTTAAAGCTGGCTTCCACTGATTCCGGACGGTCTCTCCAAAAAGCCACCAAGCCAAAGGATGCCACTGACGATATCTCCAAAAAGACAAAGAAGTTGAAGAGGTCGCCGGTAACCATCATCCCGAGCATTCCTGCTGTTTGAAGGAAATAAAGAGATGTAAAACGGCTCAGGCCAGAGAAGCGATCCATGAAATGGATCGAGTACATAGCCCCCGCAAAAGAGGCAATAGACCCGGCAAGGGCCATGAAGGCGCTGAAAGCATCTATCTCCAGAATAATTCTAACTGGGTAGGCCATTCCGGAAGGTAAGGCCAACGTAGCCGTCTCAGCACCCATGACGTATACCAGAACGCCATTAACCGTTACAGTCCTCCAAATCAGGAAAGCCACGATCATTGTGATAAACGAAATACTGACCATCCAAACGTTCCGCAGGGTCTTCCCGCCTAAAGAAAACAGAGGCGTTGCAAAGGCTCCAAGAAGGGGAATGGCCAGGATCATTGCTGGAAGGTGTTCTTGCCAACTCATCCTCGCAACCTCCGTATCTCGTCAATATTCAACGTCCCATAATGGCGATATAACAGCATGATCAAAGAGAGCATCAACGCCGTTGTCGCCAAGGCAATAACAATTGCTGTCAACGTAAGAGCCTGAGGTGTAGGAAGAACCATAACGCCCTCACCTGCTGCTAAAAACCTCACAGGAACTGTGCCACCAGTGCGGTATCCCAAAACTATAAGGAACATATTCGTTGCTGATTCAATAATGCTTATACCGATAGCAATTTTCACAAGGTTCTTCTCCGTCAGCACGGCTATCAGACCCATAAGGAAGAGAACTCCTACTATGAGGAATGGGGCATTACCGATCATGGCCGCTCTCCTCTCCTATCTCGTAGTTATCGAACAGGTGAATTCCTTTAAACATGTAGACGAGAATCAAGGAAAGCCCTCCTGTCACCTCTATACCTACAGCTATATCCATTAAGGCAATAGTTCCCGAAGGAGGGATAATGCCGTGTCCGCTCTTCGCAACTTCAGCAGCGGGAATCGCTACAAAGTTATAAAAGAAGGAGGCGGGCATTCCCATAAATCCCAACACTAAAAAACACAAGAGGCCGAAGCCAAGCATAGCATTGTAAACGCTCTCCTGAAGCCAGAGTTTAAGCGTATTCCAGCCATAAGCCACGAGTAAAAACGCAAGGAATGTGGCCACCACAGCTCCTCCCTGGAATCCGCCCCCAGGCGTTACATCACCATGTATGATAACGTACGCACCGAAGATCACCATAAACCAGGCGAATAAATCACATCCAGTCCGAACAACAACAGAGAGAGGCTTCATTTCTTTTTGCCCCCTTCCCTGAACAAGGCGGTAACTGAGCACACAGCTGTAAAAAGAACGGCTGCTTCTCCTATAGTATCAAAGCCTCGAAAATCGAAGACTATGGAGGTAACCACGTTCTCGGCCGATCGATCAACAAGAGCATGGTCAATAAAATAATTGTCCATAGCCACCTGTCCTGGATCACCGAAGGGATGGATGGAATCCAGGCCTCCCCAAACAAGCCCGCCGAGAATCAATGCCGCAACTATAAAAAGAGTTTTTTTCACCGGATGTCACCTCCGGTTTTGCTCCGCGCTTTTCCGCACCCTCTCAATGCAATGATATAAATTGCCGTATTCAGGCCGGCACCAATAGCCGCTTCGGCAATGGCCACATCTGGCGCATGCAGAAGATAAAACTCTACAGCCATGACCAGACTAAAAACGCCTAAAGAGATGACAGAAGAGAGAAGATCTCGAAACCATACGGCGAAAAAAGCGGATAAAGTGAGCAGTACAAGGACGGCAAGATGGAAAATCTCACTCACTGACAACACCACCTTTACGTTCTTCTTCTTCCGCAAGACGATCAACCACTGCCATTTTGGGGACAATTCCACTTCTGTGCGCAGCCCGGGCAATGGCATGGGCTCCTGTAGCATTCGTTATGAGCAGAACCATCACCGCCACTACGGCGTGGATGATCAAAACTGTAAACCGACTCCCCCCACCTTGGTGTATACGGAAAGCAGCATACGCTATAACGGCCAACGACGTAAAAATGCTTCCAAAGGTCGTGCACTTCGTCGCTCCATGAAGTCTCGTATATACATCTGGAAATCTATAGAGCGAAATAGCCCCTAGCGTATTAAAAAAAAGCCCGATAGTAATAAAAATTCCAACGAGGTATTTCTCCAGCACCCTACATCCCTCCTTCTATGAAACGGGCAATAAACATCGTTCCCACGAAGGAAAGAGCTGCATAAACGATGGCCACATCTATCATTACTACTGAATCGAAAACAGCTGACAGCAAGATCATAATGGCCACAACGAGAGTGTTCACCGTATCGAGGGCAACAGCTCTGTCTGGAATCGTCGGACCAGCGATAAGACGACCGAAAATAACAATAGCAAGAATTCCGAGCACCATAGCTCCCCACATTAATAGCTGGATACTCAATCCGCCAACCTCCTTGCCCACCGAGCGAAAGAACCGTACACTTGTTCCTCCTCTGGAGAAACATCCAATACATTAATCCAATGGATGTAATAAGCCCCATCATCATCTACATCCACCGTTAATGTTCCTGGAGTTAACGTTATGGAATCAGCCAGAATGGTTTTGGCCACGTCGCTCTTCAGCCCTGGGTTTAGTTTCACGATCCCGGGATGTATATCTCCTGTTATAACTCGAGTCGCCACGTCGATATTAGCCTTAATGAGCCCTATGGCAAAAGGAACTAAAAGATAATAAAGAAAGGTTAACCATTTTAGAGGATTCAGCGCTTTAAAACTGAGCGGCTTAGAAGGGCTCCACGTGTGAGACGCAAAAGCGAGGATCGTCGCCAGAATCGCACCAATCCCTATCTCAACTAAACTAATGCTTCCACCAGACCACACGAGCAGCAAATACATCAGAAAGGAAGCTATAAAAATAAACACCTATGACAACCCCCCTTTTACTCGATGGAGAACAGTTTTTTCCCTGTCTCAAGATTGATATATTTCGCGCATACATTATACTCCGTGAAACTTTTCTTTGTAAATAAAAGTTTATCCCATATATCCCCCTCATTCCTCGCCAACACTAGCATATAACAACGGACATGTAGGAGGAGCAGCTCAAGCTCAACACCATTTCCCTCACTTCTTACTATTACCTGCGTGGAACCGCACTCAAACACCTTACGTACTGGCATGTAACCCTTTATTATCAACACTAAACATGAGATAATGTATCAAGATTTTGTTTTTGAAACTTTAGTTCACTTATCCTATGTTTTTTCTTGTCAGTTTTACGTTGTGCCTACAAACTCAAAAGATGCGACTCGTATTTTTCGTTTAAAATAGATGAGGAGTGACATGTATGTCTTTATTAACTCGATATAAAGTTTTATTTGCTGACAGCGCACTGGTTCTCATTGCCCTCTTTTGGGGCGTTGGTTTTGTGGCAATGAAAGGTGCCTTAGACAGCTTCCCTCCATTTTACCTTCTCTCTGTGCGTTTCACAGCCTCTTTTTTCATTTTAGCCCTTCTTTTTCGCAAGAGACTTGAAACGCTCACAATAAAACAGATTCGTTCCGGCCTCCTCGTAGGCGTTTTTCTCTTCCTGGGGTTCGTGACTCAAACTATAGGGCTAGAGTATACTACAGCGGGAAAACAGGCTTTCATCACCTCTACCTATGTTGTTATGGTACCTTTTCTTTCATGGGCGATACGAAAAATCTTCCCCGGAACTCTAACTTTTGTCTCTTCGTTCATCTGTCTCGTAGGGATGGGACTCCTCTCTCTTCAAGGAGATGGGGAGGCTCTTTTAAATCTTAACAGGGGAGACCTCCTTACCATAGCTTGTGCATTTTTCTTTGCCTGCCATATTCTGGCCATTGAATATTTTGCAGCCTCCATTGACCCTCTCGCTCTAACCGCCCTTCAAATCGGGACGACAGCCGTATTGAGTATCTTTTGCGCCCTCTTTTTCGAGACTTGGCCTGTAGCTATAGCCCCAAGCGCTTGGGGAGACATTGCTTTCACTGTGCTTCTTTGTACTGTCTTCGCCCTATCTGTGCAAAACGCGGCTCAGCAATTTACCCCCTCGTCTCACGCTGCTATTTTACTGAGCCTTGAATCTGTTTTTGGAGCTCTTGCAGGCATTTTGCTTTTGAACGAAACCTTTACAGCTCACATGACTGCCGGCTGTGTCCTTATTTTTATAGCCGTACTTCTCACGGAAGCGGCCCCTCTCATATTTCAACGTTTTATCGCTGCCTCAGGAAAGGAAACAGCGAAAAGCTAATGCTATTCTTTGCCAGCATGCACATCGTCGGACGACACGTCGTCTGAGGTTATGTGCTTCTTTTTAGGGGGCTCCGACGGTAGCTCGCCAAATATCTTAACTCTATCTGCCGGCATAGAGAATTTTATAGTCACTTTATTGCCCTGCACGCCTAGTTCCGCTTCCTCTACTTCTGCAGCAATGCCTGGGAGAACGTCAAACGTTTCTTGCATAGCATCTTTTGCCTCTCCCTCTATAGATTCTTTAAGTTCCTTCCCCTTCTTAATGACACTATCAGCTACAGGAATAGAAACCATGTTTTCCTTTGATGCCTCTTTGGGACGTATATAGTTTTTTAACTCTCTCAACTCTTCTTCCCGTGTTTTTTGTCGAGGGAGCAACGGAGAATCTGACGGAGATACAATGGCGTTTTCTATATCTTCCAGCGAGGTGGGCGTCGGTGCTGATGGTGTAGGTAATGCAGGCGTTGCAGGAGCCACCTGAAGAGCATCGTGTTGGGTATTCGTTCCATTTTCGTCTAAACCCATCTCTAAAACAGGTGGCTTAACAGGATGCTGAGGAGGAGAAACAGGGGGGGCATCCTCAGAAAAAGATTCACCAACGTCCCCCTGAGTAGCCAGATACCATAAACTTCCACATAAAGAAATACTAAGCGCTCCTATGCATATCAACACAAAGCGATAGGTTTTTAAAGGCTTTCTCACGGTTTTCTGCGCCTCCTATCACCACGCCTCTGGCGGCGGACATTCTTAGCCCCTTTCGAAGATCGAGAGGACGTAACGGGAGTTTTAGGCTGTGCGTGATCTTCGGGAGGAACTAAACAATTTTTTCCCCACCCTATCAGGTCTTCCCGATGCGCGATCGCTAAGGCCTCGCGAACAAGTCGGTGATTTGATGGCTTCCGGTACTGCAAAAGGGCACGCTGCATTTTTCTTTCTTCATTTGTTCGGGGGACGTACACCTCTTCCCCCGTTAATGGGTCTATACCCGTGTAATACATACATGTAGAAAGGCTCCCAGGCGTCGGTATAAAATCCTGTACCTGTTCTGGCATAAAATCAAGATCTCGCACAAACTCGGCAAGTTCAATAGCCTCTTTCAAGCCCGCCCCTGGATGACTCGATATAAAGTACGGAACAAGGTACTGCTTCTTTCCCAACTTTTTGTTCATGGCCTCATATTGATTCATGAACTTTTTATAGACATTCCCGCTAGATTTTCTCATAAGACGAAGCACTGTATCTGATATATGTTCTGGCGCAACTTTCAGCTGCCCGCTAACGTGATACCGACAAAGTTCTTCCAAAAAGTTTCCTTTTTTATCCGCCAATAAATAATCGAAACGTATGCCCGACCGAATAAAGACTTTTTTCACTCGGGGAAGGGCTCGTATCTGACGCAGAAGATGGATATACCCCTCATGATCTGCCTTCATGTTTTTACACGGTTCAGGGGAAAGACACTGCTTATTTTTACATGTGCCCCGCTCCATCTGGCTCTGACATGATGGAGAGTTGAAATTTGCTGTAGGGCCGCCTACGTCATGGATATATCCTTTAAAATCCGGAAGAGTGGTCAATAATTTCGCCTCTCGCAAAATAGACTCCTCCGAGCGACTTTGTATCATTCTTCCTTGATGAGACGCTATAGCACAAAAAGCACAGTCCCCAAAACAACCGCGATGAGTTGTGATACTGAACCGTACCTCCTGAATGGCAGGAACTCCCCCGTCTTTAGCGTACATAGGATGCCACGTGCGCATATAAGGAAGCTCATATACTTCGTCTAATTCTTGCGTCGTCATAGGTAACACCGGCGGATTCTGTACCACATAAAAAGTCTCGTGACGTTGAACGACAATCTTTCCGCGAATAGGATCTTGCTCCAGATATTGGATACGAAACGCATCGGCAAAAGCTTTTTTATCTCGAAACACGTCCTCAAAGGATGGACACTCTTCATAATCCCAGAGCCGCTCAAGAGTACGAGTTTTATAGCATGTCCCGGCTATATCTTGTATTTCAGATACAGGCAATCCCTTTTCAAGGAGGGATGCTACCTGGATTATCTGCTTTTCACCCATGCCGTACACTAAAATGTCTGCTTGACTATCGATCAGGATTGAGCGGCGAACAATATCAGACCAATAATCATAATGGGCAAATCGCCGCAAACTTGCCTCGATACCCCCTATAACAATAGGAATATCACCCCAGAGCTCGCGGATGCGGTTGCAATATACGATTGTAGCCCGGTCCGGTCGGTATCCCCGTTTCCCGCCAGGAGAGTAGCTATCTGTACTCCTGCTCTTTTTCGAGGCTGTCAGCTTATTGAGCATAGAGTCGAGGTTCCCTGCCGAAACCATAACGCCGAGGCGAGGACGGCCGAGACGCTCGAAATCTTTTACATTATGCCAATCTGGTTGAGGGATAATTCCTACACGATACCCCTCTCTCTCAAGAATCCTGGTTATAATGGCATGACCAAAGCTTGGATCATCTACGTATGCATCACCGCTGATGAAAAGGAAATCCAGTTCATCCCAACCCCGGGCCCGCATATCCTTCTTGGATACTGGCAAAAAAGTCTGAGTCAAAAAAGTTTCTCCTTTCAAACATAGAAACAAAAAAGTAGTAAGCGTATTCTACCACAGACTTTTCTCTACCTTGACATACGAGACAGGGTATACTAAACATCGTTTCTCTTAGGAATTTTTTCAAGAATCGCCCGTTCAATATTTTCTATTTCCTGCCGTTCCTCTGGGAGGATCGTCTGCATGATCTCTTTACGAAAAGCCATAGACAGTGTTGTTCGAGGCCGTTCCCGCTCACTTCTCGGCATTATCTCTCCCCCTGGAACTTCTCCCCAGGAAAACTTTTTACGGTTATAGTAAAGATCAAGATCTACAAAACGCTTGCCAGCCTCTGTATATTCGAGACCCATTAAAGCCCGCTTTACAATTTTAGGTTCCCAAAAAGTCAGAATGCGGATACAGTAGACAGAAACGGGCATAAGGATGTGGGCGTAGTCTTTTCCCCATCCTTCCCCAATAATCATGCCTATTTCCAAAGCTTCAAGAGCCAATCTGAGCCGGCGGCTATGGAGCCAATATTGCAGGTCTGCATCGTAGAGACGAATTTCCATTACGTTCCAATCCCGGTATCCCAAACCTGCATTGAAATAGTGGAGAGCCCTATTATTCAATCTGCGGAAGAGTTCTTCAAAAGGCATATCTATATAAAGTATGTCTTCAAAAACATCCCCCTTCGTTAATGCAATGCTCTTTTTCAAGGATTTTTCTGTAAAACAGACAGGGACTCCACTATTCTCCGACACAAAAAGCAGTTCCGGCCCAATTTTCCCTAAACGTCCGCCAAAATCATTTTGTATCTCTTTAATGACAGTGCGATAGTCCCCAAAGACCCGAAAAAAGATGACTCGCGGGAGCCTCTCCACGCATTCGATCATTTCGGTAGCATTTTCGTTGATAATGCGCTCTAAGATTTTATCTGGGTGACTTGTCGTAACGAGGATGGTAGGAAGAGTTCTCGAGGTATCACGACTATTGCTTACATAAAGAGCCGTTTCTTCTTGCTTCACGAAAGCAACAGTCTCTTCAAAAGACATATTCTGCAAAGAAAGTATAGCGGTGCCAAAACGCTTCTGAAGCCACGTTATAATCCGATCTTTATCCCCTTTTAAGATCAGGACGGGAGCCCCTTTCCGAATGAGGTTAATCATAGAGCGCCCCCTCTTTCTCCAAAAATAATTCTGTGGAGATGGACTAATACTTCCACAAGATTTTCCCGCACTACAAAAGAAGCCACGTCGTCATAGAGAGTCGGTTCCTGATTAATAATAATAAGCGTCGCTTTATGTCGAACCGCCTCCACAGGGAACAGGTTGGCAGGCGACACGTTGAGAGACGAGCCGAGAACGATAAAGACATCGCTAGTGGCAGTAAGTTTCTGAGCTTCATTTAAAGGTTCTTCAGGCAAAGCTTCTCCAAAAAGGACAACGCTTGGGCGAAGAAACCCTCCACAAAGGGGGCACGATTTTTCGTGCAACAAAAGATCGGAAGAACCCTCATGAGAACACTTTCGGCACCTAGCTCGACGCAGACTTCCATGAAGCTCCGCTACCGCTTTCGAGCCGGCTTCCTGATGGAGGCCATCTACATTTTGCGTAATGACCGCCTTCAAAAGTCCTCTTTTCTCCCAGTCTGCCAGCACATAATGAGCACGATTAGGCGCCGCTTTCTTTAAAGCCTTGATTCTGCAACGATAAAAGTCGAGGAACGCTCCAGGATTGTTTTCCATTGCATGGACAGATGCAAGCGCCATTGGGTCGTACTGTGCCCAGAGCCCTTTGGAAGACCTGAAATCAGGAAGCCCCGACTCCGTACTCATTCCTGCCCCGGAGAAGGCCACAAGGGAACGCGCTGAGCTGATGGTATCAGCTAAATTCCCGTACATGTTTACTGACACCTCCCTAAAAACAAACAGCCCCTTCAGAAGTTAAAACCACTTTTTGCGCTTAAACCACATACCCATCCCACTTATAATAAGGCCCATAAGCAACCAAACAAATATGTATCCCCACTTCCAATCGAGTTCCGGCATATATTTAAAATTCATGCCATATACACCTACTATAAAGGTTAGGGGGATAAAAAGTGTGGAGATGACTGTTAAAACGCGCATCACTTCGTTCATTCGGTTGCTTAAAGAAGAGAGGTAGAGATCAAGCATACTGGCAATTGTTTCCCGAAATGTTTCCACCGTGTCTATAACTTGAATAACATGATCGTAAAGGTCTTCGAAATAGGCCAACGTTTCTGGTTGTATCAAACGATTGTCTGTTTTTCGCAGCGAATTGACCGCCTCTCTCAATGGCCATACGGCATGTCGCAACGTCAGAAGCTCTCTCTTCCTCAGATAGAGGTCGTGTATGGAATGGGCGTCAGGATTTTCGAGCAAAGCCTCTTCTATCTCCTCTATACTCTCCCCTATGCACTCCAGAATAACAAAATATCTATCGACAATAGCGTCCATAAGAGCGTAAAGGAGGTAATCTGCGCCAAGACGCCTAAACCGTCCAGCAGCACTGCGAATTCGCTCTCGGACAGGATCAAAAACATCTCCTGGCTCTTCCTGAAAAGATAGGATGAGGTTATTTCCCAGAATAAGGCTGACCTGCTCAACTCGTATTTTCAAAGAGACAGGGTCTATATCGAGCATTTTAAGGATGACATATACGAATGCGTCATGATCTTCGGCTTTAGGGCGCTGCTCCGTGTTTAGAATGTCTTCTAACACAAGATGGTGAATGGAAAACCTTTCGCCAATAGATTCCACAACTGGAATATCATGTATCCCCATTATATCGAGCCATACCTCTGTGTCTTCTACGACATTTTTATCAAATTCATCAAGGCTGGATAAAGATTTTTCTGTAAATATATTTTCGCTATACTGCATGAAACGCAACGACGTCTGTCTCGTTTTCTGCTCACCTACATATACGAGGCTTCCTGGCGGAAGCCCTGTCTTTGCAGTTCTGGGGTTGCGTTTCCCTTTTACGGTCATAACCCTCCTCCTTAGCCTGAATATGGATTTGATCCTATCGAAAAACAACCAAGCCTATAAGGCCGAAAAGTACGAACATCAACGGGGGGCGGTCTTTAAAGAACTTCGTCTGAAAAAGCGCAAGGCCTACTGCGAAAAGAACGGCGCCTTTCCACTGAGATAAAGCGGTTTTCATAAGGGGAATAACGGCTAACGTCAAAAGAGCCCCTACTGCCGGCCGCAAAGAAGCCTTAAAATGTTCAACGCCCCGATCTGAGCTCTTCTTCATAATAAGAAGCACTATGAGCAATATTGTCAATGGCGCTAAAACCACAGAGAGAGTTGCAACAAAAGCTCCTATAATCCCTGCCTGCTGAACCCCCACGAAGGTCGCCGCATTAATAGCTATTGGACCTGGAGTAACCTGGGCTAACGCTAGAACCTGGCTAAACTCGCTAGGGGAAAGCCAGCCATAATTGACCACAAGCTCGTGTTCGATAAGGGGGATAGTAGAGATCCCTCCGCCAAAAGCCCCCACTCCAATGCGAGCAAAGGCTAAAGCCAATAACAGAAGCTTCATTATGCCTTCCCCTCCTTCCTAAACCATTGGACAGCCACTCCTGCGGCAATGGCAAAGAGAGGGTGAACATGGAGGTACGTAATGAGAAGGATAACGAGAGCATATGGAAGTAAATTTACTATATCGGGGAAAATTATATTTTTTAACTGGCGCGCCACCACATTAAAAATCAGAGCGGCCACGGCACAGATAACTCCAAGGAAAAAAGCTTTTAGAGCCGGGGAATGCTGATGGGCAAGAACGAAATTAGAGAGCAGAAGAATTACAGTAAAAGGGGGGACCAACACTCCTAGAATCGCCATTACAGCCCCTGAAATTCCACAATAATGTTTCCCTATAAGGAAAGAGGAGGAAACAGCGATAGGTCCAGGCATGGCGGCAGAAAGGCTAACAATGTCGAGCAAGGTTTTTTCGTCCATATCCCCTCGTTTCCGTATTTCCGTTTCAGCCATTCCCAAGATTACAACTCCGCCCCCAAAGGTGACTGAGCTTATTTTGAAAAACATTTTAAAGAGTTGCCAGGGCGTCATAATACGTCAGCTCCTTCTAAAGATGACTCCTATCGTTCATGATGCTTTCCATGTCTATTGTATTATCTTCAAACAAAAGGTTTTCATACCCTAGTTCGGGGACGTTCACCTTCAAGTGCCACTCGAACCAAGCCGCCACAATGCGACGGTGACAAAACTCGCCAGGTTTTTCCCAGCATAAAAGGATAGCTTCAGCACCTATTTCATTGTAGACGGTCCATGGATCAAGTGCGTAAAGCACTTCCTTAAAATAGCTTCGCGCGCAAAGAAGGGGTGATAGCGCATTTTTTTTGCAATAGAGGAGTAAATCCCAAGAGGGGGCCAATGGTGAGTAGATTCTTCCATGAAACCATTTGGGAACTCCGCGACAAATCGCCACTGCATGAGGATTCGCAATAATATTTTTATGAGCAAAATAAGACGTCTTCATTTTTCTTTACCCTCGGCAGAGATATTATTACATCCTCTCGTTAATATACAAAGCAATTTTACATAATAGTATTAACTTTTGCAGCTGAGGAAAGGTAACGGTATCTCTGACAACGGGAAAAGGCTTGTTATTTTAGGAAGATCCAACGCCTGTTGGGCTGGAGTAAAAAATGGACGCCAATAAAAAGATCTTAAGGCTCCGCTTCGATCTTCCACGACGGCAGAACAACTTTCAAGCCAATCTCCCGTGTTGCAGTATAAAATGTCTTTGATCCGCCTCATGGCAGGATAATGAATATGCCCGCAAATAATGCCATCTAACCCTCGCAGCTCTGCTGCTCTCAAAACTTTGTTCTCGTAGCCGCTCATACGTTTCACTATGGATTTCACTCCCCGTTTGAGGCATCGAGAAAATGACCAGCGAGGTCTTTTCCCTGCAAAAGAAAAGAGTCCGCTAATCCCTTCGTTAAACCATAACGTCGCTTCATATGCGACATTTCCCGCTCTGGCAAGCCAATGAGTATGACTGGACACGCCATCATATTCATCTCCATGCACAACCAAATATTTCCGACCATCAGCAGCAATATGCACAACCTCTCTGCGTATGTGTATTCCGCCCAAAGTTGTTCCTTCATATTGGTCAAGGAAATCGTCATGATTGCCGGGAATATAGATGATCTCCATCTTTTCTGACAACTTTAAAAGCAGCTGAAGGATGTAATAAGCCGAGCGACTCTTCAGAGCGTCGTGTTTAAATTTCCATCCATCGAGAATGTCCCCCACTAAATAGAGACGTTCACAAATAATAGAAGAAAGGAAAGAGGCCAATTCTTCAACTTTGCTCCATCTGCTTCCCAAATGTGCGTCTGAAATAAAAACAGAGCGGTATTCCATAATGTCTCATCTTCTCCTTTTCGTCCGGAATAAAAAGGCAAGCTCATCCCTCTTCTAAAGCCTCGCTTCCGAGAAAACTTCTTATGAAGCATCACACTCCGAGAGACCTACTTATGAGGCTTCGCTCCGAGAAATCTCCTTATGCGGCCTCACTTCGAGAGACAATATATATGCCAAGCAAAATTAACGCTCCTCCGCTATAAACAGCCTTTCCCACTGCCTCTTCCCAAATCAGCCACGCCAGGAAAGAGCTGACCACCGGCTCTCCAAGAAGAGCTACAGACACGGCACCAGGATTGACATACCGAAGAGCCCAATTATAACTGCTATGCCCAAGTATTTGGGGGATCAGAGCCATTCCCCAGAAGGCGCCCCATACAGAAAGGTCAAAACCCCGTACCGGCACCCCTTTCACACATATAACACTCCAGAGACAGAGGGCAGCTATGCCATAACAAAGAGAGGTGTAGGTAAGCAACGAGATTTTTCGTCGTGCTATCCGGCCACACAGAAAATAGCATGTAGCCGTCCACGCCCCCAGAAGAGCTAAAAAGTCGCCCCATAGGGCCTGTTCGCCGAGGGAAAAATCCCCCAAACTGATAATCACTCCCCCTGCAAAAGCAATTGCTATGCCTATCTTTGTCTTTTTGCGCACTAAATCTTTTGTCACTATAGGAGAGAGTATAGCTGTCCAGACAGGAATTGTATCTACAATAACAACAGAGCTAGCTACTGAAGTATAAAACAGCGATGATATCCAAAATGCAAAGTGCAGCGCTAAAAATATTCCTGCCAAACAAAGAGCCCACCACTCCCTTGGTTGTAAAAGGGAGATTTCTTTTTTACAATGTAGCCCGGCCAGAGGACAGAGGATAAGGGAGGCCAACCCCACTCGGTATGCTGCGATGACAAGAGGGTGGACGCCATCTGCTAGCCTGGCAAAAATGGCTCCTGTAGATATGGCGGCTATTCCCAACGTTAAGACAATAAAAGGTGGAATGAATGGTTTTTCATTTTTAAAATGTATTGTCATAATACCCTCTTTGTGATTTGATATTAAGTACAGCCTATCACGATAAAAAGAATAGAAAAAGAGCTTTTTCAAAAAAGAGAGTAAATTTTACGATTTAGGTAGTTTTTACTTCCCTAAAACGAGAAAGAGTGGCATAGTATGGATATTTTGCAGAACAAGGTTGTGGAGGTGAGTTAAAGAGTGCTCTATTCCAAGTATCCTCCGGATCTGGTACGAGAAGCTCTCAATTTCAGCTCGCATATGGAACACCTGTTACGGTTAGATATTTTCGATTCAATAATTCACGATCCAACAGTATGGCTCCCTTCTTTTAGCCAAGAAGTAAAAATCCCCTCTATAGCTCATGTCAATGATCGCTTCATTGATTGGAAAGATTTTATAGTATCCCTCTATAAAAGCACACTTTTAGCAGCAGAACAGAATAACGAAACTGGAGAAAATATAGCTCAGAGATGGCACCAAATTCTTTCTGCTATGGGGGAGGCTGCTTTGCCCTATCTATACGACACCCTTCCAGAACGGCAGTTTATGAAAATAGTACAAATGGAGGTAGTGACATCTAGTATTGCAAGCGCTGCTCCCCACCTGCCATGGGAACTTCTTCCCGGCTGGAGATGGGGACATTATGCAAGTATGTACATCGATATTCCTGAAAAGCATGGGGAGTTTTGGAGCATTCGAGAGGTGAAAACTGGATGGACTACCGCCCACATGGCATCTTTTCATGGCCGAGCCTTTACATCAGAAGCTCTTTTAACAACAAGGACGGAAAGTATTCCTTATGGATTAACCCTTGATACCACTCATAAGAAAGATCGGAACTGCACAATGGAAGATCTCTCTGTCGCTTCGGTATACTACTTGTCTGGCCACGTCTTTCCACAGATCCATAGCTATTTTAAGGCTCCCTTCGATAGCGAAAAAGAAACTCTAATAGAGGGCATTATCGGGAAAGGGACCAAACATCAGGATCCATCGTGGCTCAGTGGAACGCTGCGAAATTTATATCTTCTTTACGGAAAAGTTCCGTTGGAGAGGATTGGGCGCCTTGCCGCACTCCTCTTCAGAAGACTCCAGAATATTCTTTATCCAGAGCAGATCCTTCGATATACTGTTTCAGAAATGTCCCAGTTGTTCTTCCTTCATGCTGGGAGAAATGCAGCGGAAAAAGTTCTCTCTGTTTTTGAAGGGATGGTTCCCGAATCTCCATATTGGCTTATTCCCTCGTAGAAAAAACAGGGACGTTTTCTGCGTTGACATGTTGTCAGGTAAGCCATTCTCAGCGAGCTGGTGTCTGTCGCGTCGGCACATTGCCAGGGATGCCGTCTACGTCAAGGGGTTGTGGGCAAAGAATTCTTTTATTTCGGCAATCAGATTTTTCTTGCGTTTCCTCGAGCCTCTGCTAGGATTATGATTGTTTTACACACATGAACAGAAAATAAAAATGCGGAAGCAGGGGTAATTTTATTATGCGCATTGTCATCGTCGGAGCAGGAGAAGTTGGCTACCACGTAGCAAAAAGTCTTTCAGCTGAAGGACATGATATTACCGTCATTGAAGAGGATGAGGAACGGGCACAAAAGGTAGACAACGAACTAGACGTTATTGCTATTCGTGGAAATGGATCTCGCCCATCGGTTCTTGCCGAAGCCGGGGTTGTCCCTGGGTGTTCAGTCGATATTCTTGTCGCGTGTACGAACCGCGATGAAGTCAACATTATGGCGTGCTGGATTGCAAAAAGGGCCGGCGTCAAACGGGTGATCTCAAGGGCTCGGGGCCTTGAATACACCGACAGCCCTGATTGGGCTCGAAGTCTGGGCATAGACGTAATGAGCTCTCCGGAAAGATCTGTAGCCCGCCAGATTATAGAGTTACTAACCGTCAGTTCTGCTATGGACGCAGCAGAACTGTTTGAAGGAGTAGCGGGTATTTATGCCTTTCGCATAGCCCATGATTCCCCCCTCATTGGCGTGCCCCTGAAGGATCTCCGTTTTCATTACCCTCAAATAACAGCCATCATCGTATATGTGCAACGAAACGGCGGTGGTTTTGTCCCTTACGGAGACAATATTTTGGAAGAAGGGGACCTCTGCTTTATAGCCACCCGCAAAGATCAAATATGGCGGTTGGAGGAAATGGTTCAAGGGGAAAAGAGTACCCCTCTTCATCGAGTTATTATTATAGGTGGAGGGAAACTGGGCTATCAAGTTGCCCGCCGTCTGGAAAGACAGTATAAACATCTGGATATCCGCCTTATCGACCATAACAGAGAGAAATGCGAACGAATCGCTTCAGAGCTGGAGAAAACGCTGGTTCTTTGCGGAGACGGCGCAGATGAGATGTTGCTGCGTCAAGAGGGAATAGAGGGAGCTGATGGCTTAGTTGCCGCTACGGAAAGCGATGAAGCCAATATTCTTTTTGGCGTGGTAGGAAAAGCTCTTGGCGCCAAAAAGACTATCGCCGTTGTACGCAGACAGATGTACATGCGTCTGGACAACTATATTTCCGTAGATGCTATGGTCAATCCCAACCAGGCGTTAGCTTCAGTTATTATGAGCAACGTTCGCTACCCATCAGGGATGGGGACACTCTCTCTTCTCGAAAAGATAGACGCTGAAATGTTCGAAGCCATTATTCCCGAAACAAGTCCCGTTGTTGGTCTATCCATGGCAGAATTGGGGCTTCCCAAAGGGATTCTTGTAGCTCTTATCCGGCGTGGAAATGAAGTGTTCGTCCCCAAAGGAGAAACGACCCTCCAGGGAAACGACCTGGTAACTCTTTTTGCCTCATCTGAACTTATGCCTATAGCTGTGGAAAAACTTGGAGTGAAATAAGAATGCGACTTCGCCTTGTAGCAAGAGTATTAGCTCTTCTTTCCGCTATGATCTCTCTTTTTATGTTATGGCCGCTAAGCTGGGCTATCCTCGATAAAAGCCAAGATGTACAAGCCTTTGCGTTTTCTATTGTTTCAGGTTTTTGTATTTCATTAATTCTCCATCTCTGGGGGAAACAAGAAAACTACCAGGACTTAGGAGTTAAAGAAGCCTTTGCCGTTGTTACTCTTTCGTGGGTAACAGCCTCCATAATTGGTGGGCTTCCTTACTATCTTTATGGGGCAGCTCCCACATTTACCGACGCATTTTTCGAGGCTATTTCAGGCTTTTCAACAACCGGCGCTTCTATTTTTACGGATATTGAGGCATTACCTCGAGGAATCCTCTTCTGGCGCGACCTTACTCACTGGCTCGGAGGCATGGGAATCATCGTTCTGAGCTTAGCTGTTCTGCCCTTTATCGGCGTAGGAGGAATGGATCTTTACAAGGCTGAGGTTCCCGGCCCCATCCCTGAGAAAATGACACCTCGAATACAGCAAACAGCTCTGCTGCTCTGGGGCGTTTATGTTTTTCTTTCCATCCTCCAAACCATATTGCTCCTCTTTGGGGGTATGAATCTTTTTGATGCTTTGACCCACACTTTCGGCACTATGGCCACAGGGGGATTCTCGCCTAAAAACTCCAGTGTAGGCTATTACAACAGTCCATACATAGACTGGGTCATTACTATTTTTATGTTCCTTGCCGGATGCAACTTTGTGCTCCATTACCATTTTCTTCGGGGGAAATTGAATGCATGGTGGAAAGATGAAGAATTTCGTTTCTATTTCTGGATCACTACAGGAAGCACCCTCGCCATTACGGCTCTCCTCCTGAGAAAAAGCATCTATACTAATATTTTTGATGCGTTGCGATATGCCGCCTTTCAAGTTGTAAGCGTTATAACCACCACCGGTTTTGTCACAGCTGATTATGAATTGTGGCCTGTTTTCACTCAGTTTTTGCTCCTTATATTAATGTTCATTGGCGGCTGTGCCGGGTCTACAGGCGGTGGAATCAAAAATCTTCGCATTATGGTCCTCGCCCGCCATGCTCGTACAGAGCTATATCGGCTTCTCCATCCCCACGCCATTATTCAAACGAAAGTGGCTGGCCATACTATCCCCAAGGAAACAGTGGGGTCCATATCCGCTTTTTTCCTGCTTTATATAGGGTTATTTACACTGGCAAGTTTAATTATGACCTTATTGGGACTCGATTTGGTTTCGGCCATATCTGGAGTAGCTGCTACATTGGGGAATATAGGACCCGGCCTTGGCATGGTTGGCCCTACTAAAAATTACGCCGCCATTCCAGCCGCAGGGAAATGGGTTTTTTCTCTTTGCATGCTTTTGGGGCGATTAGAGCTTTATACCGTTCTTATCCTTCTCATTCCGGCAACGTGGCGCAAATAAAGAAAAGCTCCCGACACATACATGTCGAGAGCTTTATTTTTATTTCTCAACACAGTTTCTAGAAACCTCGAAACTTCTTTTTTCCTGCGTTTCCACAATTATTCCTCTGAAGCATGAGTTTTGAGGAGTATCTTTCTCGTCTGAAGAAGAGCCTCCTTTTCCCCCAGCACGAGCAACGTATCGTAGGGTTGCAATACTGTATGTCCCCTCGGCACGAGAAACTGGTTGTCTCGTCTCACAAGTAAAACAAGGGCATCTTTAGGCAATCCCAGATTCTCCAAAGGTTCACCCACCACATCAGCACTCGGTAGAATTTCAAACTCCCTCGTCTCGCTTCGAACATCATTTTCCGTTTTATCGAATTCCAAAGGGTATCGTGCCCGCAGAACTAACGGCTTATCCACCTTTAGGAAACGGGCAAGGGGCATTAACGTTTTTCCCTGTAATAGAACTGACGTCAAGACTATAAAAAACACTACATTAAATATTTCCTCAGATTTAGGATGCCCCATTAAAAGAGGGAACGTTGCCAATACAATGGGGACAGCCCCACGTAAACCGGTCCAAGCAGATAAGATACGCTCCTGGATAGAGAATTTACTCCCGATAAGGGTCAGAAATAAAGATACCGGCCGAGCCACAAACATGAGGAAAGCAGAGCATAGCAACCCTTCCCACGCTACTGCAGGAAGGTGAGAGGGGAACACCAGAAGGCCCAAGACTAAGAACATGATGATTTGCATAAGCCATCCCACGCTATCGTGAAACCGGATAAGACTTCGTTTATAAATAAAATCGCCATTTCCTAAAATAAGGCCACATAAATACACCGCCAGGAAGCCGTTCCCCCCCAATTTCTCTACCACTCCGTATGTAAGCAACACAATACTGACTCCCCAGAGAGGGTAAAGCCCCTCGTAATCTAGGCGGATTCGATTCATAACCCACGCCGCACCCTTCCCTATAATGAATCCCGCTACAACACCCATAGTTATCTGCATGGCAAAACGAGGCAACAACTCCCCCCAAGAGAGAGTATCTCTTGCCATAATCTGCAAAATACCTAGGGTTAGGAAAATAGCCATAGGGTCGTTACTACCAGACTCAAGCTCTAAAAAAGCTCTGAGATGGTCTTTTAAACTGACGCGCCTCGATCTGAGCACTGCAAAAACAGCAGCAGCATCAGTAGATGAAACGATGGAACCGAGCAAGAGCCCATCTTGGAGGGAAAATCCTAAAACAAAATGAATAAAGAGTCCCATAAAAAAGGCTGAAAGGGCAACTCCCACCGTAGCCATAAGAATGCCCCGTGTCAGAACAGGACGAATGCTCTCCCAGTTCGTGTCAAGCCCTCCAGCAAAGAGAATAAAAGCTAACGCTACAGTTCCTACCATATTGGCAGCAGCTGCGTTATCAAACTGTATACCGCCAGGACCGTCTGACCCAGCCAACATCCCTATTACGAGAAACATGAGAAGGGCGGGAAAACCAAAACGATCGGCGAGCTTACTCGAAAGAATACTTAAAACAAGAAGAACCGCCGTAACTAAAAAAGCTAAAGGAAGATCAAACACCTGCTACCACCTCAATTAAAACCGCGCTTTCCCTTCACCGCAGTCGTATTCTTCATGTGCCATCTAATAATATCTCTATACGTCCTGTCAAGGGACAGGAGGAATATCCCACCTGTCTGGCAAACCTATGGCTAGAGAGTTAGATTCGCCACAAGCCTGCCTGGCAATAAACATCTTTTTACCTGTGTTCTCACCTCTTTTCAAAAAAATCCTGAGCGAAGCTGTCAGACAATAAATAAATCTTTTACCTCTTGACATTTAGAGGGAAATTCCTTAGGATAATCGTGTTACTTATTATAAAAAATGTGTTACATACCCCGTAAAGAGAACGCCTATGGGTCTAAAATGTTGTTACTGTATTTGTTTTTTGCACAAAAAAGTTTGGTTCTCCGATTCTCCTCTGTACCTGTAGGGAAGCTACCCACCTAGCTTCCCTACTTTTTTTGCATTAAATATGTTAAACTTTTTTTACGTTCATACGAGGAGGTTCATCATGACAACAACCAAAAAAAATCTTTTCTTTTTAAGTATAGCTCTCTTCGTTCTCCTCTCTATAACAATAGGAGCATCAGCTGAAGAGATGCCGGTCATTCAAGCAGAACATTTCTCTGGGGAATTGAAACTGTCTCTTGATGAAACTGCTTCCAAAGTGGATTTAACTCTTTTTTCTGACGCATCCACACTGCAGGCTAAAAACTACGTTATGACCATCTCTTCTTTAGAAAACCAGGCTGGACAACTTCCCCTCACCCTCCGTGGTGAATGGGAATCTCTTCGAGGGACAGTTAGCAATCCCGATGCTCTAGTCTATCAGCTTAACCCCGATTATCCCGATACTTCGTTTTTCTTTATCTCTAATGCTAAAGGACACCTGACCCTGCTAACGCCAAGCCAAGAAGAGATACCTTCGGATATGGGCGGGACCCTAAAAAAAGATCCTTCCGTTCTTATCAACAAAGAGGCAGAAGAACTATTGAAACTTCCCGCAACCTATCAGGGACTTCTTCCCGCAGCTGACGGACCAGGGATTGTTTATACGTTAACGGTTCGTCCAGACAGGCTCTATCAACTCGATATCACGTATATAGAGGCTGAAAAAGGAAAAGACGAAACCTTTGCTTCTCTAGGCTGGTGGTCTCTTTCCAAAAATGGAGGGATAATCACTCTCCATGAGAGCGACACTGAAACAATTCTCTTCGCCATAGATTCCCCTCAGAAAATAACCATGCTCGATTATGAAGGTAGGAGGTCTGTAACCTCCCTCAATTACACCCTTTCTAGAAAGACGCGAGTGGAAGAACACCTCTCCCCTATCCCTATGAAAGGGATGTTTTCCTATATGGCTGACGCAGCCTTTTTTACAGATTGCTTTACTGGCAAAATTTTCCCTGTAGCTATGGAAAAAGGATATTTATCCCTTGAACAAGCATATACCGCCCTTCCTCATGAAGCGGGCAAGCCTGTATATGCCGTTGTCGAGGCCCATCTAGCCATGCGTCCTGCCATGGAGGGCGACGAAATAGAAGAGATGCTTGTTATAGACCGATTTATAGAGGTACAGCCAAACCGAACATGCGATGAGGAAAGCTCCTCTCATCTTGAAGAGAGAGTGTGGAAACTCACACTCCTTCGTGGGGAAACAATTTCAACGCTTAGTCCCTCCGATAATCAGCCAATGACTCTCAGATTTGATGTACAGGCTCACCGTGTTACAGGCTACGCTGGTTGCAACAACTTTTTCGGTCCCTATTCCAGAACAGGCAAGGAGCTTTATATGGGGCCAATAGCAGCGACGAGACGATACTGTGAGTCGGCAATGGAGACAGAAAAACTCTATTTAGAATCCCTCGAGCTGGTTAGCGGGTTCAAAATAGTAGACAACAGGCTGGAGCTTTATCATGATGGAGCTCTCTTAGCGGTTTTTGAACCGTATAATCCGTAAAAACATGCAGGGAGGAGACCTTTTTCTTTCTCCTCCCTCTGTCACTGGGACATAATATTAGAACGAGACGAGCACTCACCAGAACGATTTGCTTATACTTCCCATTGCAAAGAGCTTCATAACTGTCAGGGCTCACTATGTTCATGCAACGAAAAGGACGAGCGCATATGAAGCGCGTCTCACCATGCTACTGCTACAAAATCACCACTCGCTCTTTATCTTCCTCGTCTGGTTCCTTGTAGTTGGGATCTCTAGAAATTCGGACCTTCTGGATCCTCTGTCCGGTGACCTTCACTACTTCAAAACGAAGAGGCCCCCATTCCAGAGTCGCTCCTACTGCCGGGAGCGTTTTAAATTGTTCGAAAAGCCAACCATTCAAAGTACTCGATTCGCTTTCCGGCGTATGGGAGAAATGCAAAAACGTCTCGAAGAGATCCTCTAAGTACGCGTCTCCACTGACTAGATATGTATTTTCCTCCACCTGAGTAAAATACTCTTTGAAATCGTCATGTTCGTCGTAAATTTCCCCTACCAACTCTTCAAGAATATCCTCAAGTGTGATAATACCCGACGTTCCACCATATTCATCTAAAACAACGGCGAGATGGGCCTTGTTTTGCTGTAACATTTTCAAGGCATCCATAAGGGTTGCACTCCCCGCAATGAGGAGGGGGCGAGACATGATACTACGAATATTCACAGACCCCTCGTTAATATACTGGTTCAAAAAATCTTTTTCGTTCAGGATTCCAATAATGTTATCAAAGGTTCCTTCATATACGGGAACCCGGGAATAATGATTTTTAAGCAATAAATTCTTCACGTTCTCAATAGGTTCGTTTACATTCACAGCAAAAAGATCGACCCGCGGCGTCTGGACTTCGCAAACTTCGATCTCAGAGAAGTTGATAGAACTCCCTATCAAATCTTTCTCGCTTTCCGGCAAAACTCCCTCTTCCCCCATGGTCTCCACAATACTCCATAGCTCATCGTGGGTAACGCTGGGCAAAAAAGCCGGTTTGTCTTTCCCTCGTAAAAGCTGGGAAAGACGGGTGGTTAACCACGTTAAGGGTGAAAGTAAGACAACAAAAAAATGGACGAGAGAGGCGGCACCTAAAGCAAAGTTTTCCGCTTTGTCTTTTACAAAAGCTTTAGGAAGAATTTCACCGAATAGAATAATGAGTACCGTCATGAGGAGCGTCGCATATACAGCCCCAATAGGCCCGAAAAGGACCGAAAGAATTCCAGTAGCAGCAGACGTCATAAGAATATCGACAATATTTCCCCCAATGAGGATGGCTGAAATGGTTTTATTGAAATCCTTCGCCAAGCCCAACGCTCGTTTGGACCCTCTCCGGCCCTCCTCTACAAAGCGTTTGAGCCGTATTTTATTGACACTTGAGTACGCTGTTTCACTCGCCGAAAAAAACGCCGAGAGGATGAACATAAAAATAAAAAATAACGCAAATAAAACCACAAAATTATCTATCACTACCAATAACCTCCATTTTAGGCTCCAACACTTCTTCTCTCTCGCAGTTGCTCTTTTTTATTTATTATACGACGCATTATCCATTATGTTCAGACTTGAAACATACACAGTATAATAACAGAATATTAATAAAAGATGGCAAGGAGTATTTGTGTAAATAGTATTATGATGTTATTTTATTGACTTCTTGTCTTATTGAAGCTACAGTGTTAAAGCCGGTTCTCAGGGCGGGGTGGAATTCCCCATCGGCGGTATACCAGTTCAAGCTGGAAAGCCCGCGCACATTTTTCTGAAAGAAAAATGTAGATCTGGTTAAATTCCAGAGCCGACGGTAATAGTCCGGATGAAAGAGGATCAGGCGATCTACTATCCTTCTCTGCTTGTTTGTGGAGAAAAGAAGAGGCCGCTGATAGAGTTCCCGCCCTGCTATTTCTATTTTTCTACTTAGGAGGATTTGTTGAGAATGGATAGTATGTTGCTTAACACCTATGGCTCTCCCCTTGAGCGAGTGGAGAAAGCGTTGGAGTCCCTTCGTGCTGGAAGTGGCGTGTTGGTTACAGACAATGAGAATAGAGAAAACGAAGGAGACCTTTTTTTCCCTGCCGAAAGTTTAACTGTGCCGCAGATGGCTATGCTTATTCGCGAATGTAGCGGCATCGTGTGTCTCTGCCTCACCCCCGAGAAAGTTCAATCCTTGGAACTTCCCATGATGGTAACTCATAACTCCAGTCGATTCCAGACTGCTTTCACCATCTCCATAGAAGCTGCGGAAGGGGTAACAACTGGCGTCTCAGCCGCAGATCGAGTGAGAACGATTAAAGCCGCAATAGCTGACGACGCTCAACCGTGTGATTTGCGACATCCGGGCCACGTGTTCCCACTGCGGGCTCAACAGGGAGGCGTTTTGGAACGAGACGGGCATACTGAGGCAAATGTAGATCTTATGAGGCTCGCCGGATTGAAACCGTACGGGGTACTATGCGAACTCACTAATAGCGACGGAACAATGGCTCGTTTGCCTGAAGTAGCGGCTTTTGCGAAGAAACATAATTTCCCCGTTGTAACTGTACAGGATATTATTTTGTACCGGAAAGAGAATGGAATGTAGCCGGCAACCACGGAACGAAACCTGTCATGGCGACGACTATCACTACGGCTCGCGGCAGTATTTTAGCCGGCAACAAAGGAACAAAGTGCTGCCAATAGCAAGGATAGAAGCAAGGGCGGGGCTCATCAAGGAGATACAGAGAGGAACCATCAGAAACCCCGCTCAACGAACATCTGCTGATGAGATTGTTCATACAAGACACTGCAGAGAAGGGCCTAAGAAACCTCGCAATCAACGTTTGCTGTGAGGAGAGGCCGTCAGAAGAAAGAATTGAGACGACTTCTCCACTTTGATTGCGTGTCAGCGTCTTAGCTTTATCGCTTCTACTTCTTCCATCGCTTCAATGTAGGAAGGAACTCGCTTAGCATTCTTTGGGCTTCTTCTTCATCGAAACCTGACTTTAGCATATGGGGAATACAAATATTGATCATTTCTTCCATCGTCACGTGAGGTTGAGTGAATTCACCATTCTTATAACAATAGATGCAATAGTCGTGAGATACGGTGCCATCCCCCTCTGTTCCACGAAGGGAGTTTTCAAGGGGCATACCACAACTCTGGCAATATTCCTGCATTTTTAAAACCTCCTTAACCAACAGAATCTTTTTAAAGAATAACAAATTTTGTTAGCAAAAAGAAGTGGAATATAGAAGTACATTTTCATTAAAGTATACATATTTTTATTCATTTTTTGTGCTATATTATAGAAGTATCTTCCACGAAATGAACATGCGCAAATATGGTAACTGTCCAAGTGTTGTTGTTTTTCCTGAAAGGGTGCATTAAAAGTGAAGTACATGTTAGATCCTCTGCGCGGGAATATCTTTCCTGTGTTCTTTTATTATTCCTTCTTAACAGTTATAGGAATGATTGCCGTGTCCTCAGCCAGTGCTGTGGATGCTGCTTTTCTTGGCAATAAAGTAGGAGAAATGGCCTTGGCCACCGTTAACTTATCTCTCCCCTTCGTTATATTATCAGGAGGGATTGCCTACATGATGGCCATAGGAGCTTCTGTTAACTGTGGGAAATATCTTGGCGAAGGAGATCCTGATACAGCTTCTTCTATCTTTACGAAAACGTTACTGGCTACTTTTGTTATCGCCGCAAGTATCTCTGTAATAGGAAGATTGGGAATAGATACTCTGGTAACCATCCTTGGCGCAAGTCCTGAAATCGCTCCCTGGGTTAAAAAGTACCTTTCTATGCTTTTGCTTTTTATTCCGTTTCTTACCTGCGGTATTTGCCTTTCTTACTTTGTACGGGTGGATGGACGACCTCTTCTTGCCGCTGCGTCTATGGTTACTGGAGCCGGTATTAATATCTCTCTTGACTGGCTTTTTGTTATCAAGCTTAATACTGGCGTGCAGGGGGCCGCTCTCGCCACAGGATTGTCGCAAGTAGCCTTATTCAGCATATTATTGCCGCACTTCCTTTTAAAAAAGGGAAAGTTGCGGTTCAAAAAAAATGGTGGATCCTGGAAAGAAATTCTTTTTGCCGCATATAACGGCTTCTCTGAGTTTGCTAACGAAATATCCGCCGGCATTCTCACTTTTATCTTCAACTGGATCATGATCAAGAGAATGGGAATCTCTGGTGTGGCTGCTTATACTATTGTAAACTACATACTCTATCTGGGCTCCATGGCCTGTTATGGCATTGGCGATGCTATACAGCCTATTATCAGTAAAAATTTTGGGGCAGAAAAATCAAACCGCATCTCTTCCTTTCTCCTTGTTGCCTGGGGAACCGTTTTTTTAATAGGGATCGGAATTATAGCTCTACTCGTTTTAGTTCCCGATAGGATGATCGACCTCTTTACCAATGGAGAGGCTGGAGAAACAACCCGTATCGCCAAGGAGTTTATCGCGTATTTCTGGCCGGCATTTTTGCTTATTGGCGTAAATATAGTTTTTTCATCATACTTTACGGCCATGCAAAAGCCGCTTCATTCAGCGGTTGTTGCCATATCGAGAAGTCTTGCACTGCCAGCTATCTTTTTGATGGTGCTCCCTCTTTGTTTGGGAACGAAGGGGATTTATATGGCCATTCCCTTTGCCGAAGTAGGAACTTTTCTAATGTCTCTAAAGCTCTTTGCCCCGAACAAGCCTCTTCAGCTTGTGCGGATAGACCGCCTCTACAAACGACAAGAGCTCTTTATAAAAAAAGAGATATCTTCGTCCCAATATCAGTAAGAAAGAAGGGCCTTTCCGCCTCATCACTCACTGGCGGAAAGGCCCTAAAGATATAAAAATTATCGCACTATCATTCCTCTTGGGGTTTCGTCGTCATCTTCAGGAGGTTCTTCGCTCGTTTTAATGCGTCATCCATACTTTTACAGAAATTATCTCGCCCAACTTCAAATATCAATCCTGACCGTTGAAAAGCCTTTAAAGGCTGGGAATGGACTTCCGAAAAAATCAAATAAATTCCCTTTTTCCTGCACTGCTTATATAAAGACCTCAGAGTATGTATCCCGGTGGCATCTACCGCCAATACATTTCGCGCCCTGATAATAAGAGCTGCGGCCGGTTCCTCCATATTGCGGATAGCGTTCTTAAATCTGTGGATCATCCCGAAGAAAAAAGGCCCATTGATTTCAAAAATCTCTACTCCTTCTGGAACATCCCGTGGTGCAATAGCATAAAACTCTTCTTCCGCAACAGTCTTCCCTTGCACCCTTTCTGTAATGACGTTGACATCTGTATTCTCCGACATTCTCCAAATGAAAAGAAGAGCCGCTAAAACAACTCCAACCTGAACTGCTACCGTAAGGTCGACAAGGACAGTCAGAGCAAAGGTCAGTATTAATACGCACGCGTCGCTTTTCGGGCCTTTACAGATAGACACAAAATTGTGCAATTCGCTCATGTTATAGCTAACAACCACAAGAATTCCTGCGAGTGCGGCGAGAGGTATCAGCTTTGCCACTGGTGCAAAAAGTAGAAGCAACAAAGACAGAACAACTGCGTGAATGACCCCGGCAACTGGAGTTTTAGCTCCGCTCTTAACATTCGTCGCTGTACGAGCAATAGCCCCTGTAGCAGGGATGCCTCCGAAAATAACGCTTCCTACATTTGCTATCCCCTGAGCGATAAGTTCAGCGTTAGGTCTGTGACGATCACCTATCATCCCATCGGCCACAGTTGCAGACAAAAGAGATTCTATAGCCGCTAGAAGCGCCACAGTAAAGGCCGGCTTGGCGAGATCTCCTATCTGAGAGAACTCGATTTTGGGGAAGGACGGCGCTGGCAACATACGGGGAAGTTCCCCGAACGTGCTTCCGATAGTCTCTACGTTCAAAGCACATACATGAGCCACAAGAGTAGCCACGACCATACCTATCAGCATAGCTGGCAGTTTGGGCCAAAATCGCTGTATTAAGAGGATAACTACTATGGTTCCTATCCCCACAAGCACTGTTCCAAAGCTCATAGTATTGAGGGACTCGAAATAGACCTGCCATTTCTCTAGAAAGGCAGCGGGAACTTTCTCTATTTTTAAACCTAATAAATCGCGAATTTGTGTGGAAAAAATAACAACGGCAATGCCTGTGGTAAATCCAGTGGTGACTGGAAAGGGAATAAACTTGATGAGACCGCCCATTCTAAAAAGGCCTAATAAAATAAGGATAATACCTGCCATTAACGTACATAAAGCCAAACCTGAATACCCATATTGAAGTGTTATGCTTGAAATAAGAACAACAAAAGCCCCTGTCGGGCCTCCTATCTGCACCTTACTTCCTCCAAAAAGCGAAATCAGAAAACCAGCAACAATGGCAGTAAAAAGACCTCGCTCTGGTGGAAGACCACTTGCTATCGCAAACGCCATAGCCAGTGGCAACGCAACAACGCCTACAGTCATTCCAGCGAAAAGGTCCGCAAGGGCTTTTTCACGGGAATACGCCTTGATCTCCGTTAATAACTTTGGTGTGTACACATCAATCTTCCTTTGCTCAATATTTTAATATTTTTAGGAATAAATGGGGGGTACTCCGAGTGTTAAAAAGCAACTCTTGTTAGTTTATCATTGATCTTAAGAAAATCAATTTAAATTAACGAAAAGGTTATAGCGCATATATTCTATTTATGGGCAGGCAAAAATTGTACTTCGCATAAAACATGGAAGGGTCGCTTTCGAGGCGCAAATGACAGGAACGCAAACGAAAGGCACAAAGGCATAATATTCGCCCTCATAAAAAAACAGACCTCCCACGAGAGAGGTCTGTAATCTACGTAATTGGGAGAGACAAAAGTGTCTCTCTGAATCAACTTCCGAGCCTAGACAGAAGCGGTACTTCGAAGGGCTTTAAGCCCGCGGGAAGTACGGAGCATAATCCGCTCTACAGCCCAGCCGTTGCGAAGTTCTGCTGTTTCCAAACGACCTTCCGGGGTCATCCAGAAAGGAACTTCATTAACATAAACAAGCTTCTTACTCATACAATTACCTTACCTTTCCTAACAAATTCCGAAAAAAGCGACACATGAAGTATGACGTTTCGGTACCGCCCTAACTACATGACGGGACGTGTCGCAAAAAAAACGCTATATCTTTTCCAGATGGCTTTTAAACCACCCGATCACAACCTTGTTATTATAGCACATAAATTTATTATTACAATCTAAATTAAAATTTATAAATCTTCAGAGAGTTATTCCAATTTTTGGATATCCCAATAGAAAGTTTCTGAAGAGCTGGGCTATTATACATGATATAGCACACATCGCGCTGATAAAATGCCCCATATCAATACATGGAGGCCAACCAGCTCAAAGCCAAGAGGGGAAATTTAAAGAGCCACTTCGTCGGTAACAAAAATATCCATGGAGCCGTTATAATCGCAATTGTAAGAGTAATTGTAAGAGCAATTCTGTACCGTTGGTATATGGCTGGTATATGAAACCTATTGGCGCAAAGAGGCTTTGGAGAAGATGTAGTCAGGTATTTCAACGTCAAATTCGATAGTATCTATAATATATTCTGTGCCTTCACCAGAAGCCAGCGCATCCTTAACTGTCGCCCTTTTAGGGTACCATCGCTCTTGAACCTGAAATATTTCGTTAATGGTGAAGGTCTTTAAAAGCTTGCCACTTTTGGCGAAACGATCCTCTCGTAAAGGAAGAAAGTTCTCTTTATCCACCCACATCTTTCGCGAATAATAGGAAACTCCTTCTTTTTTGGCCGTAAGCTCAAGTAGGTAACAATCTCGCTCGCCTAATTTGTCTTCGCCTGTTCGCTCTTTACCCACCTTTCCCTCCCCCACAAGCTCCACATTGTACATGTTGCTGAGTTTGGGATCTTCCATATAATCTTCGTAGGATATGTCAGACCCCATCATGGAGCGCCGAAGCATATGCCCCGCTATTTTTATGATGCGATCGGTTGACGGGGTGTACATCCAAAGCTCATCTTCGAGTTTGAGCATTTTCGTCCCTTTTTCACGGGGAGGCGAAAGGAATTCGCTAAAGGCCTTTTCAGTGCCCTGCACCCATGAAAGCACTTGTAATGTGCGGGAGCCGCGCTGTCCCTTCACAATCATAGTACTTGTCACCTTCCGATTCTTGGCAACGTAATTTTCGTCAACTTTTTCAAGAATCCCCTCGCCTGTAAGGGGAATGAGGTCCGGAAGGGGCCTCTGGAGATCTTTAGCGTCGGTAAAAGCAGCGACACCGACAGTCTCAACAACGCTACATTGAGCAGACGACAACACTGCTAACAGCACCGCCACAGCGATAAAAACTATAATCAGCACCCTTTTCAACGAAGCAACCAGCGCAAACTTTCCGATGTGGCCGCTCGAATGCGACGCAAACTTGAGCGCTGATACAGACGTGCCTTCAGGCGAAAAGGCTGTAACTGCCGATATAAGCATAGCTATGTTATACGCAGCTATGTTCGCAGCTACATGTCCCACCGTTTTATGCATTGCTATACCTGCCGCCGCTACGTGTAGCGCCGCACACACCGCCATATTATGAGGGTAAGCTTCAGCCAAGGGGATCCCCCATTCCCTAAACATATTCTTCCTCTTCATACTTCTAACTCCTTAATGAGCTGGGCTGTCTGTCTTTTATAGATGCCAATACCGGCAAACATGGCCCCTGTCACCGACGCAAACACTCCCGGGAAAAAACCGATAATATAGCTTGCCGGCGTAACCTGAGCCCGTATGATATTGGAGATAAGCATACTCGATTTCGGCATCATCTCCCCAAAATTTATGCCTGTGTACTGCATGTAATACGAAACGACGAGGCCCAAAGCGGTCCCTAAGACGGAACCGGCAATTCCGACAAAGAAAGACTCAAGGATCATTGAACGGTAAAGCCGCCCCTTGGATTCCCCCATGGCAAGACGAACGCCTATCTCTCCGTACCGCCGCAACCCGTTCATCAAGCCTGAATTCCAGAGAACAATGGACATGGCCAAGACGAAAATGCCAACAATTACGGCTTCCATGGCTTCAGCATAATTCAAATATTCCTCAAAATTATTCTGCTGGCCAAGAGACACCATCACAGGAGAAAACTCATCATCTGCCATTGTAAAAGTCTTGTTGAACCGCTGCGCAACATTGCCCATTCGTCTGCCGGAATAGAGCATGTCGTGGGTGTATCCCACAATCTCACCTGCGCTGTCAGTCATATCGAGGGCATTTTGCACGTCTCTGATATCTGCTATGATCGTGCCCCTATCCATAGGAATCATGCCAAAATAGACGGTTCCGGCAATCTTAAAATTGTACGTTGCCATAGCGCCATACATGGTTGAACTAATAAGCGTCACCGTGCTGCCAATATGAAGACCCATTTTTTGAGCAAATTCATCGCTTATCAATATTTCATTCGGACCTCTTGGGTAGGAACCCCGCACCATGGCCTTCTCTATGTTAAAGAGGTTTTTTTCTGGCGTATCTTCGCTAAAGAGGTCAATTCCAAGGCCCATGACAGGCGCCTGAGCCAGAGTTTCTCCCCTCTCGTCAGGGACATCGAGAAGACCGCCAAAGCGTATCCGTTGGGCCCAAATCATCTCTTTTTCATTCTCTTTCAACCATACAAGCAGCGCATCGGCCCCGATAATCGCCAAATCGTTGGGAACTTGATCGGCAAGGTCTCTATACGCCTGAGTCATAACCTTGACATGGCCCGTATCGAATTTCGCCGTTGAGCTGATGAGGTCGCCCATAGCTCCCTGCATGAAACAGTAAAGAAAAACTGTGAGGAAAACGCCGGCACTCACCATTAGCACGGGGAAGAGACTACGTGAACGATCTCGGATCAGCCCTTTTAGAAGGAAAGAGATCATGATATTTTCCCTTTCAGCGCCTCTGTAGGCTGGAGTTTCGCTATTTTGCTCGAAGGGAGGAAACTAATGGCTGCGACAACGACCATCATTAAGAGTATCGTCGTGAGAACGAGCTCTAAGGAGTACACGGGAAAGAGCTTGTCGGAAAGGGCGAAACCGTATCCCTCCACCATCTGGGGGATGGCAATCCCCTTTTTCGACACATACGTTAAAAGAGGCATACCAAAGATGAGGGCAACGACGATAGCCATGGCTCCCTGAATTACACCTTCCAGCGTAAAGACAAAAATAACCTGCATTCTCGTCATGCCCAAGGCAATCAAGGTACCAATCTCCTTTCTTCGCCTGAAGAGAGAGAGGACCTGAGTATCGAAAATGGCGAGCATGCCAAGAAAGAGGAGAATAGAATAGATAATAACGCTTGAAATTCTCTTCGTCTTTATCATTTCCGTGAGGTCCCTCATCAAAAAAGCCTGGCTTTTAAAAGGCCACTCCTGAGAGGAACCTGAACTTTCAGTTTCAGGGCTCACAACATGGGATCTTGCGCCGATGGGTGGCTCCTTATGGGGGAACTTGGTCCCTTCCCCAACAGCTTCGGAGCTCACAACCACGAGGGTCGCTTCATTTTTCAAGGCCGTCATGTGCTGCAACGTCTGAAGGGGTACCCAAATAATTCCGTTGTCGATAGACGGAACCCGAGTATCCATAATGTAAACAACCTGGCCCTCGGTTGCATCGAAGGTCCCGTGAGCATCTCTCCAGCGTATAGTCAGATAATCGCCGATAGCGATATTTTTGCTCTTCGCCATTCTCTTTCCGATGAGGATTGGCAGTTCGTAAATATCGGCGGTATTTACTCTGAAAGAACCACCGGCGCCACTCGCTCTATCAGAGCCATTTGTATTATTTGGGCTAACAGAACCAGTAACGCCATTCATTCTACCTGCGCCGTTTATGCTAGCGGAAGCAACTGAAATGTGAAGATAGCGCGTGGGAATATGGAGAATGGTCTGGGCAGGATCGATCCCCCGAAGTTGAACCGACTGAGCACGTCCAGCAGGGTAGATTGTGGCCTGGCGAATAAGAATAGGTGTCGCCCTTCTCTCTTCGATCAGGGAAAACAGATTTTCTGGAATAACACCGTGTCCATTATCAATGGATAGAGCGTCGTAAGGGTCGTAATCTTTATGCCAGTATTGTCCGCCTGCGATTTCGTCTTCAATCATCGCTCTGGACGTCTGGGCGAGCATACCTGTATAAAGCCCCTGGAAACCGACGATCACAACAAAGGTCATCGCAAGCACAGCCACGTTGAGCCATGTTCGAAGTCCCGCTTCCTTTATATTGCGATAGGCTAACGTAACGCCAACGCTAAACATGTCTGCTCTCTCCTTTGGAGCGAGGCGCACGGTGATCATTGGAAACATCACAAGCCACAGAAGCTGATGCTGATCCTACGTTGGGTCCCGATAAAGCTCCATCACGGGACGTGAGGTTATCTCTGGGAACAACCTCGCCAGTGTTGAGCGACATAGAACTCTGCGAGGAAACCTCAGAGCTGGAAACGGCAATGATTTCGTCTCGCGCTACGTGCCCGTCAAAGAGATGAATTTTACGTCTCAAGTATTTCATGACCTTCTCGTCGTGAGTTGCAAAAATAAAAGTGGTTTCAAGTTCCTTGTTGAGCCGCACCATCATTTCCAGAATGTTGTAGGAATTCTCGCTATCAAGATTGGCCGTAGGCTCGTCTGCCAGAATCAACGCCGGACGTTTCACCACAGCCCTGGCCACTGCCACCCTCTGACACTCTCCTCCTGAAAGCTGCGCCGGCTTGGAATTTACCTTATCTGTCAATCTCAGCCATTCTAGAGCATCGTAAACTTTCTGCCTTCTCTCTTTAGGCGGCATCTTCAAAAGCAGCAATGGAAATTCTATATTCTCGTAGACGCTATAGACTGGAAACAAGTTGTACGTCTGGAAAATAAAACCAATATGATGGTTGCGCAACGCCGCAGATTCCTTGTGAGAAAGGTTTTCTACGTTTTTATTGATAACCACCACATTTCCTTCCGTTGGAGCGTCGAGAGCCCCAATAATGTTCAAAAGAGTCGTCTTTCCAGATCCGCTGGGACCGATTAATCCGCAGAATTCCCCCTTCTCGAATTCGAGGGTTACATTACTCAGCGCCGTAAAGAAATGGCTGCCCATAGGATATCTTTTTGTCAGATTTTTTATGGTTACGATAGACATGAACAGGCCCCCTTCCCTAATAGTTGTACACAAAGGTGAGAACAACCCCGGTTCCCGAATAGACGCTGTTAGCATCGTCGCCGTTGTGAAAAGCCGTTACGTTAATAAGCCAGTCATCGTATGTGCGCTGCCAGCTTACGTTGGGGTAGAATTCTTTTTTTTGCCAGTCGTAGTATGTCAGGATGGTTACGGTGTCGAGAATGCCAGTGCTGAAGTCTATGGAAAGGGCGGATATTTCATCGTCATTTTCATGATTCCATATGTCACTGCCGGGCGATCGTATAAAATGTTCTGCCAAAACGTGGACGCCGGAACCAACATCAAAGGTGTAGTCGGCTCCAAGGGTAAGACATGTGGTGGAAAGAGTGTGTTTGGAGTCTTTTTTGAGGCGGCTCATGACGAACTCAAACCAAAGACCGATCCCCACGTCGAAACTTCCATCGAGTGCGTAACGCTGCTCCAGACCGTCTTCCAAGGTTACTCTGCGGGGAAAAGCAAAAGTGTTTGAGTTCCACCACTCCCGGTCGACACGCCTATTGTGATATGTAAAGGCCATCTCCCCATTGGCTACTGGGAACTGGTAGCGTAGGCCAAACTCCGGATCGCCATTTCCGTATAAGCCCCACACCCATATATTCGAATTGTTGGGGAAATAATAGCGTCCAAGAAGGGCGTTGACCCCGTCAGTTAGGCTCAAAGGGTCGCGGGGGTCTATCTGGTCGAACCATTTTAAAGAACGAAGGATCTGAGCCGGTCCGAAATTGATTCGCTGGAGGCCGAGGCGCACTTCATACCTCTCGCCGGAGAGACGCACCCAGGAGCGATACAAATCGGCATGGAATTTGTCTTCCAACTCTTTGAAGGAACCGAAGGTTGAGAGGGTGCGGATGTTGAAAGAGACGAGAGCGTCAAGGGTCTGGGCTGTTTGCGTTGTTTGCGTGCCTCTGTTTAAGTCTGTTTCGGAGTCTGCGGCGGTATCAGTTTCAGCGCCCGTTTCAGCGCCCGCGCCAAAACTTATTGTTATTTCGGGAATGTATCGGATACCCAACGAACTGTCTGTGTCGTCGTTGTATGCCCCCCAGAGAGAGACCTGCCCCGAGTGAGAGAACACGGTGGCATAACTCACAACAGGCGCCCATATGCAAAGGGCAAAAGAAACAAAAACAAAGGCAAACAACAGCTCACGGGTACATCTGGATTGACAGCCCATTATTATATTCATGCCTATGGTTAACCTCCTATCACTTGAACTCTACTTTTCGCAAGGTTAACGTTGGGCGAGATGAATAAATTGTTTATATAAGAATACCATCTGAGAATTTATTTATGCAAATTTTGTTTGTTTTTTATTTTAGAAGGTGGAAATCTTGACGAACAGGCGTAATGGCGGGGGAGATTTTTCACACAACACGAAACGTTTCCTAGCTATAGTATTTTTCTTATTCAGGTTTTAATATAAAATATAAAAAGGGCGAAGATACGTAGTTTAGAATCTCAAGGCTTTCAATAACCCAGCGAGAGTTTAGGCATTACATGCGAAGATACATAGTCTCGAATCCGAAGGTTTTCCACAGTCCCGATGTGTATTCAGGCATCGCGGGCAAAGATACATAGTTTCGAATCCGAAGAATGTTGCTTTGCGGCCAATTGGCCTCGAGTCCAGAGCCGTATCCTTAAAGTTGAGGTGCCATAATTATGACAAACACAGTAAATGTGACAGTCGCAACAAATGCAACGAATTCCAAGGGTATTGAAACTTTTACGGGATAGGCGGTTCGTTTACTATGGATAACAGCAAAAGGAATAACGTAAATATTTACGAAATATCCCTTGGCATACTGGCAATTCTCTCTGTCGTTTTGCTTATCATTCAAGAACGAACAACACTTCCCCTTCACGAAGAAAAATTATTGGACGACATTGATTTCATAATCTGGTGTGTTTTCGTTGCAGATTATTTTCTCCACTTGTTTTTGACAAAAGATAAAAAGGACTACGTCAAAGAGCATGTAATAGAACTCACGGCAATTTTACCCTTTAACGCCCTTTTCAAAGGCGTTCGAGCCATTCGCCTCTTCCAACTCTTCCGTGTACCCTCCTCTTTTCTCTTTTTAAGAATTGTTAAATTGTTAGCCTACTTTGGCCGAACCCATCGTTATCTTTCCCGCTTTCTGAGGCGGAACAACTTCCAATACGTTCTCTTCATCACCATTTCCATGGTATTATTTGGAGCGATAGCTATCCGCTATTTCGAAAACATAAATTTCCACGACGCCCTCTGGTGGTCTTTTGTTACAACTACAATAGGGTATGGTGATATGGTTCCTACAACTACAGGAGGACGAGTTATAGCAACTATATTGATGTTGGTGGGAATTGGCTTCATAAGTATTCTTACCGGAACTATCGCCTCTTTTTTCATTGCTCCCGACAAAGAGCAAGAATCGAATAATGATTTTATAAATGTAACCATACATAAGCTCGAGAACTTCGATAATCTAACCCTCAGGGAAGTTCAAGATATTTGCCAAGTTTTAATGAGCTTAAAATCCAATGTCGTAAAAAATAAGCTACGTTAATAAATATAGCTCTAAAAATCTGGGGCAAACATATATAGAAGCGAAAGTCTCTGCCAAAAGTTCAGACTATAGTCAGGTCTCCACAAGAATTCTGAATAAAAACAGGATACGCCATGAAGACCATGTGGCCTCCTTTTACGTGGATTTATTAAGCAATGGGAGGGATGATGATGGAAAACTTCGAACTCATGGGGAAATTTTACCTCGGGAACGAGATAGATCCCGCAACAGGGAAAAAGAGCAACACACTCGTGCTCTACGACTCGAAAGACCTGACCACCCATGGGATGATCATCGGAATGACGGGAAGCGGCAAAACGGGCCTTGGAATAGCACTCTTGGAAGAAGCCCTTATGGACAACATTCCAATTCTCGCTATCGACCCTAAAGGAGACATTACAAACCTTCTTCTATCCTTCCCCGAGCAAAAGGCCGAAGAGTTCTTGCCGTGGATCAACAGGGAAGACGCAGCGGCACAGGGACTTTCTGTCGCAGACTATGCCTCCCTGGAAGCCGCAAAATGGGCGAAGGGGCTTGCCGACTGGAGAATTGACGGAGCGAGAATTAAAAAAATGAGGGAATCCGTCGACTTCACCATCTATACGCCTGGGAGCAGCGCAGGTGTGAAAGTGAACGTGCTTGGTTCCTTCAGATGCCCTGGGGATAGAATCACGAGCGATAACGAGCTTTTCTTAGAAAAGATTCAAAATACCGCCTCCACTCTCCTCTCTCTTCTCAACATTGAATCTGACCCTCTCTCTGGACGGGAACACCTTCTTCTGTCAAAAATATTTGAACAAAGCTGGAGAGAAGGCAAAGATGTCGATCTGCCGCTGATTATCAGCTGGATTCAGAACCCTCCATTCCCTCACATTGGCATTATGCCTACCGATACCTTTTATCCACCGAGCGAACGATTTAAACTGGCTCTCGCTCTGAACCAGATCCTCGCGTCTCCAGCGTTCAACCAGTGGATGACAGGGGTTCCTCTAGAAATAGGAAGCCTCCTCCACACTCGGGAGGGGAAACCACGAGCTTCTATTTTTACCGTCTCCCACCTTTCCGATAACGAGAGAATGTTCTTTATCTCCATGCTTCTAAACGAAATTGTTAGCTGGATGAGGTTGCAGACAGGGACCTCGAGCCTTCGAGCCATTCTTTATATCGACGAAGTCTTCGGATATATGCCTCCTGTAAAAGAACCTCCCTCTAAAAAACCTCTCATCACCCTTCTCAAGCAGGCTCGAGCCTTCGGTATCGGCGTGGTTTTAGCTACTCAAAACCCTGTAGATCTAGACTATAAGGGCCTTTCAAATATTGGAACGTGGTTTATCGGACGCCTTCAAACACAGCGCGACAAAGACCGTGTTCTCGAAGGAATGGAACGACTCGAAAGCGCCTCAGGATGTGACCGGGAATTTCTCGACAAGGCCATTACAACCCTGAAAAAGAGGGAGTTCCTTCTTAATAATATCCACGAAAACAGCCCCTCCGTCTTCACGACCCGCTGGGCCATGTCGTACCTGCGAGGACCTCTGTCACGGGAGCACATTAAAATACTTATGGAAGGAAGAGCGCCGGCATCTGGGGCGGGGGCGGAAACGTCAGAGCCGGCGTCAATGCCAGCTCTGACAACATTAGCTAAAGCAGCGACTGAAGCAACTCCGACAGAACCTGCCACAGGGCCAGCAGAGCAAATTTCGGCAACATCCGTACCACCAGCGGCAACGTCAGCAACACCAACAACGCCACGAACGTCGATCAAACCAGCCATATCCCCGAATATCCCCGAATTCTTCGTCGATACTCCGACGGGAGGCGGTTCCTGGGTCTATAAACCTTTTATTATAGGAATCGGCGACATCTACTACTCCAGCGCCAGCCTCGAAATCGACACTCACATAACATACACGCTGGGGACAGAAGCACCTGACACCTTTGACCCTGATTGGGAAAGAGGTTTCGACCTCGACATCGCTCCAGAAGAGCTGCGAACAACAGCCGCTGGGGGCATACCTTTCCTTAAACTTCCCAAAACTCTGGCTGAACCACGCAACTACGCTACATGGGGGAAAGCCTTCCAACGATGGATCAGACAGAACAAACCTCTCGTCATCTATAAGAACCAACCCTTGAAAATAGTCAGCCTGCCGGAAGAAAGTGAAGCCGACTTTACCATACGAATTGACGAAGCCTTGCGGGAAAAAAGAGATATTGAAATCGAAAAGATACGGAAAAAATACGACAGCAAAATGGCCACTCTGCAAAAACAGCTCATTGCGGCGGAACAGGCCATTGAGAGAGAAAGCGAACAGGCGAAACACCGGAATATGGAGACAGTTATCTCTTTCGGATCGGCTTTAGCAAGCGCATTGTTCGGCAGAAAAAGCCTCACGGCGACATCCACCTACAGAATGGGATCTGCCCTCTCCAAAGCGGGACGGCTTAAAAAAGAAAAAATGGATGTGGCAAGAGCTGAAGAGAGATTGCAATTTTTACAGAATCAAATAACAGACCTCGAAACACGGCTCAACGAAGAAATTGATATTCTCACGAGAAACATGGAGAAATACAAAGAAGCGACACGGGAATCTCTGGTGCGCCCTAAGAGTACGGATATTACCATCAAGGCCTTCGGTCTTGCGTGGATTCCGGTGAGAATCAGAGAGTGACGACGAAATGAAACGTACAGAGGCCGTGCAGGCAGCAAGTTTTGACGCCACCGGTGTCAGTGCGGCCTTCTTCTCAACAAGGAGGGAAAGCGCATGAAGCCAAGAAAAGTAAGCGAGAGAGTTCAATGGATGGGAGCAATTGACTGGAACAGGCGGCTTTTCGACTCACTCATTCCTCTTCCCGACGGAACAAGTTATAACGCCTACCTGTTGCGCGGTTCCGAAAAAACGACTCTTATTGACACTGTAGACCCCGCAAAGGTGGATATTTTGCTTGAACAGCTGCGTGACATTCCGCAAATTGACTACCTCATATCGCTCCATGCAGAACAGGATCATTCAGGTTCCATACCCACAATTTTAGAGGCGTATCCCCACGCCCAACTCATATGCTCTCAGAAAGCGCAGGAACTGCTTATCGATCATCTCCACGTAGCGAAAGAACGGATCAAGATTGTAAATGACGGCGAAAAACTCTCGCTGGGAGACTGCACGCTCGCCTTTATTTACACTCCGTGGGTTCACTGGCCCGAAACGATGGTGGCCTATCTGGAGGAAGAAAACATCCTTTTCTCCTGTGATTTCTTTGGATCACACCTTGCCACGTCAGACCTTTACGCTGGCGACGATCCCTACGTGTGCGAAGCTGCCAAGCGGTACTATGCGGAAATAATGATGCCCTTCAGATCGATTATCAAGAAGAACATGGAAAAGATTGGCGACCTCGATGTTAAACTCATCGCACCGAGCCACGGGCCAATCTACAACAAGCCTCAGTGCATCCTCGACTACTACCGTAACTGGATTTCAGATACAGTTGCCAACAAAGTAGTGATTCCTTACATATCAATGCATGGCAGCACCGAAAAGATGGTAGAGTATCTCGTCAGTTCCCTGGCAGAGCGGGATATTAAGGTGGAAAAGTTCGAATTATCGTCAACAGATATAGGAAAACTCGCCATGGCCCTCGTTGACGCCGCCACCATTGTCATTGGAACACCTACAGTCCATTTCGGGCCTCATCCCATCGTCTTTTCTGTAACCCAACTCGCCAATGCCCTCAAGCCTAAAGTGAAATATGCGGCTATTATCGGGTCATATGGCTGGGGAACCAAGGCTGTGGAACAGATCGCCGGGCTCATCCCCAACCTTAAGGTTGACGTGTTAGATACGGTCATGTGCAAGGGATATCCTCGGAAAGAAGATTTCGAGGCATTAGACAGGCTCGCCAACAAGATAAAGGAGAAACACGCTCTCCTTTAAGTTAAAGCCGGAACAGACGAAGGGGTCGCTGTGAGTTGGGGCACTGCTACACGCTTAGGCGAGACTACAAATTGAGGCGCCACTGGTGTTAGTGCAGCCTCTTCTCAATAAGGAATCAAGTTCGCCCGCCTGGCCATAATCGTCAGTGGCTTAGAGTTCTTGCCAACGAGGAGGGGAAAAATGCCTATAACGCTGAAACGAATTTACGATGAAGCGGATTCCAGCGATGGACACCGCATTTTGGTCGATCGTCTATGGCCCAGAGGAGTATCAAAAGAGAAAGCAAAAGTAGATGAATGGATGAAGGAGGTTGCCCCATCAAACGAGCTTCGAAAGCTTTTTCATGGCGGGGGACTCTCGTGGGCTGAGTTCGAAAAGCAATATCAGGAAGAGTTGGAAACACACATTGAGGAGCTCCGAGCCCTTGCAGAGATAGCGAAAACACTCAAAGTAACGCTGCTCTACAGCTCTAAGAATAATGAGCAGAACAACGCAACGGTGCTGAAAGAGTTTCTTGAAGGCATGGAGGCTACGTAAAGACACGCATACCTCTAACATGTATTCGCCACAACGGAAGAGGGCCAACGCATATTAGGGTATACAAAGATACGTACACTCCCTGACGCCGAACAAATAGATTCTGCGCTGAAAGCGATCGGCGGTGAATAAAGACTACATTTTGGGTGGCGTAAATTCTGCTCGAAAAGATCGTATAACTTCACATCTCTCCTTGTATTTTGCTTGCAAATTAAGCCATAAACTGGCACTAGTCCCCAACATAGTTGCTAGTTTCATTGCTACATTTTCATGCACAGTTGCTTTATCCTGATAACATATAAACCTTCAAAGGCCCCCATAGCGAAAGGAAACCCCGCATAGAGAAAGCCTAAAGAATGGGTTTTATTTATGCGCTTTAACACCTTAAAATTTTTTGGTTCCATGGGAAAGGATACATTCTCCATCAAGGTAAAGTTCTGGATTAAGAATGACTCCATCTACATGAATGCCTGCCGCTACAGTTCCACCAAAAGTGTCATTACTACCAAGAGCTATATGAACCGTTCCATATATTTTTTCATCTTCAAGAATAACACCTGTCACCCTAGCTTTGTTATTTGTTCCTATTCCAAGCTCTGCCACATTCCGCGCTAATGGATTTTCGCCAAGAAGCTCCATAAGTTTCTGACTATCTACCCCTTGAGCATCTACAAGGTTACCATTTTCAAAAAAAAGCTTTAACGGCCCCTCCAAAACACCTATCCCTGCAAAAGAACCATCTATGATAATTTCACCAGATGTACTTCCTTCTACTGGAGCTATAAAAGCTTCTCCAGAGGGTAAGTTGCCAGACTGTCCTTTTTCTCTATATACGCCAGTACTTGGAACCCCTTTCCGTCCCTCAAGAGACAATGTAAGAGAACAACCATCTTTCCGTATCTCAGCTTGCTTCGCCTGATCTAGAAGAGCTGTAAGTTTTTTAGTTAAAAATTCAACTTCTTTATAATCAGCTGTAATAGGACCATTAAAATACATATCTTCAGTAATGCCAGGCATAGTTGCAATGCGTGCTCCTGCTACACAAGCGTTTTTTTTAGCGTGAGTATGGGTCATTGACTTGCTGGTAGGAATAACAATAACATCTGAAGCAATCATTAATTCTCGGACTCGTGCTGGTGGTTCTTCTCCATTTTTTTTCATGGGCTGAATTTGGACTAAAAGAGATTCACACCCTAGCAATTGCCCTGCCTCAAAAAGACTTTGAGCAATATTTACTGTTTTATAATCACAGATAACTAAAAGGTTTTCCTCTTTCAATAGTCCCATGTTATCAGTGAGCAAACGTTTTGATACATCGACCATTTTCCCGAAATCCATAAAAATCACCTTCTATCCAAACATTTCTTTAATAACTCTGGCGACAATGCTCCGGGCAAGAAAGACAGGTTTCCCAACGCACTCCCTTACTTTCTGTTGCATTTCTATGGTATAGCCCATGCAATCCATGATAATTACGTCAAGGTCACATTCTTTTAATTTATTTATAGCATTATCAAACAGAGAACGATCGTCATACGGAGAGGCTGAGACTATGGATAATTTGTTTGATACAGATCCCCACCTTCTTTTAGACTGCGCTATTTGACTTTCAGACGGAGTTATAATTGCTAATTTCTTATTTTCTGCTACCGCCCGCACCACTTGATAAAGAATCCTCTGGGGACGAATAAGCAATCCTGTTTCTTTGAAAGCAGGAAATTCCCCTGTACAGAGAAGGAGAACAACGGGAATTCCATTATCAAAATGGTCTTGAATCTTTTGTTCCACTCTTGCAGTAATATAACGTTCAGCAACAGTAACAGAAGAGCCGTCTTGCATCCGTGTCACAAGAACATAGTCGTCTTTTTTCGGTGCCATTTCAGCTACTTCATCTTTTGTCAAACCATCTAAAGCACCAGACTCTACCACTTCTACATTCTCGCCAAGAATAGGCATAATATCTGGAATAATATCGGTTCGTGGAGCTTGACCTATGGTTACAGTTCCTAAATACCGTTTCACTTATGTATCACCCTTTCATCAAGCAGTTACGATACCAACAACCTAAATGAGTTTTGCAACCAGGTCCGCCACTAGAACACTCATTAAGAGATTCTTCTACTCCACTTTCAGAAACCATCAGCAGAGTAGAGATAAGATGAAGAATTTTCTCAACCTCTGGTTTTTCCCCGCTTATTACAAACGTAGTGGAACCTTCTCCACCTCTGATTCCCCCCCTGCCGATAACACAGGCCCTCACATGAGCAAGAATTGAAAGAGCTTCTATTTCACTTATTAATCGACCGGGAATAGGGATAAGCCCGACAGACATTCCCATAGAGGTGTCTATTTTTTTACGCCCACATTCAAGAATAGCATCATCTAAAGAACAAGGAGCAAATTTTTCGAGCCCTACAGCAATATATGTCGTAATTCCCTCTGCTTCAAGCGTTGAAACAATCTGTCCCGGAGCACCTCCTAAAGGCGATCCCGCCATCATGGCAGCTCGCCTGTGAGCATCAATAAGATTGGCGCCGCATACGGCAATATCTGAAGACCTCATTTCTGATACTACCTGTGGCAAACAGCTATCGACATTCTGAGCTTCTCCTTTATGAATAAGTATACTATGAGGATATGTCAAAATATTTTTATTACACGACACTGTCCCTCGGAGTGTGATTCGCCCACTCACCCTCAAAGAGGAGCCTATGAGCTCTTCGGATACTGCAGAAACGGTCGTTCCTCCTTTTAGGAGGATATTTCCTTCCCGTAACGCTTTTTTTACATCCGGGAGAGCGGCGATAGCCTTCGCAATCAGCCGCTTCCCCATAGGAACAGAAAGTGTTATTTGTGCTTTATACATTATTGCTTTCTACCAAGTGTCTGAAGATGGGTCATTGGTCCATATAAGTCAAGAAGCAACTTAAACTCTTCTGCGTTATAAAAAGCACATTTCCCTCTCGTAAAACTTTTTGCCACTTCAATATTAAAACGAACAACTTGCTCGATATCAGTAACATGAGTAGCTCCCGTTGCACATCCAGGAACAGCTGAATGAGAGGTAATAGCAATACCAACGCAAGGCACCGTTATTGCAGTTGAAGGTTGCAATATGCTATTTAAGTGGTAAAGACCATTACCGTACGGAGTAATGTCCTGCATAGTAAGAGGGAAAACAACGGGAAGCTCTCCTGTGACTATTTCCATGATGGAAAGAAGATCTTCACTTACCCGCAAGATATATCCTTCTTTTACTGTTGGCGAGATAGCAAACCCTTTATGATTAATAATGCGATTACCGCGAGTTGTGTCAATAATTAGAATGGCATCCATCTCTGGATCAACTTCTTGCTGATTCATCGTTGACATGTCTACAGGTGACCCCATAAAAGCAACCGGCTCATGAGGTTGTGTCGGAGCGTTAGGACAAATATGAGTAGCGATAATAACATCTCCTGGAAGGACATCATATACTAAAAGCATACGAGCCAACTTTAATACAGTTGCAACAGCAGCTACCGCCCCATCTCCATCAGAAACAAGCCCAATACGCTCTGGACGAGCTCCTATTCCCCCTAATCGACCGATAACACCTAAAGTAGGAGCTACCCCCCCTGCCCGTTTTCCATGAGTTCCTGGAATAATAGCTTTTATAAAATCTGTATGCCCCTTAGGACCTTTAATTTCTTTTACTACAACTTCAGATATCCCCGCTTTGTAAAACGCTTCTTTTACTAAATCCCCACTGGCATCAGAACGATCAAGAAGATCAATCGCTTCGAGTGTTCGAGTAAACGACATATCTACACCCTCTTTCATAAATACGAAATGATGTTTTTATGAACAACACGTTCCACATCGCTCAAAAGCTCTATACATCGCATTCCTTCCCCTAAACGCAAATGTTCTTTAGGAACTGCAATAATGTATATTGATTGGCTTTTTTGTATTTCAGCGCTTGTAACGGGCATACCACTCTCTCCATCCATAGTCATAATAAGGTCTGGGAAAGTACTCATGCGCTCTCCATTTTTTTTCTCAAGAGTCATATACTCATTCCAAAAAGTAAGAACATGGCCATCTACTTCTATATGTCCCACATCAAAACCACCAGATGTTTCAATACTTAGGTTCTGAACAATTCCATGCGTTACAATTTCACCGTTAAGATACTCTATAACAGAAGAAACTAGTTTCTCCGCTCCTTGTCCTTTTGCCTGTAACATGGTCATTCCCAAATCAATAGCCATAGAGACAGCTCCTGGAGCTCCGTTCGCTTTAGCGTAAGATGCTGGGACAGGATTCCGCGCCACTCCTACTAAACCTTGTGCCTGAACCGCAGCTTGACGAACTAAGGCTGACGTTTCAGTTAGACTTCCAGAAACACAACCTTCAATATACGTATTATCTTCTGGATCCCCCCCAGCAAAAGCTTGAACAGATACAAAATCTTTTTTCTTGTGAAGCCCCATAGATCCCATTACTCCTGTAGGATGAGCGCGGCCATTACATGGCAAATCTACAATTGGTAAATCAAGAAGTGCCCCTTGAAGCCAACCATTAACAATAGCGTTGCCCCCGCATTCGTTAGTAATAAGCCCGTTTATGAGACTGCTACTATGCATCTGGAGTAACTCTATTGTTCGCCAATAACTTCGCGGCGAAACGAAAGCCTTTTTCGCCGCTGGGGCTCCAACCCCAGAACATGTCACTAACACTTTTTCATCTTCGCAATCTTCAGACCCTATAAGAACAGGATGTCCGATACGTACTGCCAAATGTCCAAGATCAAGTCCTCGTTGCATAGCTCCACCGCCGCCACCACCTAAAACAGCTCCACCTAAAACAGCGGCTTCAACATGTTCGTCCATTAATACTATTCTCGACATATTATCAACCCCATTTTATTAAAACCCTAAAGCAGCCCTCATGAAAAATCCTTCTGCTCTCACCGGATCTATAACAGGCAAACAAACTCTGTCTTTAATCTCTGATGCCAAAGAAACAGTTGACATGCCTGTACAGGCAAGAGCAATAACATCCACTCCATCTTTTTTTAAAGTAAATGCCTCTTTTAAAACAGAAGCTCGCCCAGCTGGGGTCATAAGATCAAGAGTAGAGTTCACTCCATAAGGATGTATTTCTTTTATTAAAGAATCTTTTAAAACTTCTTTCATCCCTATTGGAGTTTCATCTGTTATTCCAATAACTCCAACTCGTTTCCCTACTCCTATAGCAAGCAAAGCTGTAGAACGTCCCGCGCCTATAACAGGGATGGAGAGCTTTTTGCTGAGTTTATCTACTGCCGGATCATCTGCACAACTTATAATTAAACCTTGAATATTATCTTGAATCATAGAGAGAGCTAGGTTTTCTATCTTAGGAAGGGCTTTCTTTTTCGTCTCCTCATCATGTATTCCTTCTGGCTGATCAGGAATACACAAAGAGAGCACTTCCCAATCTGGGAAAAGAGACATTAAAAGTCGGCCGTGAGATTCGAGAACTTTTTGATCGTACGCAGTTAATACTCGTATGAGACCAATACGATAATAAGTCTTTACCATGCTAAGTATCCCCTTTTACGCAAAACTTCGAACAACTGCGGAAATAAATCCGTAGATGCCATCCCCCGCAATTAAACCTGCTTCTCGCATCTCCATCCACTTGGTCCCCCAAATAATGCGACAAATTACCGCAGCTAAAACACCTATTCCATATATAGGATTTTTAATAAGGAGTCCTGTAGCAAAAAGAATACCAATAGCACGTTTAGCACCGCCTAGTAACTGAATAACAGCGCCCGCAACACTCCATAAAAGCAATTGCCGAAGAACATCAGGATTAGCTCCAGCATAAACTGTAGCAGCAAAAACGCGACTTACCGGAGGCAACATATCTAACTTAAAATGCATATTCATAAAGAAAAAAACAACTACTACCGCTACAAAGCCCCCTATAATTTCAGCTATCATTTGCTGGCGACGTCCGTCAAGCTCGTACTCTCTATCTCTCCCTTTACCACGAATAATCCACCCTGTTTTTAAGTCGTATCCCATATCAGCAAAACATGGCCCTGTACTTGAAACATATCCCGCCAAAAGAGCCAAAGGAACTCCGGGAAACCCCATAAAAAGGCCAAGACTCAAGAATATGACGCTAATGGCAAAACCTGGGAACCATCCTGAGTGCATCGCGCTTAAACCTACAAGAATAGGAGCAACAACTGCAGAAAAAGTAGCCCAAGCCACCCATAAGAGTAATTTTCCGAAGCTCATGTCTCTCCAAAGCCCACTCAAAAGAGCCAAAACAATTGCTCCTAACCCAAAAAGTATTGTATGAAAAATAATTGCTTTTTTAGTTTCTTGAGGGGTAACAGTGTTAGGAAGAGAATCATTAGTTTTTTCTTGAGAACTGGATGTTCCTTTACGCGAAATAACAACAAGAGCCTGCACAAGAGAAACAATACCAGCTCCAATCATAACGCCATGGGGAATATAGGTTTTACCTAAATCCAGCCCCAATAGCACTCCGGAATATCCTCGTATAACAAGACCGATTCCTAAGGCAGACATGGCAAAAATATTAGCGATAAAAACTATTCCTACTCCTGCCATAGGGAGACCAAAGTGACTGCCGATAGCACCAACTACAACCCCTTCCAAGAGACGGCGCGCTTTTTCTCCTCCTTCGTCTCCTGCAATAAGGGCTTGGGCAGTAGCTATACCAGGAGGCCATGCACCTGTAGCAGGGTACAGATCGGAATCGTATATTTTATATACAAAATGCATTCCAATAACTGTCGCTATTCCAGAACCTATTAACATGGGGAAAATATATTTAGGCGCACCTAACACATATATAATTCCCACGGCAAGCAAACCGCAATTTGCCGCTCCAAAACCTGAAGCTGAAGTCATTGTTTGTACAAGATTTTGACGATCAAGTGAACGGAAGTCTTTTAAAAATGATAGAGGAATACGAGCTAGAGTCATTGCAACAATGGCTCCTATAATTGATGTGTTTGGCGTAATACCTATTCTTGATATGATTTGCATACAGATAATAGCGGAAAGAACAGAAACTATGATGCTTAAAACAAAAGTCCTTGGCTCAAGAGCTTTCACATGCTTCTTGGACCCATTCATATTTTCCCCTCCTTTTTATTCCCAGCACACTGTGATACGTAGGAGCAAATACGTAAAAATATGCCATAGTTTCACGCCAAAAAACAAAGAGAAGTTACTGCTATGGATACAATTACATCATTATAGAGTTTTCTCTAATGTATTTATATCTTTAAGGTAGAGGAAAAACAATGGGATCAACATACAAAGAAAAAAACGTTCTCTATGCACAATGCACAAAACTTATGTAGGGTTCTCATCTTCGAGGAGAGCATATGTGATCAGCGCAAAAAACAACCGCTGTAGTTTGAAACCGGAAAAAACGTCAGTACCAAGAATTCCTTCTATCTGGTTTAATCTATAACGCAACGAATTTCTGTGTAAATGCAACTCTTCAGCAGCTTTTTTCTGATTGCAATCCATAAGCAAAAAAATTTTAAGCGTTTGTAACAAAGAGCTGTTATTGTTTTCGTCATAGGCCAGAACGGGTTCTAAAATCAAACGACTCGTGTGAATAAGGTCTTTACGGTTAGGATGTGTATACCAAAAATAAAGATAATGAAGGCTATCAAAATCAGCAAAACTTGATTGCCAAATCATAAGCTTCTTTATAATTTTTAAGGAAAAACAAGCCTCTTTATATGCCTCCTTTATACCTTCTTCTAAAAAATGAAGGGCACTTACGCTTACATAATATGCCCCTAATTCACTTTGAGACGATGAAGACACTCTTCGTGCTATATTTTTCACGTCCACAAAACTTGACTCATCGCACACTATAAACAGAAGACCAATAATATTATCAAGTTGAACAGCAAAGAAATCTTTTCTCTTCAACCTCGTTTTTTCAACAAATTCCCAAATAGAAATGTCATTTACACCTCTATTGTCTGGGAACTCAAATAATATGAAACAACATTGATCAGACAGAGAGAGATTTAGTTGACGGAAAAAGTCCAGCTTTTCTTTTTCAGAAACGCTTTCTCTCAGCATATACTGCAATATTTCCTGTTTATTTAAAGATCTCTTTAAGAATTGTTCCCTCTCAAATATCTGTGACATAACTTCTTTTATTACAGGAACATACGGCAATTCTGGGGGCAGAAGGATCATTGGGAAAGCTTCTTGCTCAGATATTTTGAGTACTTCTTCCGGCAAAGCCTGTATAAAACGTCCTACTTTTATTCCTATGCCAGAAGCACCTCCTTCTGCCTGAAGTTTAATTAGTTGTGCTAGACGTGAAATATTTTCTCTATAGGCATAAGCAGTTGTAAGAAAAAAAGTGCCAGGTGTCACCCATTGGTCTGCATCTGGCACTTCTATAACATCTATACAACGAACCGGATTATCAAGCCCTTGTTGTCCTGCCAAAACTATAGACCCTTTTAAACAGGGAAACTCAAGCATTTCCCTAATGCGTAACACGCTATACTACCCCCCTTCTTTGCCCTCATATTATAACTATAAACCACTTTAATCTATATTCAGCCTTTTTAAACAACTCACATCCTTAATTGAAGGTTTCTTCCATATTTTGGGTGGCGTAAATTTTGCTACCTGTTTTGGAAACGAGCTAGCAGGCTGTAGATGAGAAATTTAATTGTATTTCATACCTTATTTTTAAATTGTTGAAATAACTATAAGGTACATATTTGTCTTTCTGTAAACGTCCAAGCACAATACCTGGATCTATATCAACTTTTTCCGCAAACTGTTTTATGCTCTGCTCAGTAAAAATCCCCTCTTGTATGTACTCTAAATATTTTTCTCTAGGGATAAGAATATCTCTTGCGAATCCATCAGCCTCAAGCTCTAATCTCTGAATCAGACTTTCTGCCAATGAAACATTATCATCTGTTACAATGGTTAACTTTATTCTTTTTTGCAAAACATGTTTAATCTCGTGGAATAATGAAAACCAGAAAATATCGGAAGTTTTCAACCTATCGTTTATCGCCAACAACACTTTACGCTTGTTGTACCACTTCACTTTCGTTTACTTAGGTAAAGTGAAATAGATAATGAAAAAGGCGGACACCTCTCCTGATGCTGGTGTTGCTCACACAACCAAGACAAAGGAAACTGGAGGTAACCCACCATGACATCGTTATACCAACGCTTACAGCGATCTGAGAACTCTGCAGCAGCACTAGAAGTCGTAACTGATCTCATGAAAAAAGGAAAAAGGGGACCACGATCATCCCATCCCATTCAAAAAGAACACAGCCTCATATGGAGGCTATCGTTCTTGAAGTTCAGAAGAATACAAACATGGGTACTCGTCGACTTGCCAAGAAACTGGCCCGCATCTTCAGCCTGACTTTCTCCCTATACACAATCAGCAACATCTTCCGGAGGAACAACAGAAAGAGCCCCAGGGCTTTATGGAACAGAGCCACCGTACTGACCCCATCCCTGTGCTTCCCTATATTGCATCTCATAAAACCTTTATGACTCTCGCTACAAAATGGGTAAAATATTACAATCAGGAACGGTTACATGGAAGAAGAGAAATGGACGGAAAAGCATCAAAAGGGAAAATATACGAGCTTTCTTCAGCCAATTCAAAAGCCGATACTTCTGTCCTGTAGCTGTTATTGAGCCCATTCATTTTTGAAATGGCGGGAACCAAACAGATTAACTGGGATTTCCACTATTCTCTTTATCACGTTATCGGGGAGAAGACTATAACCCCTCACAAAAGGTTATATGAAACATGAGCATAAAGCTACGATAAATGAATTCTATTTATAACACTCACACCATCAAGACTTTTTATTTCACTATACTTTTTCACATAATTTTTGATGATCCGTTACAGCTAGATAATAAGAATTCCTCCGTGTATCAAGCACTAGAGCAAAATTGAATTACGCTGTAATTGACTAATAATCACCGCTTAGGTACATACTAGCCAGCTAGCCCTTGTCCTCATCAGGATTAGCTGTTTTTTTATTTTTTTAAAAATCATGATTTGTTTGGGTTTTTCTTGTGAATAAATGTGTTTTTTCACATTATAAACTTCTATTCATCCAAAATTGTAGATCCATAAGGTAAATAAGCCTTACTTGTCCATTTGGAGAAAAAACTTTTTTATTCTGTAACTGTAAGTTAAAGCAGAATTATAGTTGGGGCAAAATCGAGCGTAAACAGAAACATATATTTGTCACTAAAATGAACTCCTTCCACTCTTTCATTGTAATCAAAATATTTTATAAAGTAATAAGTATCACTACAGTAAAAAAATTTCATGTTAGTTGACTTTTTAATAAAATTGAACTATTCTGCATATGCGCTTTGAATAAATTGTTTTATTTTACTTGCTGTTCAAACATGCTTTACTAAGGAGGCAATTTTAAAATGAAATTTGCTGTTCTTGGAAGTGGAAATGGCGCCAGAGCTTGGTGTGCTCAAATAGCAGCAAAAGGGTGTTCTGTAGTTATGTGGGAACCTCTCGAAGCTACTGAAGACTATCTAAAGCTAAAAGAAAAGAAAGAAATGTTTCTTGAGGGTGATATCCAATTAGGGGGAAAACTTGCTGGAGTTACTATGAATATCGAGGATGCTATGAAAGGAGCAGATTGTATTCTTGTTATTGTTCCTTCGTTTGCACACAAACCTATTTTTAGGAAAATGATCCCCTATCTTGAAGATGGACAACACGTTATCGTAGTTCCAAGTAATTTTGCGGCCTATCGCCTAAAAAAAATGATGCTTGATGAGCATTGTAATAAAAAAATATATATATCAACAACTGAAACAATGCCTTACGCTTGCCGGATTAAAAATTTCGACACTGTTGTTATATTTAAAAGAAAATTTTCTATTCACATTGCTAGTACTCCTTTATCAGTCGGCCCCGAAGTACGCAAGTTTCTGAATGATATTTTTGATGGTTATGTTAGTTTTCTTCCTGCGGAGCATATACTTGCGCTAGACTTTTCGAACGCTAATTTTGTAATGCACCCTTACCCGCTGCTTCTGAACTACGGGCAGATAGAGAAAAATCCCACTACGTTTAGGCACTATATAGACGGTATTACACCATTAATCAGTGAACAGATGGAATATCTCGATCAAGAAAGAATTTCAATCGGTTCAAATTTAGGATTTACATTAACATCAGCTTTGGATCTTATGAAATTATACTATGGTCAAAACGATACAAAAAATCTATATGAGTACGTTAACAGTGCTGAAACTCCGTATGCTGACCTTATCGGGCAAAATGTGAAGAGTCGTTATATAACAGAGGACGTACCAGGCGTTATCATGCCAATAGCAAGACTGGCTAAACAGATTGGAACCCCCTCTCCACGCTGCGATACTATCATTGATTTGGCATCACAGCTTCATGGTACCAACTATTGGACACAGGGTACCACGTTAAATTCAATTGGAATTGAAGGGAAAAGTTCACAAGAGATTATAGAAATGATGATTTAGTTTTAATCAAATTGGTAGATATGTGCTTAACATGCGGCAACTAGCCTAGCATATAGGGCCTTCTAGTCGTCCAATTAGGAATATAAATTTAGAAAAGATAGGGAGATGATTGGTATGAAGAAACGTTTATCGCTTTTGGTTCTGGTTGTTTGTTTTTTAGTACTATTCTCTACTATGTCTTTAGCCGCGGTTAATTGGAAGTGGGTACACTATTTGCCAGTTGATTCCATGGTAGACAACCTTTCAAAAGATATGATTAAAGAAATAGAAGAAAGAAGCAATGGTCAAATAAAATTTACTCTTTTCCCAGCAGGGCAGCTGGGAGATTGGATGGAAATGTCAGAACAAATGATGCGTGGTTCTATACAAATTGGCATTCTTCCTGTCTCTCCAGTATATAATAAAGCACTTCAGATCCGTGTTCTTCCCTACAGTGTCATGAACTGGAATGAAGCTCGAAAAGCTTTTACTGGCGCAGATCCTTTCCTTTTTAATATTCTGTCTGAAGAAATGGAAAAAGTAGGATTTAAGGCTCTTGCTGTTGTAGCAGAGGGATTTGGTGGCGCTGGTTTTGCTGATACCCCTGATTTTGATCTTGTTGATCCTGATGCTAATAAACATGGCTATAAAATGCGTGTCCCTGCTGGAAATCAGGCTTTCGAATCTCTTGCACAACAATTAGGATTCATACCTGCCTCTGTGCCCTGGGGAGAAATTTATATAGCTCTTCAGACTAAGCTTATCGATTCTCAAATTGGTGGTCAACCATATAATACTTATGCTTCTTTCCTTGATATAACTAAAACTTGGGTTCAGTATAATACTCACTTCCAACACTCATTTGTCTATATGAATAAAAAAGCTTGGGAAGCTCTTTCTCCTGACCTTCAGAAAATAGTTAAAGAAGTCGCTCAAAAATACGCCGATACAAGTTTTGCAATTGCAGAAGCTGAAGACAAATCTTATATGGGAAAAATGAGTGAGGCTGGTATAAAAGTTATTATCCCTACCGATGAACAACTTAAGAAAATTGCTACAAAAGTACGTAAAAATACATGGCCAATTATGGAAAATGTTGTGGGTAAAGAAGTAATGGATAAAGCGCTTTCTGGGCTTGGGATTACAAAATAAATCAGTATATTTAAGGAGATCTCGCGATTAGGATATTCTCGGGGTCTCCTTATTGAAGGGAGAAGTTAGCATGAAAAAAGTCTTTTTGTCTTTTTGGCATTTTATGCTACGAGCCCAAAGAGTTGTGATGCTTCTATCAATATGTTTTTCGACGATAGCAGTTTTTATTGAAGTTATTATGCGTTACTTTTTCGAAACTCCTTTAATAGGTATAGAAGAATTAGCAGCTTATGTTGCTTTTTGGCTTTACTTTATTGGTGGCTCATACGGTGCCTATGAAAGAAGTCATATTTCGGCAGATCTTTCTCAACTTATTTTTAAAAATAAACTTAACTACGCCAAATCACATGCAATTACAAGCCTAATTTCCGCTTTAGCAGCTTTTTATTCCCTGTCATGGGCTTATAAATATGTTAAGTGGGGTTGGGTAATGAATGAGCAATCGAGAGCCACTTTTTTAGGAAGTACCTATCCTGTGTTTTTTTTCCAATTGAGTATTTTTGTCGGATTAGCATTAATGAGTTTCTATTTTTTCATAGAGTCCTTTCAATGGTTTAAAGCTGCTTTTATGGATCGTCATGTACCTGAAAATTTACTCGTCGCTAGAGAGGAGATTGACTCATGGATTGGATAATTGTTTGTTCTTTAGTTATATTTGCGTTCATGATTTTCTCTGGCGTGCCAATACCGTTTGGTTTTTTAGTCTCTATAATTTTTTTAGAAATTGCAAAAGGAATGGATCCTTCTTTTCTTTTACCTATAGGTTTTACTAGCCTAAATTCGGTAACCCTTCTTAGCATGCCTTTTTTTATTGCCCTTGGTTACATCGTAACGGAGGGTAGCATTGCTCGCCGTTTACTCGATTTTGCTAATGCTTTTGCAGGTCGAATTCCAGGTGGGCTAGGTATAGTGGCATGTGTAACATCTGCTGTTTTCGGTGCGATTTCTGGGGCAGCTGCATCTTCGGTAATCGCTATTGGTACCATAATGATTCCTGAAATGGAACGACATGGATATCCCAGAGGTTATTCGGCAGCCCTAATCTCTGCTTCCTCTGTTCTAAGCACATTGATTCCTCCCAGTATCACTATGATCATGTATGCATTTGTAACCAGTCAATCCGTTGCAGCTTGTTTCCTATCAACAGTGATACCAGGGTTAATTTTAACAGCGCTTTTAAGTTTCGTTAACGTCTATCTTGTTAAAAAAATGCCTTCTGTCAGAACGCTCCCGAATGTTTCTTTTAGAGAAAAGATTGCTCTCATTGGAGAAAAAACGAAAACTGCCCTCGGAGCTTTGTTGCTTCCAGTACTTATTTTAGGAGGGATCTATGGGGGGGTCATGACTCCAACCGAAGCAGCTGCTGTTGCTGTTATTTATTCAATTTTGTTAAGCCTTTTTATATATCGCGAGCTTTCGTTTGGGAAAATATTATTATCTCTTCGTTCCTCTGTTACTGCTACTGGTACGATGATGCTTATGACGTTCTTTGCAGCAATTTTAAGCAGAATATACACGATGGAGCAAGTTCCACATGCAGTTTCCACTATCTTATTGAGCCTTTCTGATAACAAATATGTCCTTTTGCTTCTCATTAACGTGTTTCTTCTTTTTGTTGGGATGATTGTGGATGCACTGAGTGGGATACTTTTGGTAACACCGTTGCTTTACCCTGTTATTTTAAAGCTTGGCATTCATCCCATACATTTTGCAGCTATTATCGGAGTTAATTTAGGAGTAGGAATGTTAACTCCTCCTATGGCTGGCATTCTATATATGGGGGCTAAAACAGGAAAGGTTGCTGTTAACAAAATGATGAAACCTATAATGATATTTATAGGATGTTGTTATGTCCCAGTTATTTTGGCCACAACATATTGGGAACCTCTCTCTCTTTATTTGCCTCGTCTTGCAGGGTTAATTCGCTAAAAAATAATTAAAAAAGATCCTTCACCACCATAATTGTTGAAAGGATGATAATAATGAGGATAAATTCAATCGAAATTATTGAAACAAAAATTCCATTAAAAGATCCATATAAACTGTCAAGAAAATATGGCGTGGTGGAGTTTACACACCCTACAATTGTAAAAATTTATACTGATAACGGCACCGTTGGTTACGGAGAAACGGATGCATGGGCTGGCTTTACATCTGAAACACCGGAGACCGTCGCTGCTGTTCTAAAACATAATATCGCACCTGCAATTCTTGGAGAAGAATCAACGAATATCCTTAAGTTACACAAAATCATGAATTTTGTTATGCGTGAAAATCATATGGCTAAAGCAGCTATTGATATAGCTTGTTACGATATTCTTGGCAAAGAGGCAGGGATGCCTGTTTATCATTTGCTGGGGGGGAATTTATATGAGTCTTTACCTATTATGGGAGGCATTGGAGGAGAAACATGCGAAGAAGCTGCTAATGCTGCTATGAAAACAAAAACTAAGGGCTACCATTCCTTAATGATTAAAGTTGGTCGTAATCCTGTTCAAGATGCTCAGTGTGTTCTTGCTGTCCGAGAAGTTGTAGGGCCAGACTACCCCTTGATTCTTGATGCGAATCAAGGGTGGGATCTTGCTTCTGCTAAAAAGTTTATTTCTATTGCCCAAGAGGCAAATCCAGTTCTATTTGAACAACCATTACTTGGGGAAGATATAGAAGGAATGGCAGAGTTACGTAGGTGTTGCGATGTCCCTGTTTCCGTTGATGAAAGTCTCACTTCTTTTGAGTGTGCTCAGAATATAATTCGTCTTAACGCTGCTGATGTTTTTAGTGTTAAAGTTTGTAAGAATGGTGGAATAAAAGAGTCAATGAGAATTATTGAACTAGCAAGAAATAATGGAATCAACATTTTATTTAATTCTATGTTAGAAGAAGGAATAACACAAGCAGCTTCTCTAAATATGGCTCTTGCCACTGAAAATATATATACGTATGGTCATGCTTATTTCTCACCGCTACGTTTAGAGGCAGATATTACTACCTTTAGCGATTTAATTCGAGACGGCAGAGTTTATGCCCCAGCATCTCCTGGCCTTGGTATCAGTTTGCTAGAAGATGTTCTTGATCGCTATGTCATCGCTCGTACAGTTATAAAGAAATAGATACACTATATGCAGTTTAGCAAACTTCTACAGAAAATCGTCTAAATATATTAACCAATAAGTCGTAGAAGATTTTTCTTCTACGACTTATTGGTTAACTTGTTGGTGTCAAAATAAGAAGAGCTTTACATTGTTTCCCACCATAAGCCTTTCCTCCATGAGATTTGTTCCCATCAAAGAAAATACAATCTCCAGAAGAAAGGATAAATGTATTGCTTTCATAATAAAAATGCATTTGCCCCTCTAAAACATATATAAACTCATCAGAGTTATGTATGAAGTTCGGGTTTTCTTCGGCTGTTCCAGCTGAATAAGTAATTAAGTATGCGCTCCACATTTTATTATGCCAAGCATCACCAAGCATTTCATAGCGATATCCCTTACTTGTCTTTCTCGATGAGATGGGCTTTTTATCATCTTTGCGAATAAGAAGGAAACCAGAGCTAGTTTCGCTAATGAGGGCAGCTAAAGACATCTCTAAATTTTTAGCAATTCTCGAGTAAGTTGAAATTGGGGTGCTTACTTTGCCTAGTTCGATCTTGGAGAGCATTGCTTTTGATATGCCAACTTTATCAGCTAAATCTTGTAAGGTCATTTTGTGACTTTTTCGTTGCTCTCTTATGCGTTTCCCTATGAGTATTTCCATCTCTTCCATTCACAATTCCCCTCCGATTAAAACAATAAGAAACCCAATAACAAGCTTAGCATACAATCGTGGGCACTAAGTTCAACACTCATAAAAACAATGATTATATTGACTCATAAACGACTGTTTTCTTTTTAACAAAATAATAATAAAAACATTTTTAAAAACTGCATTTTATATGAAAATTTGACTCTATTATTACATGGCGGACAGGAATGTCAAGTTAATTTTAAAAAGGCATAAAAGACCAACTTGCAACCAATCTGCCATAATGTACCGCCCTAACTTCTGAAGAAGCAATAAAAGAGCGTTGCGTTTTCATTTTACCCAGAGTTTCCTTGCTTATTTATATCAATTAATTTAATATTTTAACTGGATAGATGTGATTTGTTTTTAAGTATTGTGTACCCTTTAATCTTTGACATCGAATTGAAGAGAAACAACAAAAATATAAGCAACTTATTTTAAGGATGGCGATCTATCTATATGGGGAGATCGTATTGGTTAAATTTATTTATTGGAAAGACTTGGGAAGAGTTTCTTAAGGCCGGTGGTAACGTTTCCGGCTTCAGGGAAACACGTAAAACAACATGTAAAAGGGTCAAACCTGGAGATTACTTTATTTGCTACATAACTGGCGTTCAGAGATTTATTGGGGTTTTAGAAGTGACATCAGAGGCTTTTATTGACGATAAACCGATATGGGAAAATCAACCATTCCCCGTCCGATTCAATGTCAAAGTTGTTCATAAACTTACTCCCGAGACAGCTGTTCCACGTAACTTAATAGAACATCTCGATTACGAAAAACTGACGTCATCAAGCGCTTGGGGTGGGTTCCTTAGAGGTTCACCACAAAAATTTCATCCGCACGATGGTGAATTGATTATTAAAGAAATTATCAAGGCAAAGAATAATCCTGTACCGATAGATTTTGATAAAAAGAAGTATTTTAGAGCACCTAAAACGTATGAAACGAAGAACGGAATTGTAACGATACCGGAAACCGAAAACAATGAAGAGACTCATTCGCCCGAGTTGAAGTCTATTCAAAAAACTGATGGAAACAATGTTACCCATGAACAAATTCAATGGTTGCTTCTTGAGATTGGCTCTAGGCTTGGTTTAGATGTATGGGTAGCGCGAAATGACAAAAACAAGGAGTTCGACGGGAAACTCTTTAAGGATATAAAAGGTATGCGAACCGAGTTGCCGAATCAGTTTGATGATGCCACCAATAGAACAATTCAGCTGATTGATGTTCTCTGGCTTCAAGGAGATTCTATTGAGGCCACTTTTGAGGTGGAACACACGACGTCCATATATTCCGGCTTGCTGAGAATGTCGGATCTTATATGCATGCAACCTAATATCAATATAAAGCTTTTTCTGGTCGCGCCAGATGAAAGGCAAGATAAGGTTTTCGGGGAAATCATGAGGCCTACTTTTGCAAAATTGAAGAAGCCGCTCCCCAAAATATGCAAATTTATTCCTTATTCTACATTGAAAGAAACATTTGATAAGCATAAAGACATGCTTGACGTTATGAAGCCAGATTTTATACAAAAAATAGCTATAAGTTGTGAAGGAGACGAGTTTTAACCCTCTATTAAGTTCAAAATATGGTCACGTTCCCTAACTCTAGCTCAAATTAAATTTACATTATGTCAGAACTATAGTCCTCTCAAAGGTAGGAATATAGCAAATCATGCCTCATTTTGGTACGTATTAAAAAGTATCAAAATGTATTGTAAAGTATTAATATGTATTGACAATACGTGTTGATGCATTGCAATAAGAGTACCAAAAAGGTGGCTGTGGATTGGGTCGTACGATATCATCAAGAGAAAACATTGCCATACTGAAAGCAAAAGGATGGGAGAAGGTTGCTTCCATTGGAGATCCTGTCCAATTAAAACACCCTCACAAAAAAGGGAACGTTACGGTAAAACATCCAGAGAAAGATATTTCAGGAGCCTTACTAAAAAGTATTGAGAAACAAGCAGGAATACGACTCAAGTAATGATTCCTGCCCCAGAGGAGGAATAAGACAATGGCAGACCGCTATATTTACTCAGCACTTTTCACTATGAAGAAAATCAAGTGGGAGTAACATCCCCCGATTTGCCTGGGTGCGTTACGGTAAGTAAAGACGAAACAGATGCTATCAAATGCGCAAAAGAGGCGTTGGGGCTACATATCTACGGCATGGAAGTCGATGGCGAATCAATTCCCGCTCCGTCATCTATTAAAAATTTGCCACAGAAAAAAGGAACAATCTGCGTACTTGTTGATGTTTGGATGCCACTCATTCGCGCATCTGTAAAAGAGTACAGCGTAAAAAAGACGCTTACAATACCTGCATGGATGGATCGTGCCGCCAAAGAAGCGGGAATAAAAAATTATAGTTTGATGCTTCAAGTTGCAATTGCGCAAGAACTCGGTATAGATATTAAAGCTGAAACGCCATTTTCACACCCCGCCCCCACCATTGCATGATTTAAAACAAACCATACCGCTACTTCCCAACAGGAAGGCGCTGCTGCACATTTTTGCGTGTTCTGAAATCCCGGGCCTTGATAAACAGAGGCTGCGCCATCTCCGCCAACCGTGAAACAATCCGCGCGCCTCTTTCCCCCAACATCTTCTCAAGCTGCGACATAGAGCACGCATTCGTGGTAATGATCGTCTGTTTCCCCGACCTGTATCGCGCGTCGATAACAGAAAAAAGCCTCTCGCTTACCCAGCTTGTAGACCGCTGCGCCCCCAAATCGTCGAGAGCCACGCAATCCGCATCCTTCACCACCTGTTGAATCGCGTCTGCGGTTCCTTCATTGTAGCCTGACCGAATTTCGTCGAGCAAATCTACCACCGGAACGAATAGAGCCGCCTTCCCTCGACTGACCGTTTTTTGCACCATAGCGATGGCAAGATGGGTCTTCCCCACGCCAGTTCCTCCACCCAGAATTAAGGAGGCGCCGTCTTCCACACTCGCCATTGCCAACCCCTTCGCCGTCCTGATCATGGGGTCTCCGGCCGTTATGAACGTACCGAAAGTGCAGCGTTTCATGGCCTCTGGGATCTTGCTCGCCCGAATGAGTTGTTCCGTTTCCCGCTGTCGTTTTTCCCTCTGGCGATTCACACAATTCCCCACCTCAGCTACAATAATCTGCCGTCTAAAGATTTTTTTCACTGAAATCGACCATCGGAGCCCCTTATATTTACACAATGTGATTCCCGGACATTTGGCACAGAACAGTTGCTGCTCTTCAGCCTGTCTGAAATCTCCCATGGAGCCATATAAATCCGATTTCGTTATAGATGGATTTTTGAAAAGTCGCCGCACATACGAGAGAACTCGTTTTGTCATGGCAACTCACCTCCGTATTTTTCAATCAAGGCCTCCTGCCGCCTGGCCTCCCACTCTTTCAAGTCGGCCGATCGTTGCTTTTCATATGGATCTTCAGATGTGGAAACCTCTTGAGTTTCAGACTCGCCCTTTCGCCTCGATGTTTGATATTTCAAGCTTTCGTAAATGTATTCAAGAGTCAGGCTGTGGAGCGGACGGTTCAGCTTTTCATATCGTGCCACCGCCCTTGCGATCTCATGGTTCACACGTGCGGGTACATGAATTTTCTCGAGGGCTTTGAGTGCGGAAAGTTCTTGTGGGGTAATTTCCTTCCTTCCCGTTTTGAGTAGGAAATACTCCACCGTTGCACGCATTACTTGAGGAACTTCTTCCAGTTCCACTGTCGCTTTAGGAATATATTGCGTGGAAGCGGTTGGTTGGGATTTTGCGTTTGATGTTCCGTACAAGCCACCTGAAGGACGCGCTTCTGGAGAGAATTTTTCTCTCTTCTCTGAAAGAGAAGTATCTAGTTCAAGTGATTCTAGTTCCGCCACTGCCTTTGGCGCACCCCCCTGGTGTACGTCATGCGCCCTTGTAGGAGATGCATTTCTCGCTCGGTGGCCAATGAGTGTATATTCCGAAGAGAGCTGACGCTTATTTTTGTATCGAGGAGTTCTCCTCAAATATTTTTTCGATTGCAGTCGTTTTAAGCTCTCTTGAGTGGAGCGCACGGAACACCTCGCATATGCGGCAATTGTTGCCACTTTAGGAAAACATTTTCTCTCATACGTAGACGCAAAGCTGCAAAGAACGGCGTAAACGGTTTTGTCGATAGGAGAAAGGTCTTTATCACGAATGATGCACCGGTCTACACACGTCCACCAAAAATCACGAGTGTCGTTTAGAAGTGTCTGGTCTGCCACAAAACTTCCCCTCTTTCTAATGAATTGCCACGTAACTGAGACAATGCAGCCACGAGAAACTCTCCGTGAGCTTGAAATATTTCCGGCGTTCAAGCAGTTCAGGCGGTTTAAGCAATTCGAATCTACATTCGGCCTGTGATTCAATTTGATGTTGGATCTGAAGCTCGGGCCTATATCTGCCCGAACTGTGGCTCGACATGCTGCTCAAAAAATTCCCGACGCTCAAACTCAAACTCGCCAATATTTTTAAAAAATAGAGTCTCTCTATATGTATAAGTGTGCTCGTGGCATTGAAAAAACAAAAAGTGAAAAGTTTTTGGAGTTTTGAGTGGGAAAAGTAACCATGAAAGGAAGTTTTCTCTTTGGGGATTTCAGTACAAAAATTTAAAGCATGGGGAAGCCTGAAAAGGAAACTTCTCTTTGAAGTTTTCGAGGCAAGCGACATTTAGAAAATTATTTCGCAGGTAAGGGCGAAGAGGTACGGGAATTTTTCTGCGCTTATATTTTGAGCAGAATGGTTTCCCTGAATAAAAGCGATACTTTGCAGTTCGTATATTTCTTTTTATGAGCAGCAAGGGAATTTGTGGCTTATATACGATTAGCAAAAAGTTTTGTGGCTCGTAGAAGCCATTTCATGAGCAGCAAAAACTAAAAAAGAAGGAACAGCCCCTTATCGAGATCCACTCCTTCTCTTTTGTTTTTTAACTTCAAGCAGACCGGTAACGCCTGCATTATCTACTAAAAAGCCGCTCCGGCTCCGGCCGCTTTAGCCACTTCGGCCTCTTCCATAGCCTTTATAGCAGCCCTACGCGCCCTCGCAACATCCCGGGCCCGTCAGTCTGCTCTTCCCACCCGACACCGGCTCCACCTCAATCTGCGTGCTGATCCTCTCTCGCAGCGCGGATACATGTGAAATCACGCCGATCAGCTTTCCTTCCTGCTGCAAGCCAGCTAAGGTTTCGAGAGCGGTTTCCAAGGCATCTTCATCTAACGTTCCAAACCCTTCGTCCAGAAAGAGAGAATCGACCCTCACCTTCTGACTCGCCATCTTCGAGAGTCCAAGGGCCAGGTTAAGGCTCACAATAAAGGTTTCTCCACCAGAGAGGTTTTTCGTCGATCTGACCTCCCCCGCCTGGTAGTTGTCGATAACATCAAGCTCCAGCGGTTGTTCCTCATTTTGTATCAAAAGGTAGCGATCTGTCATTTTGGCAAGCTGCCGATTGGCATGAGACACCATCAATTTGAAGGTCTGCCCCTGCGCAAAATTCCGATACTTTTTGCCATCTGACGACCCTATCAGGCTATGCAGTTTAGCCCACCGATTGCACTTTTTTTTCTGCTCTTCAATAGCCCCCTGCTTCTCTTTCATGCGCTCTTTGGCCTGGCTGTTCAAGGCAAGCTGCTGCTTCAACCCCGCAATAACGTCACGAAGAAGCCTCAGTTTTTCTTCCCACTCCCTAAATTGGGGCTCAAGCTCTTCACGCCCCTCATCTGTCACCTTTTTGGCAATTTCAGCCGCCAAACGCTCTTTGCGGTCTTCCTCTTTGGCCTTGAGTTCCGTCTGCCGGTTGTCGAGGCTCCTTGCCCTGTTTGCCAGCGCCGCCCGTTCCGAAGATGTAAGGCGAGCCTGCAGAAACCGCGCCTCGTCGCAGAATCCACCCGCATGCAAAGAGATATGAAACGCCGATTCGAGCTCGTCAAGCAGCGACGCTCTCTCCCCAATCTTCGTACTGAGCGACTCTATGCTTGCCTTCGTTGCGGTCAGCCTCTGTTGCGCTAGGTTAAGCCAATTTCGTGCCTCTCTCTCAGCCTCCTCAGCCTTGGCAATCTGTTGGCTCATACGCTCTTCTTCTTTGTCGGGGTCTTTATCTCCGTAGAGATTCTGGCGCTCAGCCATTGCGCTCGTATATCCATCTTGAGCCGACTGTAAGGCCTGCTTTTTCTCTGCCAAATCCATCTTCTGCGTCTCAATTTCACCATCAAGCTTACCCAACGTCTTTTCAAGCTGAAAGAGCTCTCTTTCTACTTTTTCCTTCTCATCGACATGGGTCTGCAATGCTTCAAGCCGTTCGTGCAACGCCCCACGCAATGAAGAGATGTCTGTCTCTGATGTGAGATCGACGCCGAGGGGGTGCAGTTTCTCTGATATAGTTACCTTTAAGCGCTCATAGTCGTCTCTCATCTTTTGTAGCGTCTCATTCAAGTCTGAGAGATCTTTTTCTGCCCTTTCCTTCTCTTGTGTAACGAGCCGAACATCGCTTTCCAACTCTTTTAGTTTGCTCGTGGACTCCCGCTCAGCTGCTTCACGCTCTTTTACGTCCTCGCCCAAAGCTTCTGCCGCTTCTATAAGCCCCGTCAGCTCATTGATCCTTTTCTGCGTTCCATCGGGGAGAGGAATATTCCCCTCAGCATAGGGATGGGCCATAGCTCCACAGAGTGGGCACGGTTTGCCGTCCTCAAGTTGGGCTCTGTAATCTTCAAGTTGCGCTATCTTTTTGAGGAGGTTCATTTCACGCAGCAGGGCTTCTTTTTCGGCGCGATATTCTCGAAGTAACCGCCCTGCCAAGAGAGTTTCAAGCTCTTTTTGCGTCTCTTCGTGAGCCTTGACAGTCTCTTCAACCTGCTTTTTGAGAACGTCATTCTTTCTGACACACTCCGCCAGCCTTTCGCAACAGGTGACACGGTCTGCCTGAACTTGTCGTACCTCCGCCTCTTTCTGGGTCACGGCCTTCTTTCTGTCAAGAAGATAGGTCAACTGCTCTTCTATTCCCGTCAAACCGCTTACCAGCCACTCATCTTCGGAGTGGGTCTCAAGGTATTCATGAACACCTTTCAACTTTTCGCCGGCTCTACTGTGTTCCGCTTCCTTTACGCCCCTCTCCTTCTCCTTTGCCTCAATCGCCTCGGCAATCCCCGTACACTTCTTGGCGCACGATTCCACGTCTTCCCCTTTCAGGGCGAGATTTTGGTCGAGCAAACGCACATTTTTAATAAGAGGAACCTCTTGGTTCAGCTCTTCTTTGGCCTTTTGGGTCTGCTGCTCTGCTTTTTTCAAGCTCTCTTCACACTCTTTAAAGGAACCCTCAAGCCCGGGAAGCTCCTCTTCCAGCTTTTCCAACGAGGCGCTATCATCGCTCTGAACCTTCCGAACCTCTGCCAGTCTGGCATATTCGCCGTCAAGTTCGGCCGCTTTCTGGGCATGGTCAAGGCGCTCTCGCTCCGGTTGGAACTCTTCCATTTCGGATGCGAGCTTTGCGGATTCCTCAGCGAGAGAAGCGATCTCTCCATGAAGTGTTTCTATATCCTTCAGCCACAAAAGGGCGCGCTCCGTCTCCTCCCGTTGAGCGGCGAGGGTGGTCTCTTCTTCTCGTTTTTCGGCTATCTCGTGCCCAATCTCGCATTCCCGCTCGGGAGTGAGAAGTTCAATGCCAGAAGCCTCGGCTTCCAGCAGGCCTAACGCATCTTTTTCGCTACTATGACGCTTCTGGACACGTCGTGAAATTTCAGAATAAATCTCGGTGCCAGTTATCTGTTCAAGTATTTCTGACTTCTGCTCCGGGTTGGCCTTCAGGAAGGTATCGAAGCTGCCCTGCGCAAGGAGAATCGACCTGGTGAAACGGTCGAAATCCATTCCAATTTTATCTACAATAACGCCCGGAACCAGGCTTTTTTTCGACTCGATAACTGTGCCTGGCCCATCGTCTTTCACTTCGCTGATCTCATGATGTGCATCGACGAGGTTTCCATCAATCTTACCGTGGGCGCGATGCTGCTCCCAGAAACAACGAAAACGCCCTGCCTGAGATTCGAAAACAACCTCTGCAAAGCACTCCGCCGTCTGACGAGACATGATTTCGTTGCCGCTCTTTGTGATCCGCCCGAGTCGAGGAGTTGCCCCGTACAAAGCCAGGCAGATTGCGTCAAGGATGGTGGATTTGCCGGCGCCCGTCGGCCCCGTGATCGCAAAGATGCCGTGCGTCATATACGCTGGATCTGTAAAATCGATTCGCCACTCTCCGTAGAGAGAGTTCAGGTTTTTAAATCGGAGTTCAAGAATTTTCATGTCCAGCCCTCTTATTCCGCATTAACGTCGTCTTCATAAAGAGACCTGACTATTTCGTTGTACGCTGTGACAAGCTCTTCCCGCTCTTCCTGAGGAACATCGTGATCGTCGAGGCAGCGTTCAAAAATGTCGTTCACTGTCAGATCGTCGAGGGTCTCGTTTTCCTCAAGAGCCAGAGTGGCATTTTCCATAACCTGCCTGTTTTTTATTCGCCTAATTTCCATGGAACTGCCCAAGATGGCCTCTTCCATGACCTCCCGCAGATTCCCCACGATGCTCGTGCCCGTATAGTCGATCTCAAGCCACGCAAAGCTGCCCTGTCCCTTAAGTTCCTCAATTCTCGACTCTATTTCATCAAGGGAACCCACGATGCGTTCCAAAGGCTGAAAGCACGGAACCTGAATGTCCCGAACGTCTGGCATCGTGCTGTTGAAGTCAACAATAATCACCCTTTTATTTTGACGGGCCTCACCGTAGCCCATAGGGATGGGAGAGCCACAGTAACGGAGGTGATCAGTATTTCCCACACGCTGAGGGACGTGGAGATGTCCCAGCGCAAAATAGTCGATGGATGGAGGGAAGCGGTCGGCCGCCACATGAGCCAGAGAACCGACGTATAACTCTCTGACACCGTCTCCGTCCACCGTTGCGCCCCCGACCGTAAAAAGGTGCCCCATAGCGATGATAGGAATGTCTATGTCGCTACTCTCCTTGAGTTCGGCGCGCTTTTGCTCTGCGATGTGGCAGACGACTTCATAGTGATTTGCAACGCCTTCGATGAGCTTGTCATTCTTGTCTTTAATTGTTTCGCCAGCCTCGACAACGCGAATATCTTTATCCCGAAGGTACGGAACCGCACAGACGATGGCTTCCGGCTTTTGGGTCCTATCTCTCAGTACGATAATTTCGTCTTCAGGGTTATCTGTTATGGAACCCACAACGTGGACGTTCAGGGCCTTGAGAATCTCTTTGGGGGCATTCAGAAAGGAGGGGGAATCGTGGTTTCCCGCAATGATGACAACGTGCCGGCAGCAGGAACGGGAGACTGTGCAGAGAAAGTTGTAGTAAAGCTCCTGAGCGCGGTTGCTGGGGGTGCTCGTGTCAAAAACATCTCCGGCGACAAGCAGTGCATCGACATTTTCGGCTTCGATAGTTGTGCCGAGCCAGTCTAGAAATTGGGCAAACTCGTCGTAGCGTTTGCGCCCGTAAAGGGAGCGCCCGAGGTGCCAGTCTGATGTATGGAGAATCTTCATTGGGCTTCCTCCTGTGAAGTAATTGAAATAGTCTCTTCTGCTGATGCGGCTGAAACTGCTGACAAAGCCGTCGCGGCCAAGGTAGCTGAAGCTGCCAGAGTAATCGAGTCAGTCGAATATGCCACCACAAACAGTACTAAAGAAACCGCCAGCACCGCCCCAACGGGACCAGCCACGGTTTCTCTTTGAATTATAGCTGAGGATTTTACATTCTCAGCCTCTTCTTACGCATATTTTTGTCCAGGCCGCCACAGGCACGAGCACGTGATAAAGGCATAATCACATGGCAAAGACGTAAACACGCACCAAATATGCAAATTAATATATATTGTACCTCAAGTTATTTCCGGCGAGGCAGAAAGATGGGCTATAAACAAATAAAAAAGGAATGAGCCCGATGGTACCCAAGCGCCTAAGCACCGAAGTGTCGAACCCATTCCTCTCAAATTACTTAGCTATTGATTAACATTGAGGTGCTGAACAATGTGTTTATTCATTTCTCCCACGGAGAAATATATCTAAATGCCTCAAGACGAACACGTCTCTGTTTGTATGTCACAGCAATGTGCTTCTAAAGGTAGGTAGGTCAAATCACATTGCATACCACCCTTTAGAGAGCACGCATTATAACCTAACAACCTCATAAGAGACACGACTTGCCCTGCAGATTGACCTGAATAGCAACAGACAACCACCTTTTTATCTTTCGGAATTTCATCCAGATGATCTCCTACCTCACTCCAAAAAACATTGATAGCGCCTTCCAGATGTTCTTTTTCAAAATCCTCTGGCTTCCGAATATCAAGAATATAAACATCTTCTCTACTCATAAGCTCTTTCAACTGGTCGCAACTGATAAGATTATTGCATCCTTTTTTAAGATCTTGAAAATAAACCGCAACTGCCTCTTCGATGGTCTTCAAAACAAAACCTCCTTTTATAAGTACTTAGATAACGATAATCAATATCAATAATAATTTAAAAAAAAAGAGATTTCAATAACAAAAACATTTTATATATAAAGAACGGATTGCCTATGCAATTCTGACCAAATGAGTGCGAACACCCAAACAGCAAAAGTGCCTGTAGTAAGTACACGCAACTACTATGATCGGGCATTCCTTAGAAAACTACCGAGCACTCAATACCCAAACGGAAGCAATCTGACTTGATTTGCTGGCTTACCCGAGCGAAAAATTCCTCCGTCATATACTCTTCCAAACTGTATTTTTTGTAGACAAAATCCGCATAGTGGTAGTTCATGCGATCCACCAAAATGTAGTCAACAGCCTCTGTCAGCAGATTAATCAGTTTTTCCGCACCTGGAAGAATCGGGGCAATCATTGCATAGGTCCGGATTCCCTGCCGATGTAATTCAATAAGAGCGTTGATTCGCTCTGGTATAGATGGCGCGGCAGGCTCAAACAATTTTCTTATATCGTCATTTGCAGTTGTTATAGTAAGCCCTACTTCCACGTTTTTTGCTTCTTTGAGTATATCCATATCTCTAAGAACCAAAGGAGATCGGGTCTGGATCACCACGGGCCAATCTTCGCGAAACAATATCTGCAAGCATTGCCTGGTGAGCTCGTACCGTTTCTCTAAGGGCTGATATGGGTCACAGACACCGCTGATCCAAACTGTCGCCTTCTTTTTCTTGCGTATTTCTTTTTGCAGCAACTCTACAGCATTGACCTTCACGTCAACGAACGTACCCCATGGTTCCTTGTGACCAGTGAACTTTTTCATATACCGGGCATAGCAGTATGTACAGGCATGTTGGCAGCCGACATAGGGGTTAATGACATAAGGGTAAATTTTTGAGGCTGAAAGAATGCTCTTGGCGTGTATCTCCCGAATAATCATGAAAACCTTCTTACGTGCGTGGATTCTGCACTACTGGTAGGGAATCTACCGTCGAGATCTTCCAAGTTTAGAACATGCGCCCATACCTTATCTTTAGAATCCATATTGCCCCACCCCTCGTTTGCAAAAGACGCCTAACAAAAAAACGCTATTGCGAAGATTATCGCACGACCTTAATCAACAACAAAGCTCTATCCGGTGAGACGAGGGGATTTGAGAAAGCTGAATCAAAAAATAATCGCGCAACACCACAATAAACCTAATAATATTGCCATAAAGCTCGACTGAAAGTCCACATATCGACACCAACTCTTGAAGCCAAGAACGGTTCGATCTCACAAAAATCGAAAGTTTTACTTTGGGAAGCAAAAGCAAAAGGCTATACACCGTGCTCAAAATGCTATGCCGCTGACTGAAAGAAATGGAAATGTGCTGAAAAAGGTGCGGAGCAGATCGCAAAGAAGGCCACCCTCCAGCAACAATAGGTTTAAAAAACGCTTGACAAATCCCCCCTTCATGATAAAAAATAGTAATTAATTACTTTTTTATGGAGGTTTACATGAGCTCATCAAGCAAATATCTTTCGGGAGAGAAACGACGGGTGATGACGGTAGAAGCGGTGATCGAGTTGGCTGGCGAACAAAATCCGAGCGAAATTACCACAGCCGCCATAGCCAAACACATGGGATTGACTCAAGGTGCACTTTTTCGTTATTTCCCCAACAAGGATGCCATCTTACGAGCAGTTATGGAATGGGTAGCCGAGCGATTAATGTCTCGCATCGACAAGGCGGTACACGCAAAAGCCTCTCCTCTCGCCGCTCTTGAAAGCATGTTTATGGCACATGTGGACTTTATAACAGAGCATCCTGGTATTCCACGTATGCTATTTTGTGAATTGCAACGTTCTGAAGAAACCGTTCCCAAGCAGATGGCACAAACGCTTACCATGCGTTATAAAGAGCGCCTCAATCATTTCTTTGAACAAGGTAAAAACTGTGGAGAGCTTGACGGAAAGCTTGATAGCGAAGCTGCAGCTACACTTTTCGTAGGCTCTATTCAAGGGTTGGTCATGCAATCGTTAATAGCTGGAGATGTGAGCCATATGCGCCGCAATGCACCAAAAGTTTTTGGCATCTACCAGCGAGGCATTAGGAATACACTATGAAAAAATTGCCTTTCCAAATACGCACACTGGCACTGATAGCTGTACTTGTGCCTCTATTTGCGCTTTTTGTCTATGTGGCCTTGCGTTCGGGGCCACTTGCTCCAGTATCAATTGTGTTGGCCACAGTCGAGAATAAGAGCCTCTCTCCTGCTCTATTCGGTATTGGAACCATTGAGGCTCGTTACACCTACAAGATTGGCCCAACGTTCGCGGGCCGGGTCGAACGTTTGGATGTACACGTAGGTGAACATGTCAAGGCGGGACAAGCGCTTGGCGAAATGGATCCGGTGGATCTTGATGAGCGTATTAAGGCTCAAAATGCCACCCTGAAGCGAGCAACGGCTCTCTTAAGTGAAACGCAGGTACGTAAGGATTATGCCAAAACACAGGCTTTACGTTACGAGCAGTTACTTAAAGCGGGTTTCGCCAGTGAGGAGATAGCAGACACTAAACGACAAGAGCTGTTGGTTGCGGAAACAGCGCTAACTGCAGCACGTGAGGAGCTTTCCCGTGTACGTGCCGAGCGGGAGGCACTAGAGGCGCAGCGCAGTAATTTGTCTCTGATTGCACCAGTTGACGGATTGATTATTTCACGTAATGCCGATCCAGGAACCACCGTAGTTGCTGGTCAAGCTGTCGTGGAATTGATCGACCCGTACTCACTGTGGGTCAACGTCCGCTTCGATCAAATTCGTGCGCGAGGTCTTGCCGCCGGTTTATCAGCCCAGATCACATTGCGTTCCCAGGCAGGTGAACTGCAAACAGGGCGTGTTCTGCGAGTCGAGCCATTGGCAGATGTGGTAACTGAGGAAGTATTGGCCAAAGTTGTATTCGACCACATTCCCGATCCTATGCCGCCAATCGGCGAACTGGCCGAAGTCACGATTACATTACCAACGCTTGCGGAAACTCCAGTTGTCCCTAACGCCGCCATTCATCATATTGATGGCAAATTAGGCGTGTGGCAAGTCATAAATGGTGACCTTCGTTTTACTCCAGTTTCACTAGGAATCGCTGATTTGGAGGGCCTCGTACAGGTACAAGAAGGGCTCAAGATTGGTGACCAGGTAGTGATCTATAGCGAAAACGCATTGAACGAACGCCGCCGAATTCGCATCGTTGATCATATCCCGGGGGTAACGCAATGATCAGTTTGGCAGGGCGAGATATCATGCACTCTTGGGGAAAGTTCGTCTTTACCGCCATGGGACTTGGACTCCTGATTGGCGTTACATTATCCATGGCCGGCATCTATCGTGGCATGGTGGATGACGCTAAGGTGCTGCTCGACAACAGCGGTGCTGATCTCTGGGTAGTACAGAAAGACACGCTTGGTCCTTATGCTGAATCATCAAGCATCTACGACGACATCTGGCGCGAGATACGAGGCATGCCGGGAGTGAAACAGACAGCGAACATCACCTATCTCACTATGCAGGTGCGCAAAAGCAAAGAAGAAAGAGATGTGCGCGTCATGGTTACCGGCGTCACACCTGGAGAAGCAGGAACGCCGGGCTGGCCACCCTATCTTGTAGCAGGACGTCAGATCACTCGGAGCCATTACGAGGCCGTTGCTGATATCGCCTCGGGATTTAAACTTGGTGAACATATCCAGATCCGTCGTAACCAATACACCGTGGTCGGCCTGACCAGGAGGATGGTTTCTTCTAATGGTGATCCGATGGTGTTTATCCCGCTTAAAGATGCCCAAGAAGCCCAGTTTTTAAAAGACAATGACGCCATCCGAGAACAGCGCCGACGCACAGCTGAAAATCCAGCTTTTAACCAGCCTGGAATGCCTGGTTTACTTGATACGGTTATTGCCTCGCAAAGTACCAACCCCTACGTCAATGCGATTTTAGTTCGGATTGAAACAGGCCATGCTCCAGAAGAAGTGGCTGAATCGATCCGACGCTGGAAGCGCTTGACGGTCTACACTCGAGATCAGATGGAGGAAATTCTTGTCGGCAAGCTGATCGCCACCTC